>NZ_MUZB01000020.1:0-117667 GCF_002076325.1 Rhodococcus sp. 66b
GTGTTGCTCTCGCAGGGGTTGACGGTGCGTGAGGACGGTTCCGGTGTTGCGCCGGCGTTGGTGGTCGTGGATTCGACCACTGATGTGATCGGGGGTCTGGCTGGTTCGCAGGGAATCGTGTTGCACGAGTTGGCGTCCCAGCAGGGGTCGCTCGAGGATGCGTTCATGAAGTTGACCGGAGACGATGTCCAGTACCACGCATCCGGTATCGAAGCAGTCCCCGAAACTCAGAACGCATACACACAGCAGGCTATGGGAGGTGCACTGTAATGGCTGTTCTCAGTGCTGAACGTATCAAGATCACCACGACCAAATCACCGTTGTGGTGCACGATCATCATCATCGTGCTCGGGCTGGGACTCGCCACAGCTTTCGGACTCAGCGCCAAGTCGTCGCTCAGCAGCCCCAACGGTGCAATGATGCCGACAGTGTCGGGGGCACTCAGTGGGGTGACCGGCTTCGGTGTGTTGGTTCTGATGATCATGGCGGCTCTCGCGATCACCAGCGAATATCGCTTCGGGACCATCCGCACCACCTTCCAGGCAGTTCCGAACCGCGCTTCGGTGCTCATCGCCAAAGCGGGCCTCATCGGTGGTTTCGGAGCGGTACTGACTCTCGTATTGTCGTTCGGCGCTTTCGCTCTCACGAAGGCCACATCAGGTGACGCCGGAAGATTCCTGACTCTGTCTGGCGACGATAACTGGCGGGTCGTCTACGGAACACCGATCTACGCGTTCTTCTGCGTAGTTCTAGCCGTAGGAGTGGGCGCGTTGCTCCGGCAGTCTGCAGGTGCGATCGCATTACTGCTGTTGTGGCCCTTGCTGATCGAGAATCTTTTCAACCTGTTCGGAAGTATCGGCGAGAAGATCATGCCGTTCCTGCCGTTCATGAACGCCAACAATTTTCTCGGTTCCGGCGGTAGCGTCGACTTCCACTGGGGACCCTGGGGCAGCCTGGTCTACTTCGCCCTCTTCGTGCTCGTCGTATTCGGCCTCAGCATCGTCGTCGTGAACAGGCGGGATGCATAGGCACACGGATCAGGCGGGCTGATTCTGCTTACGCCAGCGGGCGTTCAGGAAACCCAATGCCGCGATCACGAGGAACAACACGGTGGTCGAGATCAACTGTGCACGGGCATCGGCGTCGAAGAGCATGAGGACGACGAAGACGCCAAGCATCGCGAGGGTCGCGTAGCTCAGATACGGGAACAGCCACATACGAACTGTCAGCTTGCCCGACGCTTCGAGTTGTTTACGCAGTCGCAGATGCGAGACGACGATGAAGATCCAGATGACGAGCAGCGCGGCGCCGACTGCGTTGAGCAGGATGCCGAGCAGGTCGTCGGGGAGCAGCCAGTTGAGCAGGACGCTGACGAAGCCGAAGAACACCGACAGCAGAACGGCATTGGTCGGAACTCCGGTGCTCGACAGTTTCGCCATGAAAGCGGGTCCGTCGCCGCGGCGCGAAAGTGAGAACGCCATCCGAGAGGTGCCGTAGATGTTGGCGTTGAACGCGGACAGCAAAGCCACTACGACGACCAGTTCCATGAACCCGGCAACGCCCGGAATGTTCGCCTTGTTCAAGACGGCCACAAACGGGCCGCTCTCGAGTTCGGGGTCGTTCCAGGGCAGCACCAGAACCATGATGGAGATGGCACCGATGTAGAAGACGCTGATGCGCCACACCACGGAGCGGACAGCGACGGCGATGGAGCGTTCCGGATTCTCGGATTCGGCTGCGGCGATGGTGACGATCTCGATCCCACCGAAGGCGAACGCCACGACGAGCAGTCCTGCGGCAATGCCAGACAACCCATTGGGCATGAAGCCGCCCTGCCCGAACAGATTGCTAGTACCGACCGGATCGGTATCGGGGAGGATGCCGAACACCAGCAGGACGCCGATGACGAGGAAGGCGATGATGACGGTGACTTTGATTGCGGCGAACCAGAACTCGAACTCACCGAAGTTGCTGACCTTCGCCAGGTTCACCACGGCGAAGAACACCACGAAGACCAGGGCGACAACCCATTGCGGGATCGACGGCACCCAGTCGTTCACGATCGCCGAGGCTCCGGTGATCTCGGCGCCCAGCACCATGATCAGCATGAACCAGTAGAGCCAGCCCATCACGAAGCCGGCCCACTCGCCGATCCCCAGGCGCGCGTAGTGAGAGAAGGAACCGCTCGCCGGGATCGCAGCTCCCATCTCACCGAGCATGCGCATCACGAACACCACGACGGCGCCCGCAAGGATGTAGGAGATCAGGACGGCCGGGCCGGCCTTGGCGATACCGACGCCGGTTCCGAGGAACAGGCCGGCGCCGATGGCCGAGCCCAGGCCCATCATCGTCAGATGGCGGACCTTGAGACCGTGGCCGAGAGCAGTGGTTGTTCCGTCGGAGACGTCGGTGTCAGTCATCAGTCGTTGGCGTGCAAAGCAGCGTTCAGTTCGACGCCGGTGCCCTTCCACGGCACGACCTCGACGGCACCCGAGACCGAGTTACGACGGAAGAGAAGGTTCGACTTGCCGCTGAGTTCCTTGGCCTTGACGACGGTTCCGTCCGGGCCGGTGACCTTCGTGCCCGCGGTGACGTAGAGGCCCGCTTCGAGGACGCAGTCGTCGCCGAGTGAAATACCGAGGCCGGCGTTGGCACCGAGGAGGCAGCGCTTGCCGAGGGAGATGGTTTCCTTGCCGCCGCCGGAGAGGGTGCCCATGATGGAGGCGCCGCCGCCAACATCGGATCCGTCGTCGACGACGACGCCCGCGGAGATGCGGCCTTCGACCATCGAGTTACCGAGGGTGCCGGCGTTGAAGTTGACGAAGCCTTCGTGCATGACGGTCGTTCCGCTGGCGAGGTGCGCACCGAGTCGGACACGGTCCGCGTCACCGATACGCACTCCGGACGGCACGACGTAGTCGACCATGCGGGGGAACTTGTCGACGCTGAACACGGTCACGACGCCGCGGATGCGCAGACGTGAGCGAACTTGCTCGAAGCCTTCGACGGCGCACGGGCCGAAGTTGGTCCACACGACGTTGCTGAGCAGGCCGAACTGGCCGTCGAGGTTGACGCCGTGGGGTGCGACGAGACGGTGCGAGAGGAGGTGGAGGCGCAGGTAGACGTCGTGTGCGTCGACCGGCGCCTTGGAGAGATCGGCGATGGTGGTGCGGACGACGACCTGCGAGACCTCGCGAGCGTCGTCAGTGCCTGCCAGCAGTGCAAGATCGGAAGGAATGTCTGTTCCCTCGACGTTCTCGGTACCGGTCTTGTCGAATGTTCCCAGCTCTGGTGCCGGGAACCAGGTGTCGAGGACGGTTCCGTCCGCGGTCACGTTGGCGATACCTACTGCTGTTGCTCCCTGTGCGCTCACGGGACTAGAGGTTACTGGGTGGTGGGTGCACCGGCCTAGGCTGGTGCGTGTGAGCATCCTCGATCTTGCTTCGGACCCCATCGACTTGACGGCCGCCCTGGTCGACATCCCCAGCGTCTCGCACGACGAATCCGTCATCGCGCAGGCCGTCGAGGATGCGCTGCGTGAGCAGACTTCGGGCTTCGAGATCATCCGCAACGGCAACGCCGTGTTGGCGCGGACCTCGCGCGGTTTGCCCAGTCGCGTCATGCTCGCCGGACATCTGGATACGGTGCCCATCGCGGACAATGTCCCTTCGCGGCGTGACGGCGACATCCTGCACGGCTGCGGGACCGTGGACATGAAGTCGGGCGATGCGGTCTTTCTGCACCTGGCAGCCACCATCGAGAACCTGGCCCACGATCTGACCCTGGTTTTCTACGACTGCGAAGAGATCGCCGCAACCTTCAACGGCCTGGGACGGATCGAACGCGAGATCCCGGAATGGCTCGCGGCCGACGTCGCAATTCTCGGTGAGCCGACGGCCGGTTTCATCGAGGCCGGGTGCCAGGGCACGATGCGGGTTCGGTTGACGGCTTCGGGAACTCGCGCACATTCGGCCAGGTCCTGGCTGGGGGACAACGCCATTCACAAGTTCGGCGGTGCGTTGGAGCGGTTGTCGAGTTACCAGCCGCGCTCGGTCGACATCGACGGTTGCGGCTACCGCGAAGGTTTGTCGGCGGTGCGGATTTCTGGCGGGGTCGCCGGAAACGTCGTCCCGGACGAAGCCGAGATGGACGTCAACTTCCGATTCGCGCCCGATCGCAGCGAGGCGCAAGCCGAGGCGCATGTGCGCGAAGTGTTCGACGGTCTGGGCCTCGGATTCGAGGTCACCGACTCCTCGCCCGGCGCGCTGCCTGGCTTGGCGAACCCGTCCGCTGCCGCCCTGATCGAGGCGGCCGGTGGTCAGTTCCGTGCGAAGTACGGGTGGACCGACGTGTCCAGGTTCTCGGCGCTCGGCATTCCTGCCGTGAACTACGGACCGGGTGATCCGAACCTCGCACACAAGCGCGACGAGCACGTTCCGGTGCAGCAGATCACCGACGTCGCGGCCGTGCTGAGGAAGTATCTGTCGGCCTGACCGTTAGCCTTGCCGCATGGCACCAGAGAAGAATTCGGCTTCGAAGAAGCAGAGCTCGTCGATCAAGCACCGCGGGCCCGTTCAGCTTCGACGCAAGCGCAAGGACGAGAAGACCACGACCGATCAGCGCTTGCTCGACAAGCGCGGACCCACGGACTGGGTACACACCGATCCGTGGCGTGTGCTGCGTATCCAGAGCGAATTCATCGAAGGTTTTGGCGCACTCGCCGAGGTCCCGCGTGCGGTGACAGTGTTCGGTTCGGCACGCACCACGGTCGATCATCCCGAGTACCAATCCGGCCGTGAGCTGGGAACGGCGTTGGCCGAAGCCGGATACGCCGTCATCACCGGCGGTGGACCGGGAGTTATGGAAGCTGCCAACCGCGGTTGCAGCGAGGCCGGCGGATACTCGATCGGTCTCGGCATCGAGCTGCCGTTCGAGCAGGGTCTCAACGAGTGGGTGGATCTCGGAATCAACTTCCGCTACTTCTTCGCACGCAAGACGATGTTCGTGAAGTACTCCCAGGCATTCATCTGCCTGCCGGGTGGCTTCGGAACACTCGACGAGCTGTTCGAGGCACTGACCTTGGTGCAGACCCACAAGGTCACGCGCTTCCCGATCGTCCTGTTCGGTACCGAGTACTGGTCCGGACTCGTCGACTGGATTCGCGGCACCCTCGAGCGTGACGGCAAGATTTCCGAGGGCGACGTGAACTTGCTGCACGTCACCGACAGTGTGGAAGAAGCAGTACGAATCGTCCTCAACGCCGACAAGGGCGTCGACGAGGCCGCAGATCTGGGGAAAGAAGAAGAATGGTGACCGATTCCGACAAGAAGTACTCGATCTGCGTCTACTGCGCGTCGGGTCCGGTGGACGAATCGTTCCTGGCATTGGCTGCCGAGGTGGGAACCGCGATCGGTCGACGCGGATGGCAGTTGGTCTCGGGCGGTGGCAACGTCTCGATGATGGGCGCTGTCGCCGAGTCCGCTCGCGCGGCGGGCGCCTGGACCGTCGGCGTCATTCCGAAGGCCTTGGTGCACAAGGAAGTAGCCGACGTCGATGCCGACGAGCTGATCGTCACGGACACCATGCGCGAGCGCAAGAAGCTGATGGAAGATCACGCCGACGCGTTCATCACGCTGCCGGGCGGAATCGGGACGCTGGAAGAGCTGTTCGAGACGTGGACCGCCGGCTACCTCGGAATGCACGAGAAGCCAGTGGTGATGCTCGATCCCGTCGGGCACTTCACCGGCCTGCTCGAGTGGTTGAACAAGCTCGACGGGACCGGCTTCGTCGGGCGTCAGGCGTTGGACACTCTGTTGGTGCGGACGGACGTCGAGGCTGCGCTCGACGCGTGCGTCAGATCCTGATCAGACGCCTGCGTGGAACCCTGACCTGGGGCATGGCGGGCTTTATTACCGTGCAGTAAGGTGGCCGCAGACTGGGCGGCCGAATGGGCGCCGGATACGTGTTAGGGGAGCCATGAGTTCGGAAGCCCGTTCGACCGTCGGCCTGCTGGATCTGGCGGCAAAACTGCCGTCGATGATCACCGAGGTGCCGATCCTGGCGCGGGGGGCCGCCGGGCTCACCCGCAAGCCTTCGGCCAAGGAATCGATCGGGTTGATCTTCCAGAAGGCCGCGCACGCGCACCCGTCGCGCCCGTTCATCCGGTTCGAGGGCCACGCGACCAGTTACGCGGAGGCCAACGAACTGGTGAACCGCTACGCCGACGTCCTCCGCGGACGAGGAGTCGATCGCGGAGACGTCGTCGGAGTGCTGGCAAAGAACACCCCCGAAGCCCTGCTGATCGCGTTGGCCGCCGTCAAACTCGGCGCGGCTGCGGGCATGTTGAACTACAACCAGCGCGACGACGTTCTGGCACACAGCCTTACGCTGCTCGACGCGCGCGTCCTGGTGGTCGCCGACGAGTGCGAAGAGGCCCTCGAATCCTTGCCGGCGGGGTTTACCGGACCGAAGCAACTTCTCGTCAGTGAACTCGCGGATCTGGCGAAGACGGCTGATGCCGCCAACCCGGCGGTCACCGCCGAGGTGCTCGCGAAGGAGAAGGCGTTCTACATCTTCACCTCGGGTACCACGGGAATGCCCAAGGCCAGCTTGATGACTCACTTCCGTTGGCTGAAGTCGATGTCGGGCCTCGGGTTGATGGGCGTGCGCTTGCGCGGCTCGGACACTCTGTACTGCTGCCTGCCGCTCTACCACAACAACGCGTTGACGGTCTCGTTGTCCTCGGTGCTCGCGTCCGGTGCGACAATCGCGATCGGACGTCAGTTCTCCGCCTCGCGGTTCTGGGACGACATCGCACTCAACAAGGCGACCGCGTTCACCTACATCGGCGAACTGTGCCGCTATCTGCTCAACCAGCCGGTCAAGCCGACCGACAGCGACAATGCTGTTCGGCTGATGGTGGGTAACGGTCTGCGCCCGGAGATCTGGGCCGAATTCACCCAGCGCTTCGGCATTCCCCGCGTCGCCGAGTTCTACGGTGCGAGCGAATGCAACATCGCGTTCGTCAACGCACTCAACGTCGACAAGACGGCCGGGATCTGTCCGTTGCCGCACGCCGTCGTCGAGTTCGACGAGGACACCGGAAAAGCGTTGCGTGGAGCCGACGGTCGCCTTCGCAAGGTGTCCACGGGTCAGGTCGGGCTCCTGCTGTCGAAGGTCACCGACCGAGCGCCTTTCGACGGTTACACCGACGAAGCCGCGAGCAACAGCAAGCTGGTGCGCGGCGGATTCAAGGACGACGACACCTGGTTCGATACCGGAGACCTGGTGCGCAAGCAGGGATGGGGCCACGTCGCCTTCGTCGACCGTCTCGGCGACACCTTCCGTTGGAAGGGTGAGAACGTTGCCACCACGGAGGTCGAGGGCGCGCTGAGTTCGCACCCGGCCGTCGAGGAAGCGGTTGTCTACGGCGTCGAGATTCCGGGCACCGACGGTCGCGCGGGCATGGCGGCGGTGAAGCTACGGGACGGTCAGAGTTTCGAGGGCAGCGAAGTCGCGGCTCACCTCTACGGCAAGCTCCCCAACTACGCGGTCCCGCTGTTCATCCGCATCGTCGACTCACTCGAACACACCAGCACTTTCAAGTCGCGCAAGGTGGAATTGCGCAACGAGGGTTACGACGTCGGCGCCGACACTCTGCACGTTCTCGAAGGCCGCGAGGGTGGTTACGTGGACTCGTACGACGAATACGTCGGAAAGGTCGCGGCAGGCTCGGTACCCAAGGGCTAGACCGAGTTCCGTCATGCCAGTATGAGTGGCATGTCTTCACTCTCCGGTTCGACCGCGCAGCCAGGTCCGGCGCCCACCCTGTGTGGGCGTCCGGTCGCGGTCGACCGTGCATTGGTGATGGCGATCGTCAACCGCACTCCCGATTCCTTCTACGACCAGGGCGCGACGTTCTCGGATTCGGCAGCGATGGCCGCCGTCGACAGGGCCGTCGACGAGGGCGCCGATCTGGTGGACATCGGGGGAGTGAAAGCCGGGCCAGGTGACCTCGTCGACGCCGACGAAGAGGTCACGCGGGTGGTTCCGTTTGTCGCCGCGATCAGAGCCAAGTACCCCGAGCTGATCATCAGCGTCGACACCTGGCGGAGCGGCGTCGCGCGGTTGGCACGCGGCGAAGGCGCCGACCTGATCAACGACACGTGGGCGGGTGCGGATCCGGAACTCGTTGTGGTTGCCGCCGAGACTGGTGCCGGGATCGTTTGCTCGCACACGGGTGGCGCGGTTCCGCGCACCCGCCCGCACCGTGTCCGCTACGACGACGTCGTCACAGATGTGGTCACCGAGGTCGTGTCGGCGGCAGAACGCGCCCTGGCACTCGGAGTGCCGCGTGACGCGATTCTGATCGATCCCACTCACGATTTCGGTAAGAACACCTTCCACGGGCTCGAGTTGTTGCGAAAAGTGGACGTTCTTGTAAACACCGGGTGGCCAGTGCTGATGGCGCTGAGCAATAAGGACTTCATCGGGGAGACTCTTGGTGTGGAGCTTTCCGAGAGGTTGGAGGGAACATTGGCAGCGACAGCAATGGCCGCGGCTGGCGGCGCCCGGGTGTTCCGTGTTCACGAGGTGGCGTCCACCCGTCGAGTAGTCGACATGGTGGCCGCGATCCAAGGACGCCGTGCCCCGGTACGTACGGTTCGAGGTCTGGCATGAGCATCACCGGTGCGGGCCCGACCCGCGTATGGGCAGAAGCCAACAGTTGGGACCATCCGAGTTGGACGGTCGCCGAACTCGAACGGGCGAAGGGTGGCCGAACCGTCTCGGTGGTGTTGCCCGCGCTCAACGAAGAGGACACCGTTGCTGCGGTGGTCGACACCATTCATCCGTTGCTCGGTGGTTTGGTCGACGAGCTGATCGTTCTCGATTCCGGTTCGACCGACCGTACCGCCGAGCGTGCTCGCGCGGCGGGGGCGACGGTGATCAGTCGTGAGAGCGCAGTCCCGTCCATCCCGCCGACCGCGGGCAAGGGTGAGGTGTTGTGGCGTTCGGTCGCCGCAACGACCGGCGATCTGATCGCATTCGTCGACTCCGATCTCATCAATCCCGATCCGGCGTTCGTGCCCAAACTGCTGGGGCCGCTGCTCACGGTGGACGGCATCCATCTGGTGAAGGGCTACTACCGCCGTCCGCTGCGCGTGAGCGGCACGGAGGACGCCAACGGCGGCGGACGAGTCACGGAATTGGTTGCGCGGCCCATGTTGGCTGCGCTGCGGCCCGAACTCACGTCGGTACTGCAACCATTGGGCGGTGAATACGCGGGCACCCGTGAGCTGCTGTCGGCTGTTCCGTTTGCGCCCGGCTACGGCGTCGAGATCGGCCTTCTGCTCGACACGTACGACACGTTGGGGCTGGCGGCGATCGGTCAGGTCAATCTCGGTGTGCGCAAGCATCGCAACCGGCCGCTCGCCGACCTCGGCGTGATGAGCCGGCAGATCATCGGAACGATGCTCCGGCGGTGCGGGATCGAGGATTCGGGTGCCGGGTTGACCCAATTCCTGGTCGACGGCGATTCTTTCGTGCCCGAGACCACTGAGGTTTCGCTACTCGATCGACCCCCGATGAATTCGATAGTGCGCACCGCGGGGGTCTGACCGCTCACACTCGGGTATGGGAGTATCGGTTCATGATGACGATCCTCCTGTACCTGATTGTCATGGCACTGGTCGGCGCGATGATCTTCCTCGCCGCCAGCGCTGTGTTCGGGCGCTCGGAAGAGCTGCCGCCGCTGCCTCCTGGCACGACGGCGACCGTACTCCCGGCAGAGGACGTCACCGGGGCGGATGTCGACGCTCTTCGTTTTCAGCAGGTGTTGCGTGGATACAAGGCGAGTGAAGTGGATTGGGCCCTGCATCGCCTCGGGTTGGAAATCGATTCTCTGCGTGCGCAACTGGGCCGTGACGAGAAGTCCGAGGTTCTGGTGAAGGCGGATGCTCCGGCCAAGGCCGAAGCAACGCAGGAGGCGCCTGAGACCGAATCCGAAGCGAAGGATTCCCAGGGCTGATGGCAGACGGACTGGTTCGGTGCGGCTGGGTGGTCGAGACGCCCGGTGACTCGCTGTACCGCGACTATCACGACGAGGAGTGGGGGCGTCCGCTGCACGGGCGCGACGAACTGTTCGAGCGGCTCGCCCTCGAAGCATTCCAATCGGGGCTTTCTTGGATCACGATTCTGCGCAAACGCGAGGCGTTCCGCGAAGCCTTCGACGGGTTCGATCCGGACAAGGTCGCAGCGTACGGAGTTGCGGATGTGGAGAGATTGCTCTCCGATGCCGCGATCGTCCGCAATCGCGCGAAGATCGAGGCGACGATTTCCAACGCCCGAGTGCTCGTGAATTCACCCGATCTGGACCTCGATTCGTTACTCTGGTCGTTCTCGCCGCCTCGACGCACCAGACGACTGACATCAATTGCAGAGGTTCCGGCGGTCACTCCCGAGTCGACTGCCATGGCTAAGGAACTCAAGCGACGCGGGTTCAAGTTTGTGGGTCCTACCACGGCTTATGCGCTCATGCAGGCTACCGGAATGGTCGACGATCACGTGGCCGATTGCTGGGTTCCGGCGCAGGTGTGACGGTCGACTGAACACCCCTAAATGTGACTCAGATTCCCGGTTCCTGCATCCATAGGGAACAATGGAGGGTACGAGCCTCGCTGATTGTTGGCGGGGCGCACCGTTAGTCGAGGCGCAGAGCAATGCAGCGCAGATCTGGAGGGAGCAGAGGATGGCGGCCATGAAGCCCCGGACCGGGGACGGTCCCCTCGAAGCAACCAAAGAGGGACGAGGAATCGTCATGCGGGTTCCACTCGAGGGTGGCGGACGCCTCGTCGTCGAGCTGACCCCGGATGAAGCTGCAGCGCTCGGTGTGGAACTCACGAACGTCACCAGCTAGTCGGGTCCAGGTTGTAGCAGTACGAACAACAGCACGTGATTGCACGCAGGCTCCGTATCCGTTTCGGTACGGGGCCTGAAGTGTGCGCACCGCCGGTAGCCGAAAGGACGGATCAATGCTTGCCGCCGTGGTCGATCTACTGTCCTGTCCGCAGTGCGCCGCAGAGCTGGAATTGGTGGACGGCGCCGCCGAGTGCGATCGCGGACATCGATTCGACGTGGCTCGCCAGGGTTACCTGAGCCTGATCAGTGGCGGTGCCACGAAGTTCACCGGCGACAGTGCCGAGATGATCGCCGCGCGTGCACGACTTCTCGGCGCCGGCCACTTCGGCCCGCTGATGGATGCCGTTTCCCGGGCCTGCGCGACGACGGCAGGGGCGGATCCTGCGCGGATCGTCGAAATCGGTGCAGGCACAGGACAATACCTCGCACACGTCGTGGATTCGCTGCCTGATTCTCGGGCAATAGCCTTGGACGTGTCCAAGTTCGCGGCACGGCGAGCGGCGAAGATCCACGAAAGGATCGGCTCGATCGTCGCGGACGTCTGGCAACCACTTCCGATTCGAGACGGAGTGCTCTCCCACGTGCTCTGTGTGTTCGCTCCACGCAACGGTCCGCAGTCCCATCGAGTTCTCGCCGATGACGGCGTTCTGGTGGTCCTGACGCCCACCGACAGGCATCTGCGCGAGCTGATCGACATTCTCGAGATGGTCAAGGTCGACGATCGCAAGGTGGAACGTCTCGAATCGTCGATGGCCGGCTTGTTCGAGCGCGTGAGCAGCGACGAGGTCGAGTTCACGATGTCACTCTCACACCAGGACGTCCTCGACTTGGTGGGGATGGGACCGTCGGCGAGGCACCTGACGCCCGCCGATCTGGCTGCCGCCGTGGCGAAGCTGCCGCAGCCGAGCACCGTCACCGCGTCGGCGACGGTCTCGACCTATCGCAAGATCTGACGCGGATCAGCGTCTCGTGACGGCGTCCGCGTAGACCTCGAGCGTCTGCTTGGCGATTTCGGCCCAGGAGAACTCGTCGATAGCACGGATTCTGCCCGCACGACCCATCGCGTCGGCGCCTTCTCGGTCGGCGACAACGGCATTGACGGTGGCAGCGAGTGATTCCTCGAATGCGTTCGGCTCGTAGGCGTTGTAGTGCACGAGTCGACCGGTGACGCCGTCGGCGACCACCTCGGGGATACCGCCGACATCGGAAGCGACCACGGCGGTCTCACACGCCATGGCTTCGAGATTGACGATTCCGAGGGGCTCGTACACCGAAGGGCAGACGAATACGGTTGCTGCCGAGAGTATTTCCCTGATCTGCTCGGTCGGGAGCATCTCGCGCACCCAGTAGACATTGCCCCGATGTCTGGCGAGTTCGGCCACTGCCTTCTCCGTTTCGGCGGCGATCTCCGGCGTATCGGGAGCGCCGGCGCACAGCACGAGCTGAATCTCCGGGTCGAAGTGGTGTGCTGCCGCGACGAGGTGCCCGACGCCCTTCTGCCTCGTGATCCGTCCGACAAAGGCCACGATGGGTTTTGCGGGGTCGACGCCGATCGACGCGAGTGCGGACGGCGCTCCCGGCGCAGATCCCCCGGGATGCCATACCTCGGTGTCGATTCCGTTGCGCACTACGTGTACGCGACTCGGATCGACAGCGGGGTACGCGTCGAGGACGTCGAGTCGCATACCTGAGCTGACGGCGATGATCGCGTCTGCGTGCTCGACGGCGTTGCGTTCGGACCACGACGAGATCCGATAGCCGCCGCCTAGCTGTTCGGCCTTCCACGGGCGTCTGGGCTCGAGTGAGTGCGCGGTGAGGATGTGCGGCACGTCGTAGAGAGCCGACGCGAGATGCCCGGCCAGTCCGGTGTACCAGGTGTGGGAGTGGACGATGTCGACACCGGCCGCGGCGTCCGCCATCCGCAACTCGGTGGAGAGCGTCGTCAAGGCTGGGTTGGATCCGGCGAGAGCGGGGTCGGGAGAGTGGACGATCGCGCCTTCGCGCGGGGCGCCCATGCAGTGCACGTCGACCTCGCACAACCGCTTCATCTGAGCGACGAGCTCGGTTACGTGTACTCCTGCACCGCCGTAGATCTCCGGCGGGTATTCCTTGGTCATCATTGCGACTCGCACGCGCTAAACCTAACCGCCCGTGGTCGATCCGGCTACCGATCGCGTTATCCCCGACCGTTCGGAGGGGGACACGATCGGACCTCTCGGACTGCTTCGCTAGCGGGAGTTCACCAGTGCGGATAGGTTAGCGGTGTGAGAAGCCAGCCGCATGTGCTTGGAATCGTGCTCGCCGGGGGCGAGGGCAAACGCTTGTATCCGCTGACCGCGGACAGAGCGAAGCCCGCAGTGCCCTTCGGAGGTGCATATCGACTTATCGACTTCGTGTTGAGCAACCTTGTCAACGCGGGATATCTGCGTATTTGTGTGTTGACGCAATACAAGTCACATTCACTCGACCGTCACATTTCGCAGACGTGGCGATTGTCCGGGTTCGCGGGTGAGTACATCACTCCGGTGCCGGCCCAGCAGCGGCTCGGGCCGCGCTGGTACACCGGCAGCGCCGACGCAATCCTGCAGTCGCTCAATCTCGTTTACGACGAGGACCCCGAGTACATCGTGGTTTTCGGTGCCGACCACGTGTACCGGATGGATCCGGAACAGATGGTGCAGCACCACATCGAATCCGGGGCAGGCGTGACGGTCGCGGGTATTCGTGTACCGCGAAGTGAGGCTTTCGCTTTCGGCTGCATCGACAGTGACGAGTCCGGACGCATCACGCAGTTCCTGGAAAAGCCCGCCCATCCTCCCGGCACACCGGACGACCCAAATTCCACGTTCGCGTCCATGGGTAACTATGTGTTCACCACCAAAGTGCTCGTGGACGCCATCCGGGCTGATTCCGAGAACTCCGATTCCGACCACGACATGGGCGGAGACATCATTCCCGCCTTGGTCGCGGCGGGTGAGGCGTCGGTCTACGACTTCAAGGACAACGTCGTTCCCGGCGCTACCGATCGAGACCGCGGTTACTGGCGTGACGTCGGTACCCTCGACGCCTTCTACGACGCTCACATGGACCTCGTGTCGGTGCACCCGATCTTCAATCTCTACAACCGTCGCTGGCCCATCCGCGGCGCCACCGAGAATCTCGCGCCCGCCAAGTTCGTGAAGGGCGGACTCGCTCAGGAATCAGTGGTCGGTGCGGGGTCGATCCTGTCCGCGGCGACCGTGCGCAATTCGGTACTCAGTTCCAACGTGATGATCGAGGACGGTGCGACCGTCGAGGGCAGCGTGCTGATGCCGGGTGTGCGCATCGGCAAGGGCGCCGTCGTGCGGCGCGCGATCCTCGACAAGAACGTCGTGGTCGGTGACGGCGAAATCATCGGCGTCGATCTCGAACGTGACCGCGAACGATTTGCCGTCAGTCAGGGTGGCGTCGTCGCCATCGGTAAGGGCGTCTGGATCTAGAGCTTGCTCGCGCAGAGGAGGCCGTCGCCGAGGGGGAGGAGGACTCGAATGAGTCGCTCGTCCTCGGTTACGGCCTTTGCTGCTTCTCGGACCGCAACCGTTGTCGCGTCGCGAGCGGAGCTGTCGGCAACGCGGCCGTCGGCCAGGGCGTTGTGCAGAACGATGACACCGCCGGAGCGCAGCAGGCGGACACCTTCGCGGACGTAGTGGGGGTGGTCGATCGCGGCGCAGTCGACGAACACCAGGTCGTAGCCGCCGTCTGCGAGCCGGGGAAGTACGTCGAGAGCCCGTCCGTTGATCAGGCGAGTGCGTGCCGGAGCGATTCCGCTTTCGCGGAAGGTCAGCTTGGCCGCCCGCTGGTGTTCGGGTTCACTGTCGATCGTGGTCAGGACGCCGTCGTCGCGCATTCCGTGCAGAAGCCACAGGCTGCTCACGCCGGCTCCGGTACCCACCTCGACGGCCGTCTTCGCGTCGAGCATCCTCGCGAACATCGCGAGCGTCGCACCGACGGCGGGCGTCACCGGATGGGCTCCGAGATCCAGCGCTCGATCTCGCGCCGCGGTCAAAATCTCGTCCTCGGAAACTACGTCCTCGACGTGGCGGAGTATCTGTTCGGCGTGGGTCACGCTCATGAGGTTATCGGGCGGTTCGGATTGTCGCTGCAAGGCGCGCAGTCACCAGGATTCTCAGGAATCCCTCAGGCTCCTCATATGGCGTGCACACCGCGATGAGAAAAGGTGTATACATCGCCGGATCGAAGATCGCACGGCGGTATCGATTTTTACCAAGTTGGTCTTTCGCAGCTCGGTGATCGGGAACAAATCACAGCAACGGCTGGTTCTCCCGAATATCGCGCATTACGTGATTCGGACAACGCGGTGATCGAACTACGCGATCCCGAGCAGGAGGATCAACTTATTTACCAGGTCAACGACGAGCCTCGCCCTCGAGAGTCGGAAGTTTTGACGACGGAATCGGCTGTGGATTCCGAATTGATCGGCACTGCTGTGTTCGATGCAACTGGTGAGAAGTCCTCCATGCCGTCTTGGGACGAACTCGTGCGTCAGCACGGTGACCGGGTGTACCGCCTGGCCTACCGGTTGTCAGGCGATGCCCAGGACGCCGAGGACTTGACGCAGGACACCTTCATTCGGGTGTTCCGCTCGCTCTCCGATTATCAGCCCGGAACTTTCGAGGGCTGGCTGCACCGCATCACCACAAACCTGTTCCTCGACATGGTTCGCCGACGCAACCGCATCCGTATGGAAGCGCTGCCCGAGGACTACGACCGCGTTCCCTCACCCGGTCCGGACCCCGAGCAGATCTACCACGACGCGCGCCTCGACGCAGGTCTGCAGGCCGCACTCGACTCACTCGCACCTGAATTTCGCGCCGCTGTTGTGCTTTGTGACATCGAAGGTCTGTCGTACGAGGAAATCGGTGCCACACTGGGAGTGAAGCTCGGAACGGTTCGTAGCCGTATCCATCGTGGGCGACAGGCGATTCGTGATCATCTGGCAGCGCAGCGCGCAGCCGAATCCGAACTCGTCGGTTTCTGACGGTCGGGTTCGAGCTACAGAGCGGGACGTGGTCAATCACCTGGAGGGACGAATGACGGAGGCGCGGGCACATCGCCAGTTCGGTTCGACCGAACATCTGGCCAGCGAGGCAATCGCTGCCTACGTCGACGGAGAACTCCGAATGCAGGCCTACTTGCGGGCCTCGCATCACATCTCGATCTGCGCCGAGTGCGCTGCGGCCGTCGATGCTCAGCAGCAGGCACGTGGTGCGCTGCGTCGAAGCGGCGAGATGACGATGCCGTTGTCCCTGGTGGGACTTCTCAGTCAGATTCCCTCGTGCAACAGTCCGACCACCGGACCCAATTCGGAAAACGCCGACGGTTCCGTCGGTAATCAGCCCGCAGGCTTTTCCACCATCAGCAAGCGGTTGTCCCGTCGCTGGCGCAAATGACACCGCGCGCTGGCGCAAATGACGCCGCGCGCCAGCTTCCCGGCACGGATCAGTGATACTGGACAACGTGACTGACGGAAAGAGGGGGCACTCCGGAGTGAGCTCGGATTCTTCGGCAAGCGGTTCGGCGGATCGACCGGCAGATGCGCCGGTGCTCGACCCTCGGCCGGTGTACCGACCTCAGATCGACCCGGCCTCGCGCCAGGTGTTCGGTCGACCGAGTGGAGTCGAGGGCTCGTTCACTCCGATTGCCACGCGATCGACCCCGTCTTCCGACGTCGTGATCGGGAATCCGGACCCGGTTCTGGCCGAAGCGTTCGGTCGACCCGCAGACGCCACCGAGTCGATCGGTCGCGATCCCGAGGCGTCGGCGAACAACACACCCGACGAAGAACCCCCGCGTGATCCGTGGCGCGATCCTGAATCCGAGGTCTCGCTGGGCAAGCCTGCAGAGTCCGAGGCGCCGGTGCAGTTGCCTCCCGCCCAGAAGCTCGACGTGCGTGAGCTGTTGTTCGGTCGCAAGGTCGCCCCCTCCGCACTGGCCGCGCTTGCGGGCATGGCACTTGTCATCGCTCTTGTCGGTGGCTTGCTCGCCACTGTCATCACCGCCGATCGCAGTTCACTCACCAGCTCACGTGTCACGCTCGTTCAATCCGGCGGCGGGGAACAGCCGGAGTCGCAGGTGGCAAAGGTCGCCGACGCAGTGCTGCCTTCCGTGGTGTCGATTCAGGTCGCCGTCGGTGACCAGGGCAGTACGGGTTCCGGTGTGGTCATCGACGGCGCCGGATACATCGTCACCAACAACCACGTGATCTCCTCGGCCGTACCGCCCGCTCAGGACGCGAAGATCCAGGTGATCTTCTCCGACGGAACCAAGACCGATGCCCAGATCGTCGGACGTGACGTCAAGACAGACCTCGCGGTGCTCAAGGTGTCGGCCAACAATCTGACGGTCGCTCAGCTCGGAAAATCCGAGGATGTTCAGGTCGGCGACGACGTCGTCGCCGTCGGCTCACCGCTCGGATTGAGCAAGACCGTCACCCGCGGAATCGTCAGTGCGCTGAACCGGCCTCTGCGTTTGTCGGGTGAAGGCACCGACACCAACGCCGTCATCGACGCCGTCCAGACCGATGCGGCGATCAACCACGGCAACTCGGGTGGTGCACTCGTCGACGACGAAGCCCGCGTCATCGGTATCAACACGGCCATGCTCAGCGAGTCCGGTGGTTCGGTCGGGCTCGGCTTCGCGATCCCGATCGATACGGTCACCGAGGTGGCGCAGACCATCATTCGCGACGGCAAGGTTCATCACCCCGACATCGGCGTGAATGCCCGCACCGCGGTCAACGACGCGACCAGCGGTGCTGCGGTGGCCAACGTCCGCGACGGCAGCCCAGCTCAACGTGCGGGGATCGTCGAGGGTGACGTCATCGTCAAGGTCGGTGACCGACCGGTGACGAGTGCCGACGAACTGGTGGTTGCGGTCAACGCGACGACCGTCGATCAGCCGGTCAACGTCCAGTTGATCCGCGACGGACGGCAGGTCGACATTTCGGTCACGCCTGTGTCCGACTGATCGGACCCTGCGATCTTCCTGTGAGGTTGATCCGGACATGCGCGCACCGAGCGAGCACACAGTAGGCTGACCCTGTGTTTGGCAACATCGGTTGGGGCGAGTTCATGATCCTCCTCGTAGCGGCTCTGGTCATCTTGGGACCTGAGCGGCTTCCTGGTGCGGTCTCCTGGGTCACGAAGTCCCTGAGGCAGGTGCGCGAATATGCTTCGGGCGCTTCCAATCAGCTCAAGGAAGAACTGGGCACCGATTTCGAGGATCTGCGTAAACCACTCGCAGATCTGAACAAGCTGCGCGGAATGACGCCGCGCGCTGTGATCACCCAGCACCTCCTCGACGGCGACGACTCCATCTTCACAGGCAACTTCGACAAGAAGCCGCAGAGCGGAGTGCAGGAGCCGAAGATGCTGTCGAAGGACAAGCCACTCACCGCGGGCGAACGTCCTCCTGTGGACTTCGACGCAACCTAGATTCGACATACGAAAGGGCGCCTCTCACCGATCGGTGACAGGCGCCCTTTCGCATGCGGGGTTCTACAAGTTGCGAACCGTATTGATACCGAGCGACATTCCGGCCAGCCCGCGCTGACGGACGGCCAACTTGTCGGCGATGTCCTTGAGTGCGATGGCCGCGGGTGAATCGGGAGCGCTGAGGACGATCGGCGTCCCGGCGTCGCCTGCCTCGCGGACGGACGGGTCCAGCGGAATCTGTCCGAGAAGCGGAACCTTGGCGCCGACGGCCTTCGTGAGGCGATCGGAGACGGTCTGCCCGCCGCCTTCGCCGAACACGTCCATGCGGGTGCCGTCGGGAAGTTCGAGCCACGACATGTTCTCGACGACGCCGGCGACGCGCTGGCGGGTCTGCAGGGCGATGGCGCCCGCTCGCTCGGCGACCTCGGCAGCGGCCTGCTGCGGTGTGGTGACGACCAGGATCTCGGCGCTCGGGATGAGCTGAGCCACCGAGATGGCGATGTCACCGGTGCCTGGCGGCAGATCGAGAAGCAGCACGTCCAGATCGCCCCAGAACACGTCGGCGAGGAACTGCTGGAGCGCGCGGTGAAGCATCGGTCCGCGCCAGACGACAGGAGTGTTGCCCTGGGTGAACTGCGCGATGGAGATCATCTTCACGTCGTGTGCAACCGGCGGCATGATCATGCGCTCGACCTGAGTGGGCTTGGCGTCGGTGCCGAGCATGCGGGGGATCGAGTGACCGTAGATATCCGCGTCGAGTACGCCGACAGACAGCCCGCGCGCGGCCATTGCTGCCGCGAGATTGACTGTCACACTGGACTTTCCGACGCCACCCTTGCCGGAGGCTACGGCGTAGACGCGGGTGAGTGAACCCGGCTGGGCGAACGGGATGACGGGTTCGGCGGAATCGCCGCGAAGCGACTTGCGGAGCTCGGTCCGCTGGGCGTCGTCCATGACGTCGAGTTCGACGCGGATCGCACCGACCCCGGCGACGTCGGCGACGGCCTTGGTGACGCGTTCGGTGATCTCGGTGCGCATCGGGCAACCGGCGGTCGTGAGATAGATGCCGATGTCGACGCTGTTGTCACTGGAGAGGGAGATCCCCTTGACCATCCCCAGCTCGGTGATGGGTTTGCGGATCTCTGGGTCCAGAACTCGCGCGAGCGCGGAGCGAACGTCGGACTCGGTCAGTACAGACATGACTCCATGGTAAGTCCAGGTAGGTCAGTGGATGCGCGGCAGGTCCGATGCGGCGGGCACGATGCCGGTGGAGTACCCGAGCGACCAGGCCAGAACGTTGGCAACGTAGGCGGCCGAGTTGTTGTAGCGGTGGATCGCGGAGGCAACCTGGGTGACGTCCTGCATGTTGAGTCCGCCGTCGCACAGGTACTTGCCGGTGGTCAGTGCGGAGTCGAAAAGGTTCTGGGGGTCGGCGATTCCGTCACCGTTGCCGTCGCCGGCGTACTGGTTCCAGGTGGACGGGATGAACTGCATCGGGCCGACTGCGCGGTCGTAGACGGTGTCGCCGTCGAGGGCGCCGCCGTCGGTGTCCATGATGACGGCCTGGCCGGGAAGGCTGCCGTTGAGTGGCAGGCCGATCACGGGCTTGTAGAGGTTGCCGTTCGCGTCGGCGTCCTTGCCGTCGTTGGCGTGGCCGGATTCGACGCGGCCGATACCGGCCAGGAGTGTCCAGTGCATGTTGCAGTTGGGCTTCTCGACGGCGAGGATCCGCTCGGCGTTCTGGTATGCGGCGACGCTCACGCTCGGGATTCCGAGTGCGCCCTCGGCCATGGAGGCTGGGAGCGGGGGAGTCGCCTGCACGGGAGCCAACGGCGCGGGTTCCGGCGCGGGGGCGGGAGCGGGCTCGGCGATTGCTTCGACGGCGGGCAGAATCTGCGCTTGCGGTTCCTGCGTGGCTTGCGCGGCAGTGTCCACCGTTTCGGCGGAGCTGGTGTTGAAGAACGGAACCTTGGGAGCGGCGCCGGCCGTGTTGGCTGCGGTGACGAGTCCGATAGGGATGAGTCCGGTGAGCGCGATGACCGAATTTCGACGGATGTGCGAATCTGTCTTCTTGCTGTGCCGACCCACTGTGTATGCCTCCTGAACCTCCGCGAGGAGGTTTTCCGTTCAACTGACGGAGTCGAGGCTACCTGATTTGTTGCGTTTCCGTTATTCAACCGTGATCTAGAAGGGCAGTTTGGGGCATATGCACTGTTCTTTCGTGATTTTTTGGTTACAGAGCGGGCATGCCGGGAAGGCCCGGGAAGAACGGCGCGAATGCCGGAGCCGGGGCCGGTTCCGGTGCGGGGGCCGGTGCGGGTGACGGAGCGGGCTCAGGCGACGGGGCAGCCGGCGGCGAAGATTCCGCGGGCGCTGCGTCGGTGGTGGCGGGTGCCGTGGCGGCTACTGCCATTCCTGGGACCGTGCACGGCAGAAGGATGCCGTCCTGCAAGGCGTCGAGTGCTGCTGGATCCGGAAGGATCACGCACATGTCGTCGGGCCAGCGCCATCCCTCAGCCGTCAGAATCGGCCAGACGAGACCCCGTGAGGTGAGGACGGGGAGCGGGATGATCGGACCGGGAGCCGCGTTCCGGGCGGCGTTGGGTCCCGGAGTGGGGCTGGTCGGCGTTACTCCCGGCGGGATCAGTGCCTGGATCTCGGGTGAGAGCGCGGGCATGTCGGGCAGGCCTGGGAAGAGAGGGGGGGTGGTGGTCGGAGTCGTCGACGCAGATTCCTTGTCGCCTGCCGCCGGGTCGGTAGCTGCAGCAGCGGCGAGAACGGCCGAAGCGGCGGAGTCTGCCGAGGCGGCGGCGTTGATCGCCGAGCTGCCGGTGTTGATGCCGGTGGTGTACGGGAGCTGGCCGGAAGGAATGACACCGTTCTTGTATGCCGTCGACCACATGATCACGTTTGCCGCGTAGGCGGCCGAGTTGTTGTACCGCAGAACAGCTTTGGTCTCCTGGGCGACATCGCGCAGGTTGAGTCCGCCGCTGCAGAGGTACTTCGCTGCCGAGAGCGCCGCATCGAAGACGTTGTTGGGGTCCTTGATTCCGTCCCCGTTGCCGTCGCTGGCATAACCGGCCCAGGTGGCCGGAATGAATTGCATCGGCCCGACAGCGCGGTCGTGGGTCGGGTCTCCGTCGATCGCGCCCTTGTCGGTGTCCCGAATGACTTCGTTGCCTGCCAACCGTCCGTCGAGGACGGGGCCGAGGATCGGGGTGACCGTCGTACCCACCGAGGTCGTCTTGCCGCCGTTGGCGTGACCGGATTCGATGCGTCCGATGCCGGCCAGGAGATGCCAGGGGATGCCGCAGCCCGGCGCCTCGGTCATCATCACCAGTTCTGCAGAGCGGTACGCGTTCAGAACGATCTCGGGGATGCCCAGAGAGGTGAGGACGACGGCCGCAGCGTTGGGCGCTGCCGGAGCGCCGGCGACCGTATCGCTGGGTGGGGCCGATCGTTGCGTTCGGACGGTGCGGGGCGTCGGGAGGAAGTCGACAGAGTCCGGCTGCGCAACGGAGGCGGAGCCTGCGAGGGCAATGGGGACCTGCGACCCGCCGGATGGTGCGCTTCCGGCCGTGAGGGCTGCTGGACCTGTTACGACAAGCAGTCCCCCCACCAGTGTGGATGCTGCAATCATTCCGCGTACTCGCACGATTCCCCTTTGCTGGTGCTCCCGCCTCGGAGTACCCACCGTGATAATCCATCCTGCTGTGACTTACGTTACATATCGGTCACGGTGCGTGCAGCAAAACTCAGCGAACGCTCAGCTAGTTGTGACTTTGTTTCGCAGTATTCGAGTCACGGTGCTTCTTCTTCGGGGTCGGTTCGCCGTCGGCGGCAAGGATCGACTTGATCTCCTCGAGCTCCCGCCGCAGGTAGTCGCGGGTGGCGACCTCGCCGACGGCGATGCGCAGCGCTGCGAGTTCGCGAGCGAGGAATTCAGTGTCCGCTTTGGTTTGCTCGGCGCGTGAGCGGTCCTCCTCGAGCGAGACCCGGTCGCGATTCTCCTGACGATTCTGGGCCAGGAGGATCAGCGGCGCCGCGTAGGCAGCCTGGGTGGAGAAGGCGAGGTTGAGCAGGATGAACGGATACGGGTCCCACTGCAGAGCCACCGCGAACACGTTGATCAGGATCCAGACGATCACGATGATCGTCTGGATCGCGAGATAACGCCCGGTACCGAGGAAGCGGGCGATGCGTTCACTGACGCGTCCGACAGCTTCGACGTCGAAATCGAGATTGAACCGGCGGCTTCCGCGAGGCGTTTCCAGTCGTTGCCGTGCGGTCGTGCTCGACGCCCGTTCGCTCATCGGAGTAGTTCCTCGTCGTCGGAGTAATCCTCACGCCAGTCTTCCGGCAGGAGGTGATCGAGCACGTCGTCGACTGTCACGGCCCCGATCAGGTGGTTCTCGTCGTCCACGACCGGCCCGCACACCAAGTTGTAGGTCGCGAAGTATCGGGTGACCGACGCCAGCGAGTCGTCCGGCGCCAACCGGGGCATGTCGGTGTCGAGTATTCCGCCCACAAGGCTGGCGGGAGGCTCGCGGAGAAGCTTCTGCAAGTGGACGCAGCCGAGATACCGCCCGGTCGGAGTCGCGGTCGGCGGACGTACGACGAAGACCATGCTCGACAGCGCCGGGGTCACGTCGTAGTTGCGGGCGCGGGCAAGGGCCTCGGCGACGGTCGTCGAGGCCGTCAGTACCACCGGTTCGGGCGTCATCAGGCCACCGGCAGTGTCCGGGGAGTGCTCGAGCAGGCGTCGAACAGGTTCGGAATCCTGCGGGTCCATCAACTGCAACAGTGATTCGGCTTCGGTCTCGGGCAGCTCGCCCAACAGGTCGGCGGCATCGTCGGGATCCATCGCTTCGAGTAGATCGGCGGCACGTTCGACTTCCAGGTGCATCAGCAGATCGGTCTGGTCGTCCGCCGGCAGTTCCTGCACGACGTCGGCGAGGCGTTCGTCGTCGAGTGCCACGGCCAGTTCGTGGCGGCGCTTCTCCGGCAGTTCCCGCATGGCGTTGGCCACATCGGCGGGTCGCATGCCTTCGTACTGCAGAAGGAGGTGAGCTACGCCCTGGCCGGGGAGCGAGAGATCGCTCTGGGTGAGGCCGGCGACGTGCTGCCAGTCGACGATGTGAATCGCCGCGCGTCGACCGAGGCGTCCGCGATGGCCGCGAACGGCGACCTTCGAGACGACCCAGTCTCGCGTTCGCGTCGATTCGATCCCGAGGTCGACGACTATCGTGTCGACGCCGTGAAGCTCCTCGAGTTCCGGGTCGTCCACGCGCACATGCGAATCGAGTACCTGCGCCAGCGCGAGTACTTCACCCGGCCGCTGGTTGAAGCGCCGCAAACTGACGTTGCCCGTGGTCAGGGTGACCGCACTCGGCTCGATGGCTGTCACGCGGAGCATCGGAACGAAAATGCGTTTGCGCGTGAACATTTCGATCACCAGACCGAGAACCCGCGGTTGCTGGCGTCCGATACGGACCGTGATGACGACGTCGCGCACACGACCGATCGATTCGCCGTCCGGGCCGAGTACAACCAGGCCGGCAAGCCTGGCTGCAAATACCTTGCCTGCTGCTGCCATGATTGCAAGGCTAATTCGTCCAGCGTCAAAATCTGCAACGGCGCCACCGAAAATCGAGAAGGGCAGTCCGCAATGACTTCACGCAACCGTTCCCGTCGATCGGTATTGGCAGTTCCCGGCAGCAGTCGGAAGATGATCGACAAGGCGAAGGGATTGCCCGCCGACGAGATCTTCCTCGACCTCGAAGACGCGGTGGCGCCGTTGGCGAAGCAGGCGGCACGAGAGTCGATCGGCGACGCGTTGGCCGAGGACGGGTGGGGCAAACAGGTCAAGGTCGTCCGGGTCAACGACTGGACGACCGAATGGACGTATGCCGACGTCGTGGAGGTGGTCGGCCGCGCCGGAGCGCATCTGGACGCCATTCTGCTGCCCAAGGTTCCCGACGCGAGTCACGTCCAGGCACTCGATTTGTTGTTGACGCAGGTCGAGAAGGCCAACGGTCTCGAGGTCGGCAAGATCGGAATCGAGCCGCAGATCGAGAACGCGATCGGCTTGACCAACATCGACGCGATCGCCACCGCGAGTCCCCGCGTCGAGGCACTCGTGTTCGGCCCGGCCGACTTCATGGCGAGCTTGAACATGCGAACTCTGGTCGTCGGTGAGCAACCGGACGGTTACGACCGCGGTGACGCGTATCACCACATCTTGATGACCATCTTGATGGCCGCACGTGCACACGGCGTCCAGGCGATCGACGGTCCGTACCTCCAGATTCGCGACGTCGAGGCTTTCACTCGGTCGGCGGCGCGGACGGCAGCGCTCGGCTTCGACGGCAAGTGGGTTCTGCATCCCACGCAGATCGAGGCGGCCAACGAGGTGTTCAGTCCGCGCCAATCCGATTACGACCGTGCAGAACTCATCTTGGACGCGTACGCGTTCCACACCTCGGCCGCCGGAGGAGGGCGGGGCGCCGTCATGCTCGGCGACGAGATGATCGACGAGGCGAGTCGCAAGATGGCACTGGTGATTTCGGCCAAGGGCCGCGCCGCGGGGATGACGCGCACGTCGGAATTCACGCCGCCCGAACACGCCTGACGCTCGCATAGCCGAACGAATCAGGTCTGTAAAGGGCACAATAGGGGTAGATGTACTTGCGTCATCCGCGTGGATGACGTGCCCGAAAAGAGG
The DNA here is from genome assembly GCF_002076325.1 of Rhodococcus sp. 66b. NCBI lineage: Bacteria > Bacillati > Actinomycetota > Actinomycetes > Mycobacteriales > Nocardiaceae > Rhodococcus > Rhodococcus sp. 66b. Next base: position 25,135 of record NZ_MUZB01000020.1, read on the forward strand.
AGCGCTGCCAGCCATGTCCAATCCGCTCGGTCAATCGTCGAATGGGTCGCGCCGTGGAGCGTTGCCGACACCGCCTTCGGGATGGCCCATCGGGTCGTATCCCACCTACGCCGAGGCGCAGCGCGCAGTCGATTACCTCTCCGATCAAGAATTCCCGGTTCAGGACGTCACGATCGTCGGCGTGAACCTGATGCAGGTCGAGCGCGTTCTCGGCCGGTTGACGTGGGCCAAGGTGATCGGTGGTGGCATCGTCTCCGGTGCCTGGCTCGGTGTCTTCTTCGGCCTGGTGCTCGGAATCGTCACCGGCGGGTTCCTCGCTCCGCTGATCGCGGGCATCGTGGGCGGCATCATCTTCGGTGTCATCTCCACGACCATCCCGTACGCCGCGACGCGTGGGCAGCGGGACTTCGCCTCGACGATGCAGTTGGTCGCCGGACGTTACGACGTACTGTGTGAGCCCAAGACGGCGGAGTCTGCGCGCGACCTGCTCGCCAAGCTCGCCATCTGACATTCTCGCTCGGGCTGCCAACTTGTGTGATCTCGGTTACTTTATGTACACGCGGGCGAGGCAGTACTCCTTCCCGTGACCGTTTGCCGGACAAGGAAATAGGTCCCTTCTCCGGCAAAAGTGCCGATGTGTGGTGCGTCGGCCAGCCGAATCGACTGCGCCGTCTCGCCGCCCGAGGAGGACGGCTGTGCAGAACAAGAGATTGCAGGCGGGGCAGAAGAAGAAATTGAGGGTGGGGCTGCTCGGCGCGGCGACATTGTTGTTGGCGCCCTTGCTCAGTGCGTGTGGATCAGACAATGACGACGGCGTGGTGCTGTCCTTCTACACCGCCGCCGACGGCGCCGAGCAGTATGCGGAGGCCGCCGCCAATTGCTCGGCGGCGTCGAACGGCGCGTACCGGGTCGAGCAGAAAACTCTGCCCAAGGGTGCCGACGACCAGCGACTTCAGTTGGCCCGGCGTCTGACCGGCAATGACAAGTCACTCGATCTGATGACGCTCGACGTGGTGTGGACTGCCGAATTCGCCGAAGCCGGATGGGCATTGCCGCTTCCTGACGACGTGGCGGCCGAGGTCAGCAACGGGACTCTCGAGGGTCCGCTGGAGTCGGCGAAGTGGCAGGACCAGCTCTATGCGGCGCCATTGAACACCAACACCCAATTGCTCTGGTATCGAAAGGATTTGATGCCGGACGGGCAACCACCCCAAACCTGGGATCAGATGATCGACATCTCCGAAGGCCTGGCCGCGGAGGGGCGCCCCAGCTGGATCGGTGTGCAGGGCAAGCAGTACGAAGGATTGATGGTCTGGTTCAACACCCTTCTCGCCAGTGCCGGCGGATCGGTGGTGGGGCCCGACGGAACAACCGTGACGGTGGCCGACGGTGATGCTGCCCAGCAGGCGCTGACCGTCATGAAGCGCGTCGCCACCGCGAAGGGTGCGGATCCCTCGATCTCGCAGGGGGATGAAGCGTCGTCGCGATTGGGTATGGAGAGCGGCAAATCTGCCTTCCAGGTCAACTGGCCGTTCGTGCTGCCCGGCATCATGGAGAACGCCGAGAAGGGCGATCTGCCGTACATCGACGACAAGGGCAACGTCACCAGTGAGAACACCGGAAACACGGTGCTCACGGTGAACGGAGAACGGAATTTCCTTGCCGCTCCGTATCCCTCGGTGATCGAGGGTAAGCCGGCCGAGGTCACGATCGGCGGCTTCAACGTAGCGGTGGCCAAGACCAGCCAGCATCCGGACCTCGCGTTCGAGGCGCTCACCTGTCTGCGTAACGAGGAGAATCAGCGCAACAACGCGGTAGCCGGTGGCGTTCCGCCGACTCTCGAGAGCCTGTACGACGACCCGGCGTTCCAGGAGGCGTACCCGGCGTGGCGTGAGGTTCGCGACAGCCTGGACACCGCTTCGGTTCGTCCGGTTTCTCCTGCCTATCAGAGTATTTCGACGCTCATCACTGCCACGCTGAACCCTGTAGGAAACATCGATCCGGAATCGACCGTGAACGATCTTGCCGAGCAGGTACGCAAGGCAGTCAATTCCGAGGGGCTGATTCCGTGACGATCGACAGCGAAAATTCGGGAGCTGCACCAACAGTCGCGACGCCCTCGCCGGAGCCGAAGCACTCCGCGAAGTCGAAGATGTCGGACGGAAAGGCGGCCGAGCGTCGCCTCGGTCTCTGGCTGGTGGCCCCGGCCGCGATTCTCATGATCGCGGTGACCGCATATCCGGTGGTCTACGCCGTTTGGCTGAGTTTGCAGCGCTACGACCTGCGCTTCCCGGATCAACGAAAGTTCGTGTGGTTCGACAACTACGTGTCGGTGCTGACCGACGGTTACTGGTGGCAAGCGTTCGCGGTGACGACGTCGATCACTGTCGTCTCGGTCGTCATCGAGTTCGTTCTCGGACTGACCATCGCACTGGTGATGCACCGAACGATCGTGGGTAAGGGGCTCGTCCGCACCGTGGTGCTCATCCCGTACGGCATCGTCACCGTCGCGGCGGCATACAGCTGGTACTACGCGTGGACGCCGGGGACCGGCTACCTCGCCAATCTCCTGCCCGACGGCAGTGCGCCGCTCACCGACCAGATCCCGTCGCTCGCGATCATCGTCCTTGCCGAGGTGTGGAAGACGACGCCGTTCATGGCGCTGCTCCTGCTCGCCGGCCTGGCGCTCGTGCCCGATGACCTTCTCAAGGCGGCTCAGGTGGACGGCGCCGGCGGGTGGACCCGGTTGGTACGCATCATCCTTCCGCTGATGAAGCCCGCCATCCTCGTCGCTCTGCTGTTCCGCACACTCGACGCGTTCCGCATCTTCGACAACATCTACGTGCTGACGAAGGGAGCGAACGACACCGGGTCGGTGTCGATTCTGGGTTACGACAATCTGTTCAAAGCGTTCAACTTGGGCATCGGATCCGCGATCAGCGTGCTGATCTTCGTGTGTGTGGCCGTGATCGCGTTCATCTTCATCAAACTTTTCGGTGCTTCGGCTCCCGGATCCGATACGGAAGGACGCTGACATGACCGTGACTCCCAGACTCAAGATCAGCTGGTCCGTCGTCAACCTTCTGGTCTTGCTGTACGCGCTGGTTCCCGTCCTGTGGATCGCGAGCCTGTCCTTCAAACCGGCCGGAACGATCAAGGACGGCAAGTTCATTCCGGAGAAGTGGACCCTGGACAACTACCGAGGAATCTTCGACACCAGCGCCTTCACCAGTGCTCTGATCAACTCCATCGGTATCGGACTCATCTCGACGGTCATCGCCGTGGTGATCGGGACCATGGCGGCGTACGCCATTGCGCGCCTGGATTTTCCGGGCAAGAAGCTGCTGGTGGGTGTTGCACTGCTGATCGCGATGTTCCCGCAGATTTCATTGGTGAGCCCGCTGTTCGACATCGAACGACGGCTCGGACTCTTCGACACCTGGGCCGGACTCATCCTGCCGTACATCACCTTTGCGTTGCCGTTGGCGATCTACACGCTCTCGGCGTTCTTCAAAGAGATTCCGTGGGAACTCGAGAAGGCGGCTCAGATGGACGGCGCGACGCCGGGTCAGGCGTTCCGGAAGGTGGTGGCTCCACTGGCCGCGCCCGGTATCGTCACTGCGGGCATCTTGGTTTTCATCTTCTGCTGGAACGATCTGTTGTTCGCGATCTCGTTGACGTCGACCGAACGCTCAATCACCGCCCCTGCGGCCATCGCGAACTTCACCGGCGCTTCACAATTCGAGGAGCCCACCGGGTCGATCGCCGCGGCCGCCATGGTCATCACCATTCCGATCATCATCTTTGTTCTGTTCTTCCAACGTCGTATCGTGGCCGGGCTTACTTCCGGCGCAGTGAAGGGATAAGCCTGTGGCCGAGATCGTGCTGGACAAGGTGACCAAGCTGTACCCGGACGGAGCCAAGGCGGTCAGTGATGTCGACATCACCATCGCCGACGGAGAATTCATCATTCTCGTGGGCCCGTCCGGTTGTGGAAAATCCACGACTCTCAACATGATTGCCGGGCTGGAAGACATTTCGACCGGTGAGTTGCGGATTGCGGGTGAACGCGTCAACGAACGCGCCCCCAAGGACCGCGACATCGCGATGGTGTTCCAGTCGTATGCTCTGTATCCGCACATGACGGTGCGCCAGAACATCGCGTTCCCACTGACATTGGCGAAGATGTCCAAGGACGAGATCAACGCCAAGGTCGACGACGCGGCGCGGGTGCTCGACCTCACCCAGCATCTCGATCGCAAACCGGCGAACCTGTCGGGCGGTCAGCGTCAGCGTGTCGCGATGGGACGCGCAATCGTGCGCAGCCCGAAGGCGTTTCTCATGGACGAGCCGCTTTCCAACCTGGACGCCAAACTGCGCGTGCAGATGAGGACGGAGATCGCCCGTCTGCAGCAGCGACTCGGTACGACAACGATTTACGTGACCCACGACCAGACCGAGGCGATGACGCTCGGCGATCGGGTAGTCGTGCTGCGCGGCGGAATCGTGCAACAGATCGGTGCGCCGCAGGAACTCTACGATCGTCCGAACAATCTGTTCGTGGCGGGATTCATCGGGTCCCCGTCCATGAACTTCTTCCCCGGACAGTTGACGGCGGACGGCGTCAGCACGCCGATCGGCGATGTTCGCCTGCCCGCGGCGGCGCAGTCGAAGATCTCGGGCAGCGGCTCGGGCAAGGACGTCGTGGTCGGTATCAGGCCGGAACATTTCGAGGACGTGGCGCTGGTCGATGCAGCGCAGAAGCCGCACGGTGGGACGTTCACCGTCGACGTCGACGTGCTGGAATCGATGGGTTCCGACAAGTACGCGTATTTCCTCGCTGGTGGCCCCGCCGTCAATTCTCGTGAACTCGAGGAACTCGCCGCCGATTCGGGAACGGCCGTCGCTGGTGGCGGTCAACTGGTTGCCAGGCTCTCGTCCGAGTCCACCGTGGACCAGGGCAGGTCTATCGATCTGTGGTTCGATCCCGCCAAGATCGCAGTGTTCGACGGCGGTACGGGAGCCAATCTGCTGCTGTGACCGTTACCCGGGCAAGGTGACCGAATACGTCGCGCCCCAGGGGAGCGGTACCTGTTCGGGGCCGGGCGCTGCGTCGGCCGGCTCGGGTAGGGGGATCAGGCGGCCGAATTGTTCGTGATGGGTGGAGGCCGGGGCGGCTTGCGCTGTCCCGGCCACCACGGCGATCGGCGCCGCTGCCAGGGCGCCGGCGACGGCAAATCGAGTGGCGATGCGGCGCTTGCTTGCTCGGGTCGAGATCATGAGCACTCCTGCGTGGTTTCGAGGTTCGGTGAATGCTGTGCCATTCACGGTATTGCGGGTTGATTGTGAAATCTCGTGTGCGAAGCTCATTCACAGGGAACTGGGATGGGCGGCACAGGAGGACAGATGAACGAATCCTCGGTACGAACCGAGCACCTGCCCGGCGGCCCGGACCTCGAACGGATCATGCGCGAACACGCCTACCGCGGTGCGTACCTCCAACTGACGGTGCGCGGCGCTCTGGTGCTGTTCATCGCCCTGACGCTGATCTTCGTCCCGCCGATGAACGACGCGGGATGGTGTTTCGCGATTCTGGGCGCCTATGCCCTCTGGTCGGCAGCCGTGGCGCTGTGGATCCGCAAAGGCGGCACCGGCCCGGTGACGATGATCTGGCTCGGCTTGTTCGTCGACCTCGCCGTGCTCGCAACTCTGACATTGCTGACCGGTCTCGCAGCCGAGCAGAGTTGGACCGCCGACATCTTGAGCAACGGGCTCTTCGTCATTCCGGTTCTTGCGTGTACGCAACTGCGGACGGACGTGTGTGTCGGCGTCGTTGCGTGCACGATCGGTGTGTTTTTTGCTTCCAGTTGGGCAACGATGACTTCGAATTCCGAGCCGTGGCCGTCGATCCTGCTGAGTACCATGGCCTTGGCCGGGGTGGGTGCGGGCGCAATCGGATTGACTCGGATTCAAAGGTCGCGAGTGTTGACCATCGGGCACCTCGTCGGCCACCGCACGAGTCTTCTGGCCGAACTCATGGGGCTCGAGCAGCGTGAGCGCACAGAACTGTCCGAGCAACTGCACGACGGGGCGCTCCAGTACGTTCTCGCGGCGCGGATGGATCTCGACGAATTGGCAGGCAGTGCGGAACCCGTCGCATTGGCGCGAGCTGGGAAAGCGCTTGGTGAAGCGACAACGCTGCTGAGGTCGTCCGTCTCGGAACTGCATCCCACAGTTCTCGTCCACGTTGGCCTTGCCCGCGCGATCGGGGACCTCGCGCGCTCGGCGCAGGGACGCGGCGGAGTGGTGGTCGACGTCGACACTTCGGGCTGGAACGACGATTTACGCACGTCTGCCGACGAGGTCTTGTTCGGCGCCACCCGAGAACTTCTGGGCAACGTCGTCAAACATGCCGGCGCGCAGAATGTCCGGATCGAGCTTGCACGACTGGACCACCGTGCGGTGCTCGTGGTCTCGGACGACGGTCGGGGGATCAGCGCCGATCGGATTGCCCAACGACGGGCCGCCGGGCACATCGGACTGCTCTCGCACGAACTGCGTGTGGTTGCCGCTGGTGGCTCGTTCTCGGTCGGACCGGGTGAAGAGTCCGGAACGCTCGCGCGAGTCGAGATACCGTTCGAGATCGTCACTGCCCCTGACCACGATCGTTGAGGAGTTGTCGATGGCTGCACTGATCACCGATCGCGAGCTCAACCTGGCGACTCTGGCGCGGCAGTTCCTGCTGCGGCGGGCCGAGGTCAGCGCGTTGGATGCGATCGAGCATCTGGCAGGTCTGCAGGCCCAGGCGCCGAATCCGCCCTACCTGGCACTGTGGGCGCGGCTGAAGAACTTTGCGGCAGAAGACCTCTCCACCCTTGTCGAGAAGCGCCAGGTGGTGCGGCTGGTTGCCATGCGGGGCACGGTCTTTGCCCTCTCGGCCGCCGATGCGGGTCCCTTCCGTGCCACGGTTCAGACGATCATGGAACGCGACCTCCACACCAACAGCACTCAGCGTGCGGCGCTCACCGGGTTGGATCTCGACGCGCTTGCGCAGGCGGGGCGTGACCTGGTAGCGGACGGGCCGCTTACTCAGATGCAGATGAGACCGATACTGGCAGAGCGCTTTCCCGGCCACGCGGCCGAAGGACTGGCGCACGGAGTTCGAGGGCTTCTGCCGATGGTGCAGGTCCCACCGCGAGGTCTGTGGGGACGATCCGGAGCACCGGCACTGACGACGTTGGAGAATTGGCTTGGCGCAGAGGTGAGTTCAACTCCAGATCCCGACGCGATGGTGCTGCGCTATCTGGCTGCCTTCGGGCCCGCGAGCGTGAAGGATGCGCAAGCGTGGTCGGGGCTCACGAGACTCGCCGAAGTCTTCGAGAGGCTACGTCCGGGCTTGATCACCTTTGTCAACGCGAAAGGGGCCGAGGTGTTCGACCTGCCGGATGCGCCACGACCGACCTCCGGAACACCGCCGGTCAGAATCCTTGCTCCGTTCGACAACATCCTGCTCTCGCACGCCGACCGCTCGCGAATCATGGACGAGCAGTATCGAACTCGCGTCTTCACCGTCAACGGCATCATCAAGCCCGCCATCCTGGTGCGCGGAAAGGTGGTGGGATTCGCGACGGTGACGCCGGCCAAGGAGACCGTCGAGTTGAGCGCGACTCTGTTTGCGCAGCAACCGAAGACCGCGCTCGCGTCCATCGAGAAAGAAGCGCGTTCGTTGCTGAAGTTCATGCACCCGAAGATCCCGACCCGAGAGGTGCGGTTCGCTGTCGCTACGTAGCGGGCTTGTGCTTTCGCGGTGCTCGATCGCGTAGTTCGGCCACGATCTCGTCATTCCACATGTGCCGCCGCACCAGTCGGTACCGCTCCCGGGCGATCCACAAGTACGCCTCGGCGTCGGTGTGCTCGGGCAACATGTCGGCGCCCCGCAGCATTCGCACGACGGGGAGAAACTCCTCGCCGAACCAGCGCCGGGCGACCGTGTCTCGGCCGAGGAACTCGCCCTTTTCCTGCATGAGCCGAAAACCCCACGCCTCCACGCACTCACTGAGTTCGGCGTACTCCCACGGGTCGGTGACCTGGACAGCTTCGCGTTGCGAGCCCTGCAGCGGAACGCGAGTGAGGAAGAGTCGGCGATGGTCCTTGATGAGCAGATCGGCGCGCTGAGTGATGCCTTCCGGCGAGATGCGCGTGATGATCTCGGTGACGTACGCGTCGATTGTCTTCTGGTGCATCGCACACGCAATGGACACTCGGTGGTGTCCGTCGATCACGAAATGCATGGAGCCGACACGGTACAACTGAACGGGTGGCACCGATTCGCCGCGTCGTTGCGCCACCGCGAGTCGCTCCCAACGAGCGCGCGAATGAGTGGACGTCGGACGGAAGTACCTGTCGAAATCACCTGTGCGGTCGACACTTCCGACTATCGATTCGATGGTGACGACCTGTAGACCCAGAGACTTCTCACCAACCTTGCCGAGCGCTGCGACAACCTCGTCGAACGGCAGGATCGCGTTGACGTCGTCCGGTTCGCGTCGTAGCCAACTGACCAGACGGGCAACGTCGGCGCGTCGACGCTGACGAGCGAAGTCGTTTTCCGCGTCGGCTGTGGGAAATCCGGTGTCACGAGCCATGTCGGCGCCTCACGATCGTCGGCGGAGTACCTGGGGAAATCTCCATCAGCGTGAAGCCGACGGTATTGAGCACGATAGTCCGGCCTACCTCCAGATCGAGAGGTGTTCGCCCGTGCGGGTGGATGTGTCCGTGAATCATGACCGTCGGATCGAGGGTGCGGATCAAGGGGGTGAAGCATTCGAACCCACGATGTGGCCGATCCTCGGCGTCGCCGACGCCGCGGGCGGGGCTGTGGGTGAGCAGCACATCCACGCCCGCCCGGCCGCCGGGAAGCCGCGATTGCCAGGCGTTTCGCCAGGTGAGCGAGCGGGCGCGTCGGCTCTGCTGGCGCTCGGACCACTGATTGGGACCCGTGTTGTATCGGATGGAACCACCGAGGCCCGCGATCCGCAGACCGGCGACGGTCACGATGCGTCCGTCGGCGTTGACTGCGCCGGTCGGGCCGGGCCACTGCGCCGGCATACCTGCCCGCATCCAACCGGATCTCGTGTTCGAATATCCGGACAGATCGACGTCGTGGTTTCCGGGAACGAACACGCACGGCGCATTCAGTTGGTCAGACAGGTACTCCAGATACGCAAACGGCAGGTCGCCCGCGCCGAGGATCACGTCGACTCCGAGTGAACGAACTTGACTGCTCCACAGGAATTCGACGGTCTCGTCGCTGACAGCGAGAACGGAGACCATTTCGACGACGCTACCGCCACCGCGAGGTATCTGCGCTGCGAACCTCGCGGGCACGGTGTTTAGATGGACGAGTGTCAGACAGCGTCGTATCTTCCGTCCGGGCCCATCTCGTCAGCAGTATCGAGGGGCCGGACCCCACCGCGGCCTCAGTGACGTTCCTCGGTGTCGAACCGCTGGACGTACTGCGTTTCGAATCACCCGACGGCCTGGTCCGCTACGTCACACTGGGGTGCTCGCGTCATCCGATGGGCGACCCCAATGAACTGGTCGCAGACCCCACACGCGGTCCTCGCGCCGAGTTGGTGCTCACCCTGCGCGGTGGCACGGGTGTCGCGTCGGGTGTGGCCAGGACGCTCGCGGTGCTGGCTGCGGCGCCGTCCGTCGAAGGCGTCGTGCTGCTCGAGGACGCACTGTTGGACCTGGGCGAGCCGCTGTGGAAGGACACTGCGTTCACGGCGGTGCTTCTCGGTGACAGCGGGATCGCCGACCTGACGCTGCCGGAGCCGTTCGATCCGGTGCGCTTCCTTGGTGTGGTCCCCCTGACCGGTACCGAAGCCGCCTGGGTGCGTCTGCGCGGCGCGGAGGCGCTGCGGGAAGCGTGGACCGAGGCGGGGATCGACATTCGCGATCCGCACCGTTCCGCTGCCTCGCTCTAGCTGCGCCGGCGCTTTGTCCGTCAGATCATTCGGCGTGCACGAGGATGTCTGCCAAGTTCTCGAGACTTACCCGAACCGTCCGTGAAAATGCTTTCGTGACGATCGGGTCGGCCATCTTGCCGAATACGCCTCCTAGTCCGCTTTCGCTGTCGAGTCGGTAGGTGACCCGAGTGCCGTCACCGACTTCTTCGCATGTCGTGGTCTGCGAGAAGCTGACCGGACTTTCGACGGACGTCGATTTCGACGATCTCGGTGGGTCGTACTCGGTGAATTCGGATGTCCACTCGAGGCGCTTGCCCAGGATTCTCGAGACGCCGTGCCAACGGCTTCCCACGCCCATCGGGCCGTCGGTGATCTGTTTGCACTCGACCATCGAATTCTCCCAGTTGGGCCAGTTCTCGGCGACGGCGATGTACTCCCAGACGTCCTTGGGTGGCAACGCGATCTCTACAGACTGCTCGACTGTAGGCATGGTTGTTCCTCCATCTCTCCTGGATCTGAATTTGCTTGTCGCAAAATGAATTTCGGGAACGGAATGAAAAGGCGTACCCATATCCATTGTCCGCCTGCGACGGTGGCAAGTACAGGGAGTCAGCGTGCGAGGTTCACAGCCAGTTGTTGCGACGGAAGAGAAAGAACAAGCCGACACACACCGACGCGATGAGGAACAGGATGGACTGATAGCCGTACTTGTAACCGAGTTCCGGCATGTTCTCGAAGTTCATTCCGTAGATACCGGCAACGCCCGTCGGCACGGCGGCGATAGCGACCCAAGCCGAGATCTTGCGCATGTCGGTGTTCTGTTGCACCGCGATCTTCGCGAGTGCGGCATCGACCAGAGAACTCAACACCTCGTCGTATTCCGAGATACGTTCGGCCACGATCGTGTGGTGATCCCTTACGTCACGGAAGTATCGCCGGATCTCCTTCGGGACGAGGCCGCCCGCGGGCTGGGTCAGCTGGAGCAGTGGCAATCCGAGTGGAGTGACCGAGCGTCGTAGTTCGACGATTTCACGTTTGAGCAGGTAGATATGCTCGACGGCAACGGTGTTCCGTGGGTTGAACACCAACTCTTCCATGCTGTCGACGTCCTGCTCGACGAGTTGGATGACGGAGAGATAGCTGTCGACGACGTGGTCGGTGATCGCGTGCAACACCGCGAACGGGCCCATGGCGAGACGCTCGGGATTCTGCTCGAGTGACTTGCGCACGCTTGCCAGTTCGGAGTGATCCCCGTGCCGGACGGTCACCACGAAGTCGGGACCGACGAACACCATGATCTCGCCGGTTTCGACGATCTCGCTCGCCGTCGCGACGGACTCGTGCGGTACGTAGACGACCGTGCGCAGCACCAGGAACATGACGTCGTCGTAGCGTTCGAGTTTCGGGCGCTCGTGTGCATGGACGGCATCCTCGACCATCAACTCGTGGAGTCCGAAAGTTGCTGCGACATCTTGCATCTGGCCTTCGTCGGGTGCATGCATGCCCACCCAGACGAACGCGTTGTCTCGACTACGGACCTCGGCCAACGCGGCGCGGTGCGTGTACTTGCCCGGCAACCGCACGCCGTCAACGTAGACCGCGCAGTCGACGATCGCGCGGGCTGCCGGAACGGGGATCTTGGGCGCATCGGCTTGCGTCGATTTGCCGTTCGACCAATTCGGCAGTGACGGCATGGTTGGCACGCTCGCTCCTTCTCGGTCTGTAGTGCAGTGGAACGGCAGGGGAACGGCACTGCAGCGGCACGTGATCGAATTGCGCTGCCGCTGCGGCGTAATCGTACGTCAGCTTCCGGCTCGGCCACCGGAGCGCGATGAAGTTGCCGATTGCTGACACACTGGAACAGTGCGAATAGACCTTCACACCCACTCCAACGCATCGGACGGCACCGATACCCCGGCTGCCCTCATGCGCGCCGCAGCCGACGCCGGACTCGACGTCGTCGCCATCACCGATCACGACACGACTTCGGGCTGGGCCGAGGCGGCGCACGCCTTGCCGGCCGGCGTCAGCCTGGTTCGTGGGATGGAGATGTCGTGCGAAGGTCGAGGTGAGCGTGGTTGGCCGGTCGCTGTTCATCTGCTGGCGTACCTGTTCGATCCGACGCACCCCGAATTCGCCAAGGAACGTGAGCGACTGCGCGCCGAACGCGTCGAACGTATCCGGGTGATGACGACCATGATGGCGCGCGACGGTCTGCCCGTCGATCCCGATCAGATCTTGGCTGACGCCGGTCCGTCCGTCGGACGCCCGCACGTCGCAGCGGCCCTGATGCGAGCGGGAGTGGTGTCGAGCATCAGTGAGGCTTTCTCCGACTTGTTGTCCAGTCGAGGGAGATACGACGTTCCCAAGTACGACACTCCGCTCGAGTACGCCGTCGAACTGGTGGCAGCGGCCGGGGGAGTAACTGTCCTTGCGCATGGACGTGCCCGTTCGCGCGGCGGATTGCTTGCGCTCGACCACATCCGTGATCTGGCCGATCTGGGTCTCGGGGGTCTCGAAGTCGATCACCCGGACCATCGCAGCGACGATCGTGACGTCCTGCGCAGCCTGGCCGTCGACCTGGGCTTGGCAGTCACCGGATCCTCGGACTACCACGGCGAGAACAAGACGATCGGACTCGGCGACGAGCTGACGGACGAGGCCGAGTTCGACAAACTCGTCTCGGCTGCCACCGGCGTGGAGGTACTTGGGCGCTGATGCTCGACACCACGCTCTACCTCACCGTGTTCATCACGCTGTTCGTGATCATGGACCCGCCCGGAGTCATCCCGGTGTTCTTGTCACTGGTCGGCCGCAAGAGCCGTGAAGATCGCAACCGAGCGGCATGGCAGGCCCCCGCCGTCTCCCTTGCGGTCATCTCGGTCTTTGCCATCGGCGGTCAGGCGATACTCAACTACCTTCACATCGGCATTCCGGCGTTGCAGGGCGCAGGCGGATTACTGCTGCTTCTCATCGCACTCGAACTGCTGACCGGGAAGGCCTCCAACCGTCCGCAGGGAGCCGACGACGTCAACGTCGCACTCGTTCCGCTGGGAACGCCGATGATGGCCGGTCCCGGTGCAATTGCGGCTGTCATCGTCTTTGTCGCCCAGGCCGATGGTGAAGCGGCGTCGTATCTGGCGATCGCGTTGGCGATTCTGTCCATCCACCTCGTGCTGTTCGTGGTCCTGCGCTTCTCGACGGCACTGATCCGGATACTGGGTGAGGGTGGCATCAGCCTGCTGGCACGCATCGCCGGTCTTTTGCTCGCCGCCATCGCAGTTCAACTCATTGCGGAATCAGTCCGCGGATTCGTCGCGGGAGCGTAAGAGATGACATACGACGACAGGTACGAGGACGACTACCGGTACCAGGATTATCAGGATTATCAGTACGAAGACGATTACGACTATCCCGCCGACAAACGACAATGGCTGCTGGTTCGCGCTCTACGCGCCCTGAGCGGCACCGTGGCGGCCGGAATCGTGGTCTTGACACTCGTGATCATCGGTTCGGCATATCTGGGCGGCAACCGCGGATTCCCGGGTCCGGGAACAACGTCGATCACCGCGCACATTGCGGCCTCGGTGGTTGCTTTGGCCGCGCAGATCTGGTGCGACCGCAGGCGGGGTATCGCGGCGGTTGCCGGATCGGTGGTCGTGCTCGTGGTGGCGGGGCTGTTGTTGGTGACGCAGTGGTGGGGATGACACGGTGGGGATGACACGGTGGGGATGACTGGGTGGGATGACACGGTGGGGATGACGGCTCGGGTTCGAGTGTGGTGAGGAATCCGACCGCTTGGAGGATTTGATTGTGATCCGACTCTGGTGGCAAACTGGAGTTACTTCGAGGCGGCGCCACAGCCCGGCCCCGAAGTGCAGGTTTCGTCAGAATTTCTCCCGAAACCTAGATTGCATGGATACGCCAGGGCTCACCCGCCCCACACCATGACGCTTCGGATGTATTGCGGCCCACTTTCTCGCGCACGCCGAATGCTCTTCTTCTCAGTAGTCGTTCGCGGAAGAAATGATCTCTGACCGTTGTGAACGTAGTTTCGCAGCGGTCCGAAGGATTACTTCCCAGTAACCCAGCCCCGCTTGAGGCTGGACTAATCAGGAGTGTCATCGTGTCCCTCGTGACTGAAGCCATCAACGTACCCAAGGTCGAGTTGACCGACGAAGAAATCTTTGCCGCTCACGTCGGTGGCAAGCTCTCGGTCGAGACCACCGCGCCGCTCGATACGCAGCGGGCCCTCTCGATCGCCTACACGCCGGGTGTTGCTCAGGTGAGCCGCGCCATCGCTGCAGACGAAACCCTCGCCGATCGATACACGTGGACCAACCGACTCGTCGTCGTGGTCAGCGACGGCACCGCGGTTCTCGGACTCGGCGACATCGGCCCCCGCGCGTCGCTGCCCGTCATGGAGGGCAAGTCGGCACTGTTCAAGAACTTCGCCGGACTGAACTCCATTCCGCTGGTTCTCGACACCAAGGATCCCGACGAGATCGTCGAGACGCTCATCCGTCTGCGCCCGAGCTTCGGCGCGGTCAACCTCGAGGACATTTCGGCGCCGCGTTGCTTCGAGATCGAGAAGCGCGTCATCGAAGCCCTCGACTGCCCCGTCATGCACGACGATCAGCACGGAACCGCCATCGTGGTCCTCGCTGCCCTCAAGGGCGCCGTGAAGGTTCAGAGCCGCGACATCACCACACTCAAGGTCGTCATCTCCGGCGCCGGTGCTGCGGGTGTTGCGTGCGCGAACATCCTGCTCGCCGCCGGAATCAGCGACGTCATCGTGCTGGACTCGAAGGGCATCATCTCGGGCGAGCGCAGCGACCTCAACGACGTGAAGGCAGAACTCGCGGCCCGCACCAATCCCCGCGACCTGCACGGTGGTGCCATCGAGGCTCTCGAAGGTGCCGACGTGTTCCTCGGTGTCTCGGCGGGCAAGATCCCCGAGGAGCTCATCGCTTCGATGGCTCCCGAGTCGATCGTGTTCGCGCTCTCCAACCCGGACCCGGAGATTCACCCCGAAACCGCGTCGAAGTATGCGGCGATCGTGGCTACGGGTCGCAGTGATTTCCCGAACCAGATCAACAATGTTCTCGCCTTCCCCGGTGTGTTCAAGGGCGCGCTCGACGCCGGCGCCCGTCGCATCACCGAAGGTATGAAGCTCGCTGCCGCCGAGGCAATCCTGTCGGTGGTCGGCGACGAGTTGGCGGCGGACAAAATCGTCCCCAGCCCACTCGACCCTCGCGTGGCACCCGCAGTAGCGGAAGCCGTCGCGGCCGCAGCGCATGCTGAGGGCGTGACCAGCTAAGAGGGACTACGAAAGCCCCGATCGGGACCCGCACACAAGGTTCCGATCGGGGCTTTTCGTGTGTACCGATCTACAGACGAGTGAGGTCGGGTGTTCGGCGCAGCCTGCCGGTCCCGGGCACCGATGCCCAGACCACCAGCGCCAGTAAGCCGTCCACGACCAGAGCCACAACCGCGACCAGGATTGCGCCGACGACCACTCGGTCGTACTTGTAGAGCGCGAGACCGTCGAAGATGTACCGGCCGAGGCCGCCGAGGTTGACGTAGGCGGCGACCGTTGCCGTGGCAATCACCTGCAGTGTCGCGTTACGCAGTCCGCCGAGAATCAATGGCAGCGCATTGGGTATCTCGACGCGGAAGAGCACTTGGAGTTCGGTCATACCCATCGCCCGCGCGGCCTCGACGACGCCGCGGTCGACGCTGGCAATTCCGGCGTACGTGCCGGCGAGTAGTGGGGGAATACCAAGGATGACGAGGGCGAGAATCGGCGGCATCACTCCCAGGCCCATGAGAAGAACGAGGAAGGTGAGCAGGCCGAGAGTGGGCAGTGACCGCAGTGCGTTGACCAGACTGACGACCACGATCTCACCGCGACGCAGATGGCCGATGAGTAATCCGATGGGCACCGCGATCACAGCCGAAAGCGCCACGGCCAGAACGCTGTACCAGAGGTGCTGGAGGATGCGGGTGCCGATTCCGGTGTCGCCGCTCCAATTTCCGGGATCGACGATGAAGTCCCAGGCTCCGGTGAAGATGCTCATACGGGTTCCCCCTCGGCAGCCACGACGGCGGGGACCTTCGACGAGGTCGATGTTCTGGTCCACGGGGTCAGGAATCGGCCGATCAGATACAGGATCAGGTCGAGCGCCAGGGCCAGCACGACAATCGCGATGATGCCGGCAACGATCTGGTCCGGGTAGTCGCGGTCGTAGCCCTGTTTGAACAGAACTCCCAGCCCGCCGATTCCGATCAGCGATCCGACCGAAACCAGCGAAATATTGGTAACGGCAATAACTCTGATGTTCGCGATCATCACCGGCAGTGCCAACGGCAACTCGACCGTCAGGGCGCGTCGTAGCGGTGTGAACCCGACGGCGGTGGAAGCGTCGATGACGTTGTCCGGCACCGAATCGAGTGCTTCGGGCACGGCCCGGATGAGCAGTGCTGTCGCATAGACGCTCAGTGCGATCACGACGTTGAGCGGATCAAGGGTCTTGAGTCCGAACAGCTGGGGGATGGTGACGAACAGCGCGAGCGACGGAATCGTGAACGCAATGCTCGCCAGGGTCAACGTGATTCGGCGCAGCCATCTGACGTTGCGGATCGCTGTTCCGACCGGAACGGCAATCAGGAGACCGATCAGCAAGGGCAGCAGCGCCAGATACAGATGGGTCTTCGAGTAGTCCACGACCGTCGAGAAATTGTCGATGAGCCAGCGCATGCCGCTACGCCCCGAATCCCTCGGTGAAGGCGACTCGGTTGCGTTCCTCGTCCTCGCGTCGACGCTGATCTGCCAATTTCGCCACGACTTCGGAGCCAAGGATCCCGCCGATGACCGCGCCCTCGCCGTCGACGGCAACGCCGATACCGGAAGGGGACGAGATTGCCGCATCGAGTGCTTGGCGTAGATCACCGCCGGGGGAGAACAACGAACCACCGGCCGACGTCGACTGCGCGAGAGTGCGTCCCGAGCGCAGGCCTTCGACGCCGGTCACGTCGATCCATCCCTGTGGACTTCCGCTGTCCGTGACCACGAGAACCCACTCGCCCAATTCGAGACGCAGAGCCTTCAATTCGTTCTCGACGGCCGTGCGTACGGGGTGCAACGGAACCTCGTCGGCAGCGCGGAACGACAATCCCCGATATCCGCGATCGCGTCCGACAAATCCGGCGACAAAATCCGTTGCCGGTGCGGCCAACACGTCGCGAGGCGCCGCAACCTGCTGAAGCCGCCCGCCGGGACCGAAGACGGCAATGTGATCACCGAGTTTGACTGCCTCGTCGATGTCGTGGGTGACAAAGACGATCGTCTTCTTCAGTTCGCTTTGAAGACGGAGCATTTCGGTCTGCAGATCCTCACGCACCACCGGGTCGACGGCGCTGAACGGCTCGTCCATCAACAGGATCGGCGGATCGGCAGCCAATGCACGCGCAACTCCCACACGTTGTTGCTGCCCACCCGAGAGTTGCCCGGGATAGCGGGTGGCAAGGGAGATGTCCAGACCGACTCGTTCGAGTACCCCCAACGCGGCTTTGCGCGCTGCGCGGCGGGACTCACCGCGCAGTACCGGAACTGTTGCGACGTTGTCGATCACGGTGCGATGCGGAAGCAGGCCGGCGTTCTGGATGACGTACCCGATGCCGAGACGCAGCTTCACCGCGTCGGTCTGTTCGATGTCACGACCGTCGACGAAGATCTTGCCCGACGTCGGTGTGATCATCCGGTTGATCATGCGCATCGACGTCGTCTTGCCGCACCCGGACGGCCCCACGAACACCGTGAACGACTCGGCCTCGATGGTGAGATCGAGACGGTCGACGGCGGTGGTGCCGTCCGGATACTGCTTGGTGACGCCCTCGAATGTGATCACGTGACTACGAGACCGGCTTGTCGAGGCCCTGCGCCGTCACCCACGCCTTGGCCGCCGCTGCCGGCTCCGTCTTGGTGTCGCCGGACACCTGGACGTTGAGTGCCAACAACTCTTCGGTGGTGAGCTTGGCGGACACCGCATCGAGGACTGTCTTCAACTTGTCGGAAGACTTCGACGCGCGCAGCACCGGCACCACGTTCTGAGCCGGGAAATTGTTCTTCGGGTCTTCGAGAACCACGAAGTTGTTTGCCGGGATGGAGGCAGACGTCGTGAAGATGTTTGCCGCCGTGATGTCGCCGGACGAGAGAGCCTTCACTGTTGCCGGTCCACCGCCGTCGGCGATCGGGACGAAGTTGGCTGCCGAGATGTCGAGACCGTAATTGGACTTCAAACCGGGCAATCCGGCTGGACGTTCCTGGAACTCGGCCGGAGCGCCGAACTTGACCTCGGCGGAATGCGGAGCCAGATCGGCGATCGTCTTCAGGTTCCACTTGTCAGCGGTTTCCTTGGTGACGACGACGGCGTCCTTGTCCTCGGCGGATGCAGGCGTCGCAATTGCCAATTCCGACCCGAGAGCTGCGGGAAGAGCGGCGAGGACATCAGCGGAGCTGGTGGCCGTGCTGTCGGGATCCAAGTACTGCAGGAGATTTCCCGTGTAATCCGGAATGACGCTGATCGACCCGTCCTTGAGCGCCGGAATGTACGCCTCACGGCTGCCGACGTTGAACGACGTGGACACATCGAACCCGTTGACACGCAGTGCTTCGGCGTAGATGTTGGCGATCGTCTCGGATTCGGTGAAGTTGGCGGAGCCGACGACAACCGCGTTGGGATCGCTGTTGGAGTCACCGTCACTGCTACCGCACGCTGTCAGTGCAGTCAGAGAGACAACGGTTGCCGCGGCTACGAGCCAACGGTTGGAACGAAATCGTGAGGTGCGCATGAGCGTCCTTCCGGTTTTTCGGGCGTCCCGTGTTTCGGGCGTCGGAAACCATCCCCTTGTGGCGAAGCCACCCGAGTGGCTTCGACGGCGCCGCCACCGAGTGGCTGCGTCAGGACTGGTTACCGCGCATCGCCCGACAAGTGTAACGATAGGTACCGACATGGCACGGTTTTCGATCCATGGGATTGGATGTGAGGATTTCGGTGAAGAGCACACGCACGAAGTATTCGACTGTTGTTGCAGCACTGATGGTCCTGCCAATTCTCAGCGGATGCGCAAACGGTGATTCGGTGGTAGAGAGCGCCGGAGCGGAGTCTCGTGACCAGATCGTGGTGGCTGCTGACGCATCAGTGGAGAGTTCGGTGTTGGCCGAGGTGTATTCGACGGTGCTCTCATCCTCCGGTCTGTCGGCTCGCGTCGAATCGGTGGGTGGAGGCAGAACCCAATCACTCGAGGCTCTGGACGCAGCGCGAGTCACCTTGGTGCCCGAGTTCACCGGTGCGCTGCTCGATCACTACGACCCGTCATCCCCGGCCCGCAAGGCCGACGACGTCTTCGAGGCCTTGAGTCGCTCTCTGCCGGAGGGTCTTTCGGTCTCCGACTATGCGATGGCCGAAGATCGTGCGGTCCTCGCACTCGACACCGCATACGCACAGTCGTTGGGAGCGAAGACGATAGAAGCCTTTGCTCCTTCGTGTGCCGCGGCGACGCCGCTCGTCTCCGCGAGATTCGTCGAGGACGGGGCAGTGGAACAATTGGCCGAGGGCGCCGAGTGTGTCTTCGCCGGCGTCGATCAGGCAACGCCGGCAGACGTACCCGGTGCACAGGTATTCGGAACCACGACGCTGTCAGCGCTGGCACAATCCGGTGCCGTCACAGTGCTCGCTGATTCGAATCACGTTCTGGCTGCGCAGAATGTCGTTCCGCTCTTTCGAGCGGGCGCGCTGGGAGATTCGGCTGTCAAGGCGCTCAGCGTCGTTGCGGGTGAACTGTCCACCACCGATCTCGCCGCAATGATCGAGCAGGTGCGGACTGGCAAGGCGTCAGCCCCGGAAGTGGCCCGAACCTGGTGGGACACCCGTCAGTGACATGGACGGAGTGGGCCACCCGTCAGTGACATGGACGGAGTGGGCCACCCGTCAGTGACATGGACGGAGTGGGCCACCCGTCAGTGACTGTTCGATCCCACTGCTGAACTCGAATCATCCTTGGCACGAATTAGTTTCGATGCGATGAACTGGCCGAGGTCGGCAACGGCGTCTGCTGCTTCCTTCACCAGTGACGCCTGTGCGTGAGCCACATGCCACAGTCGTGCGTACTCCATCAGGGACACGTCGACGCCGGCAGCGGAGAGCTTGTCGGTGAACGTCATGATCTGCGGGTAGAGGACCTCCTCGGAACCGACGTGAATCCTGGTGGGCGGCAACCCGTCGAGCTTGCCGTGCATCGGCGCGTAGCCAGGATCAGTACGGTCGCCGCCGGCAAGGTAAGCGTCGGCGGCATCGAAGGACCAAGCTGTGTTGACGACAAGGTCGGCCTTTTTGGTAGCACCCCGATCGCCGGGATCGACCCACGGTGAGATCAGTGCGAGCGCGCCGGGGGTCACGCCGTGACGCTCGATCAGACGCAGAGCGGTCGCCGCGGCCAAACCGCCACCGGCCGAATCGCCGGCAATGGCAACGCGGTCTTCCGAATAGTCGAACTCGGTGACCAACTGCATGAAGGCTGAGACCGCGTCGTCGAGAGCGGCGGGATACGGATTCTCCGGCGCGAGACGGTAGTCCAAGGTGAAGACCGCACTGGACGACTCACGGGCGAGATGAGCTGCGAGAGAACGGTGTGTGGCCAGCGAACCCAGTGTGTACGCCCCGCCATGCAGGTAGAGAACTGCGGTGGGGCGCTCGGTTGCGCCGACGGTGATCTTCTCTGCCGGTCGGCAAGCCAGCTCCAGCGGGCGCACGACGGCGCCCGCTGGAACCTGCTGTAGCGGTGCCCCGGCCTCGAGCAACAGACGTTGAATCCGATACGGCAGCCGCGAGTTGAAAGCCAAACGGAAGTACGGCTTCAACAAGAATGCGACCACGGGCAGCGGAAGGGTGAACGTGCTCACCGGCAGGGCTCCTGACTCTTTATGCGAACTGCGCTGTGAAACGAACGACGCTGTGAAACGAACGACGCTGTGAAACGAGCTCAGTTGGACTTGGGCATCATTCGGCCGGCGACGATCGCGACGATGCGCTGGTAGCCCGATCCTACGAGGCGAACCCAGGCGTCGAGTGCGATTGCGTCCATCCCGATGAGAACTCGCGGCTTGCTCTTGCGAACACCGTTGACGATCGTCTTGGCGGCGTCCTCCGGAGTGGTGCGCGCGAGCTTGCGGTCGAAGAACTCGGAGAAGACCGCAAGATCTTCGCCCGGACCTGCGGTGGCGTTGCGTGCGATGGCGGTCTTGATTCCGCCCGGGTGCACACAGGTCACCTTCACCGGGTGCTTGGCGATCAGCATTTCCTGGCGAAGCGACTCGGTGAAACCGCGAACGGCGAACTTGGCCGAGTTGTAGGCGCTCTGACCCGGCATCGACAGCAGACCGAAGAGGCTCGACACGTTCACGATGTGCCCGTCACCGGAGGCGATGACGTGGGGAAGGAATGCCTTGGTGCCGTTGACAACTCCCCAGAAGTCGACGTCCATGACCCGTTCGAAGTCCTTGAACTCGGACTTCTCGAAGGTGCCGTGGTACGCGATTCCGGCGTTGTTGTAGATCTGGTTGACCTTGCCGAAATGGGCGACAACCGCGTCGGCGTACTCGAGAACCGCTTCACGCTGGGTGACGTCGAGATGGTCCGACTTCACCTCGGCGCCGATGGCCTCCACCAGACGCGCTGTCTCGGCGAGCCCGACGGTGTCCACGTCGGAGATCGCCAACTTGGCGCCCTGGCCGGCCAGGTTCAGTGCGAGTGCGCGACCGATGCCCGATCCCGCTCCGGTGATGACTACGACCTTGCCTGCAAAATCACTCATTGTGCTACTGCCTTCTCGTCGTCGAGGTCGATCTGTGAAGTGGTCGCGGTGCCGACGGCGCCGAGATCCGAGGTGGCGACGCTGCGGTATGCCGCGAGGTCGAAATGCTTGGTGGCATTGCGGAACTGGAAGGTGAAGCCAGGCCACAGGGTGGTGTTGTTTCCGTGCTTGTCCATGTACCAGCTGGCGCAACCGCCGTTGTTCCACACGCTCTTGGACATAGCTGCCTGCAGGTCCTTGTTGTACTTGTCCTGCTTGTCCTTGCGCACCTCGATGGTGCCGATGTCGTACTTGTCGATGGTGGCGATCGCGTCGACCAGGTAGTTGATCTGTGACTCGATCATGAAGACCATCGACGAATGTCCGAGGCCGGTGTTGGGGCCGACCAGGAAGAACATGTTGGGGAAGTTGGCAACTGCGGCGCCCTTGTATCCCTGCATGCCGGTCTCTTCGAAGACCTCGGCGAGCGAGCGTCCGTCCTTGCCGAAGATTCCCGCGAAGGTGGGGGAGTCGGTGACGTGGAATCCGGTCGCCACGACGATGGCATCGATCTCACGGGTGGTGCCGGTCTTCGAGACGATCCCGTTGGCGGTGACCTCCTCGATGCCTTCGGTCACCAGGTCGACATTGTCCTGGGCGAGGGTGGGGAAGTAGTTGTTCGAGATCAGCATGCGCTTGCAGCCGATCTGGAAGTTGGGCATGACCTTCTTACGAAGATCCTTGTCCTTGATCTGAGCCTTCAGGTGACGCTCGGCGGCGAACTGCAGCGGCTTCATGAAGACCGGCGCCTTGGCCAGGCCGACGACCTGCGTCTCTCGCATCCAGTAGATACCGGTGCGGCACAATTTCTGGAAGCCGGGAAGGTACTTGAACGCGAGGTGCTCGATCTTGGTGTACTCGCGGTCTGCGCGGGGCAGGATCCACGGCGCCGTGCGCTGGTACACGTCGAGGTGTGAGACCTTCTTGCCGATAGCGGGCACGATCTGGATGGCGGAGGCGCCGGTTCCGATGACGGCCACGCGCTTGCCCGTCAGATCGGCATCGTGGTTCCAGCGCGAGGAGTGGAAGATCTCGCCCTTGAATCCGTCGATGCCCTTGATGTCCGGAAGTGAAGGCTCACACAGTGCACCGACGGCCGAGATGACGATCTTTGCGACGAATTCACCCTTGTTGGTGCTGACGTGCCACTGAGCCGACGACTCGTCCCAGCGGGCGGAGAGAACGTCGCAGTCGAAGATGTGCTTGTCGAGCACCTTGTGGCGGTTGGCCACCGACTGGATGTACTTGTAGATCTCGGGCTGGGTGGAGAAGGAGCGCGTCCACTCCGGATTGAGTGCAAAAGAGTACGAGTACAAATGCGACGGCACGTCACACGCGGCGCCCGGGTAGCTGTTGTCACGCCAGGTTCCGCCGACGTCGTTGCCGCGCTCGAGAACGACATAGTCGGTGATGCCGGCCTGTGCCAGTTTGATCGCCGCACCGAGACCGGCGAAACCGCTGCCGATGATCAGTGTGCCGACGTGGCGAGTATCCGCGGCAGGTGCTGAGGTATCTGTAACTGGAAGACTCATGTAGGGAACGATATGCCTTTATTGAGTCACGGTCAATAGCTTATTGACGGATATTCAGTAGTCTATTGGGCATGGACGCAGTAAAGCGAACGCGGCTCGACCCTGCGCAACGCCGAGCGCAACTCATCGACCTCGGGGCGCGCATGCTGGCCGAACGGCCGCTCGAGCAGATTTCCGTCGAGGACATCGCCGATCAAGCGGGGGTGTCGCGTGGGCTTCTGTTCCACTACTTCGCGTCGAAAAGCGAGTTCCATCTCGCCATCGTCCGACACAGCAGTGAACAGATGCTCCAGCGCACGGAGCCGAGCGAGTCGGACGATCCGATGCTCACCCTCCGCTCGGTGCTGGCGTCGTACGTCGACTACGTGACCGAGAACCGCAATACCTACGTCTCGCTGCTCCGGGGGACCGCCAGCGGGGATCCGCAGATGCGTGAGGTGTTCGAGCAGACTCGCGACATCATGGCCAAGAGAACCCTCGATCAGCTCCCCAAGATCGGCCTGACTCGAACGCCTCAGGTGGAGTTGGCCGTTCGAGGTTGGATCGCGTTTGTCGAGGAAGCCACCATCAGTTGGCTCCGCGCGCCCGCAATCACCCGCGAGGAACTGATCGACCTGACGGTTCAGTCGTTGCCCGCGTTGGCACTGGCCGCCGTCGGCTTCGATGCCGGGCCGGATCTGGGTCTGCTGCAATCGAATTGACGCGAACGCAGAAAGGCCGGGCCCCACACTCCTTGCGGAATGTGGGGCCCGGCCTTTGGGTACTGCCACTGCTTACTTGGTCGGCAGGAACGCCACTGCTCAGTTGGTCGGCAGGAACGCCTCGTCCAAGATCTCCTGCTGCTCCACCGCGTGCACCTTGCTCGATCCCGAAGAGGGAGCGGACATCGGACGACGCGAGATGCGCTTGATGCCGGTCAAGGTCTCCGGCAGAAGATCCGGCAGAGCCAGTCCGAGGAACGGCCACGCACCCTGGTTTGCGGGCTCTTCCTGAACCCAACGGAACTGATCCGCATTCGGGTAACGGTCCAGGGTCTCCTGGAGACGACGCTTCGGCACGGGGTAGAGCTGCTCCATGCGCACGATTGCGATGTCGTCACGCTCGTCCTTGTGCTTCTTCGCCAGAAGCTCCCAGTACAGCTTGCCGCTGACCAGCAGAACCCGCTTGACCGATTCGCGGGCGCTTTCGCCGCTCTCGAATGCAGGCTCCTCGAAGACGGAACGGAACTTGCCCGTCGTGAAGTCCTCGACGTTGCTGACTGCAGCCTTGTTACGCAGCATCGACTTGGGCGTGAAGACCACCAGCGGACGGCGGATGCCGTCGAGGTGATGGCGACGCAGCAGGTGGAAGTAGCTGGCCGGAGTCGACGGAACCGCGACGGTCATCGAGCCTTCTGCACACAGCTGAAGGAAACGCTCGATGCGACCGGAGGTGTGGTCCGGACCCTGACCCTCGTGACCGTGTGGCAGGAGCAGCACGACGTCGGAGAGCTGACCCCACTTGGCCTCACCCGAAGAGATGAACTCGTCGATGATGGTCTGCGCGCCGTTGACGAAGTCACCGAACTGCGCTTCCCACAGGACCAGAGCGTCGGGGTTACCCACCGAGTATCCGTACTCGAAGCCCAGACCTGCGTACTCGGTGAGTGCGGAGTCGTAGACCATGAACTTGCCGCCGTTTTCGGCGTCGGCAGCGATCTTGGCGATCGGGCTGTACTCGTTGCCGGTCTTGCGGTCGATGAGGACCGAGTGACGCTGCGTGAACGTTCCACGCTTGGAGTCCTGACCGGCGAGGCGGATCAAGGCACCCTGCTCGGCCAACGAGCCGAACGCGAGCAATTCTGCGAACGCCCAGTCGACATGTCCCTCACGGGCCATTTCGCGGCGCTTCTCGGCAACCGGCTTGACGCGCGGGTGAACGGTGAAGCCGTCGGGGACGTTGACGAACGCATCACCGATGCGCTCGAGGACCTCGGGAGCGACAGCCGTGGTCAGGCGAGCCGGGGGAGTCTGGTCGAGTTCGACGGACTCGGACGGTTCGGGCTGGAACTTCTCGAGTTCACGGACCTCGTTGAAGACCCGTTCGAGCTGGCCCTGGTAGTCGCGAAGTGCGTCTTCGGCTTCCTTGAGCGAGATGTCACCGCGGCCGATGAGGGACTCGGTGTAGCTCTTACGAACGCTGCGCTTGGTGTCGATGACGTCGTACATCGCCGGCTGGGTCATCGACGGATCGTCGCCCTCGTTGTGACCGCGGCGGCGGTAGCAGATGAGGTCGATGACGACGTCCTTGCCGAACTTCTCACGGAAGTCGACGGCCAGCTGAGCAACCCAGACGCACGCCTCGGGGTCGTCGCCGTTGACGTGGAAGACCGGTGCGGCGATCATCTTCGCGACGTCGGTGCAGTACTCGGACGAGCGTGAATGTTCCGGAGCGGTGGTGAAGCCGACCTGGTTGTTCACGACGATGTGTACGGTGCCGCCGGTGCGGTAGCCGCGAAGCAGCGAGAGGTTCAGCGTCTCGGCGACAACGCCCTGACCGGCGAATGCAGCGTCACCGTGCAGCATGAGCGGCAGGACGGTGAAGCCTTCTTCGCCCTTGTCGAGGATGTCCTGCTTTGCGCGGACCAGGCCTTCGAGAACCGGGTCGACGGCCTCGAGGTGAGACGGGTTGGCGGTCAAGGAGACAGCGATGTCGTTGTCACCGAACATCTGGATGTACGTTCCGCTGGCGCCCAGGTGGTACTTCACGTCGCCGGAGCCGTGAGCGGCTGCCGGGTTCATGTTGCCCTCGAACTCCGTGAAGATCTTGGAGTACGGCTTGCCGACGATGTTGGCAAGCACGTTGAGACGGCCACGGTGCGGCATTCCGATGACGACCTCGTCGAGCTGGTGCTCGGCGGCCTGGTCGATCACGGCGTCCATCATCGGGATGACGGCTTCGGCGCCTTCGAGCGAGAAGCGCTTCTGGCCGACGTACTTGGTCTGCAGGAACGTCTCGAAGGCCTCGGCGGCGTTGAGCTTGCTCAGGATGTACTTCTGCTGAGCGACCGAAGGCTTGGCGTGATGGCCCTCGACGCGGTCCTGGATCCACTGACGCTGATCCGTCTCGAGGATGTGCGTGTACTCGACGCCGACGTGGCGGCAGTACGCGTCGCGCAGCACGCTCAACACGTCGCGCAGCTTCATCTTCTCTTGGCCGTGGAAGCCGCCGACCTTGAACTCGCGGTCCAGATCCCACAACGTCAGGCCGTGGCTGATGACGTCGAGGTCGGGGTGGCTGTGGAACTTGTCCTTGACGAACTGCAACGGGTCCGTGTCGGCCATGAGGTGGCCGCGGTCACGGTATGCAGCGATCAGTTCGAGAACACGGGTGTTCTTGTCGACAGCGCCTTCCGGCACGTCCTTGCGCCAACGCACCGGCTCGTACGGGTTGCCGAGCGCGTGGAAGATCTCGTCGTAGAACTCGTCGCTGATCAGCAGGTTGTGGATCGTGCGTAGGAAATCGCCCGACTCGGCACCCTGGATGATGCGGTGATCGTAGGTCGAGGTGAGGGTCATCAACTTGCCGACGCCCATCTCGGCCAGCTTCTCGTCGCTGGCGCCCTGGAACTCGGCGGGGTATTCCATCGCGCCGGCACCGATGATGGCGCCCTGGCCCTTCATCAGGCGAGGAACGGAGTGAACCGTGCCGATGCCGCCCGGGTTGGTCAGCGAAATGGTGACGCCGGTGAAGTCTTCGCCGGTGAGCTTGCCTTCACGGGCGCGTCGGACGATGTCCTCGTACGCCGCGTGGAACTGGACGAAGTTCATCGACTCGGTGTTCCGGATGGCGGCAACAACCAGTGAGCGGTTGCCGTCCTTGCCGGGAAGGTCGATCGCGAGTCCGAGATTGGTGTGCTCGGGGGTGACCGCGTTCGGCTTGCCGTCGATTTCGGCGAAGTGCCGGTTCATGTTGGGGAACGCGTTGACTGCCTGGACGATCGCGTAACCCAGGAGGTGGGTGAACGAGATCTTGCCGCCGCGGGTACGCGCGAGGTGGTTGTTGATGACGATGCGGTTGTCGAACATCAGCTTCGCGGGGATGGCACGCACGCTGGTTGCTGTCGGAATCTCGAGCGAGAGCGACATGTTCTTGACGACCGCTGCTGCGGCGCCGCGGAGAACCTTGGTTTCCTCGGCTCCGCCGGCGGGAGCGGGCTTCGCGGGAGCGGCCGCAGGCTTGGCTGCTGCAGGCTTGGCGGGGGCGGCCTTCGCGGCGGGCGCTGCCGTCTTCGCGGGGGCCGGTGCGGCAGCCTTGGCAGGCGGCGCAGGAGGTGCGGTCTTGGGGGCGGGAGGCGTGGCCTTGGGAGCAGCAGGCGGAGCTACAACAGCGGCGGGTGCAGCCGCGTTGCCGTTCGAGGCAGTCCCGTTTCCACCTCCCGTGTTCGCCGAGTCCGGCGAGTAATCGGTCAAGAATTCGTGCCAACTGGGATCCACGGACGACGGATCGTCCTGGAAGCGTTGGTACATCTCGTCAACCAGCCACTGGTTCTGTCCGAATTGGGATGTAGAACTGCTGCTCACGGCAGGTGTTCGCCTCGTTTCTATTTCGGTACCCGATCAGAGCGCCTATATATATGAGATTAGCCCGAGCGTGTGACGAGCAATTGTGCGGCACACAATTTGTGAGCTGTCTCACGGAAGTCCGTGATCTTGCGATCGCGCACTACCTCTCGGCGGTACAAATCCGTGCCGACTGTCACGCGACGGGGTTGCCTTCGATGACAGTTCTCGACGTCAGATTATTCCCCTCACGCGCCTGCGATGCATCCCAGAGTCCCGAGTAGTGACCACCGGCATACCGCAGAACATCGTGCGGGCCGTATTCAACGATACGTCCCCGGTCAACTACGACAACGAGGTCCGCTCGGGCAGCTGTCGCGAGGCGGTGAGCTACGACGACGGAAGTCCGTTTCCGGGTGACCGACCGACTTGCTTCGAGCACCATTCGTTCGGTCGCGGGATCGAGCGTCGCGGTCGCCTCGTCGAGGAGCAGAAGGTCCGGGTCGACCAGTTCGGCACGGGCCAATGCGATCAGTTGGCGTTGGCCCGCCGAGAGCCCCTGGCCGCGCTCGCCGACGGGATGATTCATGCCTCCACGCATGTCGGCTATCGAATTCAGTGCGCCGACGGAACGCGCCGCTTCCTCGATCTCCGCGCGCGACGCCGACGGCCTCCCGTACGCGATGTTGTCGGCGACCGTGCCGGTGAACAGATGCGCCTCTTGCGGGACCACGCCGAGGCGACGTCGGTACTGCGAGAGGTGGAAGTTCCGGATGTCGGTTCCGTCCACGTCGACGGATCCGGACGTCGGGTCGTAGAAGCGGGCGAGCAACTTCACCACCGTCGACTTCCCGGCACCGGTTCTGCCGACGAGGGCAACCGTCGTGCCCGGCGGAATCTGCAGATCGAAATCGGAGAGGGCGTCGACGTCCGCACCCGAGTACCGGAACCCGACCCCGTCGAGATGGACGGCGCCGTCGAGCCGTCCGGAGATCGCGATCAGATCCTCGCTGTCGGCTGTTTCGATCGAACTCCGAGTACGCAGAAGGTCGCCGATTCGTTGCAATCCGACGTTTGCCTGTTGGTAACCATCGAACACTTGTGAGAGTTGCTGAATCGGTCCGAACAGCAGGCCGAGGTAGAGCACGAAAGCGATCAGTACGCCGGGTGACGTCGACCCGTTGGCGATCTGGTGCGCGCCGACGAACACCACTGCGGCCAACGCGAGGTCGGACAGGAACGAGATGAACGGGAAGTAGATCGAAATAGCTCGCTGCGACCGCATCCGCGATCGGCGGTAGCTCTCGGAGCGTTCTGCGAACCTACGCGCCGCACCTTCTTCGCGGCGGTAGGCCTGAGCCGCTCGCAGACCGGCGATGTTCTCCTGGAAGTCGGCATTGACGAGCGAGATCCGTTCGCGGGACTGGCTGTAGGCAACCGAGGAGATCTTGCGGAAGATCACGGTCGCAACCACGAGCGGTGGGATGACGGCCAGCGCCACCAGTCCGAGCGTCACGTCGGTCGCCAGGAGTGCGATCGAAATGCCGCCGACGGTCAGGACGCTCACGATCGCCGTCGACATGCCGGTTTGGATGAACGACGACAGCGCGTCGACGTCGGTGGTCATGCGCGTCATGATGCGCCCGGACAATTCACGTTCGTAGTAGTCCAGACCCAGACGCTGTAGGTGTGCATAGCTGCGTACGCGGAGCCCGAACAACACGCGTTCGCCGGCCCGGGCGGTGAGCACCGTCATGACCGCGACGACGACCCAGTCCGCGGCGACCAGGAGCGCGCCGAATGCCGTCGCTATCCAGAGCGTGCTGCTGTCCGCGGTCACGACTCCGTGGTCGATCGCATATCTGACGAGGGAGGGAAATGCGATCGCCGCTGCGGAGTCCAGGGCAAGGCACACGACAACCGCCAGTAGAACCCAGCGGACCGGCCGCAAGATCTGTCGTAGTGAGAACTGTGGATTCGATTCGCGCAGGCTCTCAGGAGCGATTCCGGGGTCTTCGCGTGCGGGTGGGAGAGCGTCGACTGCTGCCCGCAGGGACGGCGTCACCGCGATTCCGCTGAGCGCTCCGGCCATCGGTCCGCCCGCACCCTGCGTCGTAGCGGCTGTGCTGTCGGCTTCGGATTCCGGTGCCTGCGGCCACAACTGCTCGGTTGTCGGCTCGCTGCGGTCACGTCCGAAAGCATCGGAGTCGACGTCGTCGAGTTCGGCCGGTAGTTCCGGCGGCGAGGAGAACAGGGCACGAAAGAGCGGACATCGCGCTTCCAGTTCGTCCACGGTTCCGGAGTCGATGATCCGTCCGCCGTCGAGAACCGCGACCCGGTCTGCGAGCGTCAGGGTGGACCGCCGGTGAGCGAGGATGAGCGTGGTCTGGCGCCGTCGGGCCCGGAACGCGTCGAAGATCGCGGCTTCGGTAGCCGCATCGACTGCGGAGGTCGCGTCGTCGAGGACCAGGATCCGTGGGTCGACGAGCAGTGCCCTGGCAAGTGCGATGCGCTGACGCTGGCCGCCCGACAGCGTCAGACCTCGTTCACCGACAACGGTGTCGTATCCGTCCGGGAGTGCCTCGATGAACGAATCTGCCTGTGCCAGTGCTGCTGCGTCGCGGATGTCCTCGTCGGAGGCGTCCTCGCGGCCAAGTGCGATGTTGGCGGCAATGGTGTCCGAGAACAGGAACGGTTCGTCGAAGACGAGGCTGACGGCGGCACGAAGCTGCTCACTGCGCAGTTCGCCGATGGGGAACGTCTCGCCGGCAGTATCGACTGTCACCGCACCCGAAGTCGGTGCGTAGAACCGCGGGAGAAGCAAGGACAACGCGGTCTTGCCCGACGCGGCCGGACCCACGACGGCGACGGTCTCGCCCGGTTCTATGCGGAGGTTCAGCCCGGTCAGGACGTCGCGTTCTGTGTCGAATCCGAATGCCACGTCGTCGAAGGTGACTCCGAGAGGACCGTCGGGCAGGTCCACCGGATGGTCGGGATCGGCGATGTCCGGCTGAGCGTTGATGACGTCGTAGACACGCTCTACAGCGGCGCGTGCCAGCTGCGCCATGACGATGACCGACGACAGAGTTCGGGTGACTCCGGTCATCGTCACGATGTAGGTGGCGAACGCGAGAAACGTTCCCACGGTGATCTTGTCGTGCAGTGCGAGATACCCGCCGAGAGCGATCACTCCCACCTGCCCGAGCTGGGGCAAGGCGGCCATGGTTGGCGCGAATTTCGCGTTCAACCACGCGGCGCGAAGGCGCTCGGAGTACAGCGTGCGGCTATGTTTCTCCAGCTGGTCGACGGCTCGTTGTTCCTGCCCGAATCCCTTGACGACACGAACGCCGGTGACGGTTTCCTCGACGTGTTGGGCGAGGTCGGCGGCCCGCTGCTGCGCGGACCATGTTGCGGCGAAGAGCATCGGTCGCATCAGGAACACCACCAGCCCTACTGCTGGGATGACGGCGACAGCGACGAGAGTCAACAGCGGCGAGAGCCACGCCATGATGCCGATCGCCAGCACGAATTGCAGGAGCGCTCCTGCGGACATCGGCACCATCGCGAGTAAACCCTGGACGAGCTGCAGATCCGTGATGGACCGGGAGACCACCTGGCCTGTGCGGATCTGATCCTGCCCGCGTCCGTCGAGGCGTTGCAGCGAACCGAGCAGGGCGAGCCGCAAGTCGTGTTGAACGTCGAGCGAGAGTCGGCCGGCAAGCATCCGTCGGCCGTACTGGCACGCGAAGCGGACGATCGCGAGCAACGCGATCGCCAACGCGACGAACCCGATCACCTTGCCCGGGTTCTCCTGGCTTGCGGCGTCGAGCGCATAGCGGGTCAGGAGAGGAAACGAGATGTCGATCGCAGAGGCGATGACCGTAACGAGTAGCGCGCCGATCGCAACTCTTCGGTGCAACCAGCATGCGTGGGCCAAGCGGCGGATCCAGCCCGGAGCTCGATCCACCTCTCCAGCTACCGGACTGTCCGTGTTGATCGTGTTCATCGAGATCCACGGTAGACCCGGCCCCAGACAGCTTTTTCAGGTGATGTCGCGGGTCCTGGTCCGTAGCCAACCGAGCCCGCAGAACAGAACTACCCAAGCGGCCAGCATCATCGGGCCGCTCGGCCAGGA
Source organism: Rhodococcus sp. 66b (assembly GCF_002076325.1). Classification (NCBI taxonomy): domain Bacteria; kingdom Bacillati; phylum Actinomycetota; class Actinomycetes; order Mycobacteriales; family Nocardiaceae; genus Rhodococcus; species Rhodococcus sp. 66b. Next base: position 57,227 of record NZ_MUZB01000020.1, read on the forward strand.
CGCAAACGCGTCGACGTCGATCGACGGGGCCGCATTGACGATCGTGCCGATCGTGGCCGACACCGGAAGCGCGGCCCCGATCCCACCGAGATCCATCGCGAGCAGCACGGCGCGGACGATCCATTCACCGAAGACGAACCACAGGATGACCGAGAGGGCACCGGCCATCGACGAACCGGTGAGCAGGGCCACCCCGGCGCCGAGTAGTGCCCACAGCGCACACGCCAGAATGCCTGCGGCGCAGATGGCGAAGAGATCGGTGGTGAAGCTGAAGTCCCGGCCGAAGAGCAACATCGCGCCGATGCTGACTACTTCGACCGCCAGTGCGTAGCCGACGGCGAATACCGCGACGACGGCAAGCTTTGCGCCGAGAACTCCGTCGCGGCCGCGAGCTGTGAGGAACGTTGTGGTGAGAGTCTTGTAGCCGAATTCGGATCCGGCGGTGAGCGCTCCGAAGACGGCCGCGAACACCAGGACAAGCGTGTTGGAGACACCGAGGCTGACGCCGGTGGACACGACATCGACGTCGAAAGTGGTGTCGGCCGAATCGGCCACAACTTCGACGAACGTCCGAGTCGAGGCAGCAATCAGCACGGCCACGACCACCGGTGCGATGGCCAGCGCCCACCAGTAGCGCAAGGTGAGAACTTTGAGTGTCTCCGCGCGCACGAGCGTGGTCATCTGTGTCCTCCGGAAGGTCCGTATGCGGCAGGGCCGTAATAGCCCGGTCCGGAACCGGGACCGGGTGGGCGGTGGTATCCGACCTGGGGAACCGCGTACTGCGGTGTTGTCATCGCGAGGAACAGTTGCTCGAGATCTGCGCCTTCGGTCGCGACACCGAAGATCGTGACACCGGCCGCCGACGCCACAGGTGGGAGCACCGACGTATCGGTGCCGCCCACGGCGAGCCGTCCGTCCTGCGTGATCTGGGCGTCGATGATTCCCCGAGCGGCCAGTGCCGTGGCGAGGAGCGCTGGGTTGGAACACGAGACGAGCAGTCGACTGCGCTGGGAGCGACGAAGTTCGTCCATGGTCCCTTGGTAGACGAGTGAGCCGGCGCTGACGATGACCACGCTGTCGACGGTCGCTTCCACTTCACGAAGCGCGTGACTCGAGATCAGAACCGTTCGGCCGGAACCGGCGAAGGTCTGCAGGAACTGACGTAGCCACGCCATGCCCTCGGGGTCGAGTCCGTTCGCGGGTTCGTCGAGCACGAGGATCTCGGGATCACCGAGCATCGCGGTGGCAAGGATCAGGCGTTGGCGCATCCCGAGCGAGAAGGTGCCGGTCTTGTGGGCTCCGACCGAACTCAGACCGACCATGTCCAGCACCTGCGCCGCGCGCTGAGTCGGCGTGCCGATAGCGGCCGCGTAGATCTCGAGGTGTCCGAGCGCCGTTCGTTTCGGATGGAGACTGCCGACGTCGAGTACTGCGCCGACGGTCCGGGCCGGGTTGGACAGCAAACGCATCGGAGTGCCGTTGATCGTGGCCGATCCCGACGTCGGTGACACCAGTCCGAGGAGCATCCGCAACGTGGTCGTCTTGCCCGAACCGTTCGGGCCGAGAAACCCGGTGATCGAGCCCGCCTGAACGTCGAAGCTCAGGTCGTTGACCGCACGCGCCGCCTTGAACGTCTTCGTCAACCCACGAATCTCGATGGGGGCAGAGAAGGATCCCATTGCGGTGTTCGTCAATGCTGCTCCCGGGTCGGCGGCGAATACGTGATGCGAGCCTACGGCCCGGACGGCTATCTGCGGATGGCCCGGCGTGTCTGCGTCTGGGGAAGCACTGCGGCATCGTCGGCAGGCATCACGATCAGGTGATCGGTCCACCTGGCCGGTGCCGGTCCGAAGGCTTCGCGCGCATTCTTGACGACGCCCTTGCCGATGGCACGGTTACCCGCACCGCCGATGACCGCACCGATTCCGGCGGGAACGAGCTTGCCGAGGATCAGTGCGCTGCGCTTGGCGGCGTACTTGGTCACGAATTTCCGCACGAGGGTGCTGTTCATTCCCCTCATCGTGGGTCCGGGGATCTTGCTCGTGATTGCCGTTCCCCAGTTCTTGGCCGTGATCCCGGTGGCCTTCTGGACGATCTCCATGCCGGATTCGCCGAGTGCGACTGCCAGTACCAGGGCACGTCGTTGCTGATGATCCTGCACGGAGATTCCGTGGACAGACGCTATTGCCAATGTGAGCAGCGCCGACGCTTCGAGGAAGAAAGCCGATTCCGCACCGACTGCAGCGATGGACGCGACTGTTCCGACGCCCGGCACCGCGGCCGTGGCACCGACGGCGCTGCCGCTTCCGGTCACGGCGAGAATGAACATCTTCTCCATCCGCTCGACGATCTGAGCAGGTGACTCGTCGGGGTGCGCTTTACGGACGTGGTTGACGTATTTGGCCACTGCGGGCGCTTGCAGGCGGCTTCCGTTGTCGAGAACGGAAACGAGGACCTTCTCGATACGCCCGCTGTCGTTGTTCGTCGACTTGCTCATTGCTGCCCCTCCACAGTTGTCCTCCTCTGAAGCGAGGTGGACCGTATCTCGAGAATAGGTGAAGTTTTCGGTAGCGGCGGTGATCGCAGGGGCCATAGGCTCGTACGAGACTCGGTTTTCTTCGTGAGTTTTCCCAGGCAGGAGTTCGAGTGTTATGACCGCCACTTCGGAATCTCGTTCGACGACCATCTGGCCGACACTGCGCTACCTCGACGCCCGGGCTGCAATCCACTTTCTGGTGAGCACCTTCGGTTTCGTGGAGAAGGTCGTCTACGGCGAGGGAGACGTGGTGGACCACGCCCAACTCGACTGGCCGGGCGGTGGCGGCATCATGCTGGGTTCGCCGCGCACCGATTCGGCGATCGCCGGCCTGCCGCCTGGAATCGGTTCGGTGTACATCGTCGTGGACGACGCGGACGCAGCTGATGCACTCCACGAACGCGCTGTCGCGGCGGGCGCCACGATCACGCAGGGATTGCGTGACGAGGACTACGGTTCGCGGGGGTTCACCTGCCGTGATCCCGAAGGTGTGTACTGGAGTTTCGGCACGTACGCAGGGGAGTAGCCGCCGCGACCTATCTGGTGGCCCAGTGCTCTGCTGGAACCACTTCCGACGGGATGGGCGGGTGAGGCGGTGTGCCGTCCCCGAACGGTCGGCCACCCAACTGTTCGCGGCCGTGCGGTTCGAGCCAGTGCGTCAATTCCGGTCCCTTGGGCACGATTCCGGAGGGATTGATCTCGGAATGCACGATGTAGTAGTGCGCTTTGATCTGTGTGAAGTCGATGGTGTCACCGAATCCGGGAGTCTGGAACAGATCGCGTGCGTAGTCCCACAGCACCGGCATCTCGCTGAGTTTGCTTCTGTTGCACTTGAAGTGGCCGTGATAGACGGGATCGAATCGCACAAGCGTGGTGAACAGGCGCACATCGGCCTCGGTGATGGTGTCTCCCACCAGGAAGCGTTGCCGGGCAAGACGTTCGGTGAGCCAGTCGAGGCGGGCGAACAGCGTGTCGTATGCCTCGTCGTACGCCTGCTGTGAACCGGCGAAACCGCAGCGGTAGACGCCGTTGTTGACGTCGCGGAACACGTACTCGGCCACTTCGTCGATTTCGTTTCGCAGAGGCTCCGGGTACAGATCCGGTGCGCCTTCGCGGTGGTACTTCTTCCATTGCGTCGAGAAGTCGAGGGTGATCTGTGGGTAGTCGTTCGTGACCACCTTGCCCGTCGCGATCTCCACCATGGCGGGCACCGTGATTCCCCTGGGGTATTCGGGATCTCGGGCGAAGTACGCGTCCTGTAGTCGCGGGATCTTCAGTACGGGATCGACGCCGCCCGGGTCGAGATCGAAAGTCCAGCTTCGCTTGTCGTGAACCGGACCGCAGATGCCCATCGACAGTACGTCTTCGAGGCCGAGCAGACGGCGGACGATGATGGCGCGGTTTGCCCACGGGCAGGCACGTGCCACGATCAACCGGTATCGCCCCGGTTCGACGGGGTAACCGTCGCGACCGTCCTCGGTGATCCGGGTCGGGATGTAGTTGGTGTCGCGTTTGAATTCACGACCCTCTTCGACGAATGTCGGTTCGCTCGCGCCGTCTTCCGTACTCATCTGCGGTCCCTCTCGTTCGAGTGTCATTTCGAGTGTCAACTGGGCAGGTGCACGTGTACCCGAGCGTATGCCCCCAGAACGTCGAATTTGGCTTTACGTGGAAGCGTCGCGGCGATCGCGCTGCCGCGACTCGTGCGTAGCTGCGGGATCAACCCGGAATCGAGAGCGTCCTCCGCGGCGAGAAGCGTTACTGCACAGCCGATTCCGTGACGGCGATGCGCAGGAGCAGTCAGGGTCGTGAGATCTGCCACGAATCCCTGAAATTCGGAGTATGCCGCGCATCCGAGCACCTCGGTGGAATCGGTGACGGCGGTGAACCACCGCGTCCGGTTCTCGAGGTCGGCCGTGGTGCTGTCGTCGGGTGGGCACAGCGCAGCGACGGCGAGGGCGTCGTCGACCTCGTGGGAAATCAGCAGTTGCTCGTCGGGTGGCGCGTCCGTGTAGTCGCCGAGGAAAGCGAGATCGACGGGACCGGTGATTCGCCCGCCGTGATCGCCGGCGATCTCGAGGAGACGTGTCGGTTGCAGTAGTGCGTCGACGGAGATGCCCTCTGTGCGCTCGATGAACCACTGTGGCCCGACGATCGCACCGGAGCCTGCCAGATCGAGAACGTGGATGTCGTCGCCGACGACCCGGGCCGTGTGCGCCGGACGCAGTGCCGAGTCGCCGAGTCCCAGCTCACGCGCCCAGGCAAGTCGGATGATGTCGAGGTGATGATCGTCCACTCGCTACAGGCTAGTCCGATTCGAACGGGTTGATCGAGACGGACAGAGGTCGTATATTCCATGTGGACTATTTCGGGTGGAATAGTCAAGAAATGGTCAATTGCGGCTCGTCAGTCAACTACGGCTTGTCAGGGAGGGGGACTCATGGGTGACGTGTCACTGACGCCTTTGGGAATCACCGTGCTGGGCCTGCTGTCCGAGCGTTCGATGCACCCGTACGAGATGTACCAACTCGCCTCGGTGCGGCGGGGCGATCAGCTGGTGAAAATCAAGCCGGGATCGCTCTATCACACGGTTTCCCGGTTGGAGAAGCAGGAACTTCTGGCTTCGATCGGGACCGATCGTGAGGGCAACCGCCCGGAGCGGACGACGTACGAGATCACTGCCCGCGGCCGTGATGCCCTCGAACATCAACTACGCGAGATGTTGGCGGTTCCGGTGCGGGAGTATCCGCGGTTGCCACTCGCGCTTGCCGAGATGCACAACCTCTCCGCATCAACTGCGTGTCAGATGCTTCGGATCCGTCTCGCGCACCTCGACAAGACGATTGCGAAATTCGAGGTGGACTACGAAGCGGTGAAGGCCGCGGAGAAACCACGAATCTTCACGGTGGGCGCGGACTACGCCCACGCACTGACCGTCGCCGAAAGAGAGTGGATCGGCGCGTTGGTGACAGACATCGAGAGCGGCGAAATGCCCTGGCTCTCACAAGAACTTCTCGACCGGCTGGCCGGCTCCGCAGGCTCGTCCGCACTACCTAAGGACTGAAGATGGAAAAGCAGGTCAATCCCTGGCACGCGCTGTGGGCGCTGTGTATCGGGTTCTTCATGATTCTGGTGGACAGCACCATCGTCGCTGTCGCCAACCCCGCGATCATGGAGGACCTCGGCACCGACATCAACAAGGTCGTCTGGGTCACCAGCGCGTACCTGCTGGCGTACGCGGTGCCGCTGCTCGTCACGGGCCGACTCGGTGACAGGTTCGGTCCGAAGAACCTGTACATGATCGGCCTCGTACTGTTTACCGGCGCATCACTGTGGTGCGGTCTGTCCGGCAGCGTCGAGATGCTCATCGTCGCAAGGGCTTTCCAGGGTCTTGGTGCTGCAATGATGACGCCTCAGACGATGGCCGTCATCACACGCACGTTCGCGCCGAACAAGCGTGGCGCCGCAATGGGTCTGTGGGGCGCCGTTGCCGGTGTTGCCACCCTGGTGGGTCCGCTTGCCGGTGGCGTCCTGGTGGACAATCTCGGATGGGAATGGATCTTCATCGTCAACGTCCCGGTTGGTGTCATCGCCTTCCTGCTCGCGTGGAAGCTCGTTCCGTCGTTGCCGACCAGCGAGCACAAATTCGACATCCCCGGCGTGATTCTCAGTGCCGCAGGCATGTTCCTTCTGGTGTTCGGAATCCAGGAAGGCAGTTCGTACGACTGGAACGGATTCGTCTGGAGCCTGATCGGCGCCGGTGTGGTGTTGCTCGCGGTGTTCGTGTTCTACCAGTCGCGCAACAAGAACGAACCCTTGCTTCCCTTGGAGCTCTTCAAGGATCGCAACTTCTCACTCGCCAATGTCGCCATCACCGCGATGGGCTTTGCGATCACGTCGATGGTCCTTCCGCTGATGTTCTACACACAGGCAGTTCGTGGCCTCTCCCCGACGCAGTCGGCGTTGCTGCTCGTTCCGATGGCAGTGCTGACCGGTATCTTCGCCCCGATCATCGGCAAGCTCGTCGACAAGACACATCCGCGCTACATCGCCGGCACCGGCTTCTTGCTGTTCGCCGTCGCCTTGGGTTGGCTGGCACTGGTGATGTCTCCCGACGTCGCGATCTGGGAACTGCTCCTGCCGATCGGCCTGATCGGCTTCGCCAACGCGTGCATCTGGTCTCCGCTCGCGGCCACCGCCACACACAACCTGCCTCCGATGCAGGCGGGCGCGGGCGCCGGCGTCTACAACACCACCCGGCAGGTGGGTGCGGTTCTCGGCAGCGCTGCGATCGGCGCTCTGATCACTGCACGATTGGCGGCTCAGGGACTGACCGGCGGCAGTTCGGAAGCCGGCGTGGGTCACCTCCCAGAGTTCGTCCGTGAACCGTTCAGCACGGCGATGTCGGAGTCGATCTGGCTACCTGCGGGTGTGCTGCTCATCGGTTTCGTCGCGTCGGTGTGCTTCGCCCGGCCTTTACGCGGGGACGCGCACGACGACGCGATGGCCGTCAGTGCCGAAGCGCGTCGGGAAACATCACTGCGCGATTGAGATAGTCGCTCGGGTCAAGGGCTCGCTTGATCGCCCACATCGTGGCTATGTCCTGCGCCGAGAGGGCCAGGTCCAGATAGTTGCGTTTGAGCGAGCCCACCCCGTGCTCGGAACTGACGTTTCCGCCGTGATCGCGAACCAGTTCGACGACACTGCGATACACGGTGTCGGCGTTCGGGCAGTTCAGGACGTTGAGGTGGATGTTTCCCTCGGCGACGTGTCCGAACAGGATCGGAATTGCCTCGGGCGCTCGGCTCGCGATCACCGCCGTTGCGTCCTCGGTGAAGGTGGCAAGCGAGTCCAGCGGTAGCGCCGCGTCGAATTTCAGTGGGGGACCGAACAATCCGACCACCTCGGCGAAGCATTCGCGGGCCGCCCACAAGCGCGTCGAGCCGGGGGCGTCGACCGCCACGGCCGGGGTCTGCGGTGGGCCGATGCGTTCGAGCAGCTCGGCCAGGTCTTCCAGCGGATCGTGGGCCGCGGACACCTCGGCGAGGAGGTACCACGGTCGCCCCGTCGGAACCGCGGCGTTCAAATGGCGTGCGGCCAGTTCGAGACCGCGCCCGTCCAACAATTCGAGTGCGTCGACGCCGTCGAGAGTGCGCAACACTCGCCCCGCCTCGACGACGTCTTGGAGTGTGTCGAAACCGATCAGCGACGTCACGCGGTAGGTTGGTATCTTCCGTAATTTCAGGTCGACGGAAGTGACCACCCCTAGAGTTCCTTCGCTACCGACCCACAGCGCGGGCAGGTTGTATCCGGAGTTGTCCGACAGCACTTTCGGTGACCGGCGCACCGTTGTTCCGTCGGGGAGTACCACCTCGAGTCCGAGCACCTGTTCGGCCATGTTCCCGTATCGAACCGTGTGCAGGCCACCGGCATTGGTGGACACCATGCCGCCGATCGTCGCAGTGTCCCGCGAGGCTATGTCGACACCGAACTTCAAACCGGCGGCGGCCGCCGCGGAATGTACCTGCGCGAGTGTCACTCCCGCCCCGACGGTGATCCGCCCGGCGGCAAGATCGACGTCGCCGATCGCCGCGAGGCGTTCGGTGGAGAGCAGGACGTCGTCGTGTTCTGGCACCGTGCCGGCGACCAGGCCCGTTCGCCCGCCCTGAACGGTGACCGGTACACCGCGGGAGCGGCACACGTTCAGCAGTGCAGCGATTTCGGCTGTATCGGCCGGTCGGACCAGGGCGCAGGCACGGCCCGTGTACCGCCCTGTCTGATCGGTGGAACGGGTCGCCAACACGTCGGCGTCGGTGACGACGAACCGGTGTCCCACAACGTCCGCGAGCGCATTTCTCAGACCGTCCACCCGACGATCGTAGGCCGGTTCGATGTGGCAGTGTGGCGGGATGACTGCTCCCGAATCGCATCCCACCCGTCTCGAGCGCTTCACCACCGATGGTGGTGCCGAGGTGGCTGTCCTGACGTTCGCGCACGGACCACTCAATCTGTTCGATCAGGCCATGTTCGACGCGGTCATCGCCGATGTTGCGGCGCTGACCGAAAACCCACCGCGCGCGGTGCTTCTGCGCGCCGAGGGCAAGGTCAACTCGGCCGGCGTCGACGTCCATGTGTTCGACGGCCTCGACCCGGAGCAGGGCGCGGAGTTGTGGCGCCAACTGTTCGCCCAGATCTGCCATCCGCTCGAGGCGTTGCCGTGCCCGGTGATCTATGCGGCGCACGGGTTGACGCTGACTGCTGCATTCGAGATCTCCTTGGCCTGCGACATCATCCTCGCGGCGCCCAAGGCGAAGTTCGGACTGGTCGAGACAGTGGTCGGACTGACGCCGTCCATGGGTGGACCGCAGCGTTTGGCCGAGCGTGCCGGTTCCGGACGGGCTCGGGAGTTGGTCATGACCGGCGACCTCTACGACGCCGTAACCCTGCACTCGTGGGGCGTCGTCAATGCAGTTCACGACGATGTCGATGCTGCGGCGCGTGCCCTGGCGACCAGGCTGGCGGACGGACCCACGCGAGCCCACGACGCCACCAAGCAGATCGTCGCGGCCTGGCGTTCCGGCGGGATCGCTCATGCGGATTCGGTGACTCCCGGAGTGTCCGGTGCGCTGTTCGCCACCGATGACCTACGCGGCGCTGTCCGCAGTTTCCTCGACGTCGGACCGGGCAAAGCGGTCTACTCCGGAAAGTAAGTTTGCGACGATTATCGCCAGAGACCTCCACGAACTGTGATCCACGTCATATAGTCGAATGGCCGGTGGGTTGTCAGTGACGTGGAGGTATCGATGCGGTCGACGCTTGTGGAATACCCGTGTTCGAATCAGCTCCTCGCCGACGCCCGCGTCACCCGCGCCGGTGACGGGGTGCTTCGGTACAGCCAACTGGACCCGTCGTTGTCCGAACTACTGGACATCGCCGTCCATCGGTTCTCCTCACGCGTCGCGGTCGAGGAGGTCGACGGCGAGCAGGTCACCTTCGCGGAGCTGTGGGCCGAGGCGTCGCGGGTCGCGGGAGGGCTGAAGTCGCGAGGCGTCGAGATCGGTGACCGTGTGGCCATTCGTGTCGCCGCTGGGGTGAGATGGATGGAGGCGTGCCTCGGCGTCATCCTCGCCGGCGGCGTTCCGGTCTCCGTCGGTGTGCACTTGAGTGATGACGCGGCGGACTTCGTCATCGCGGACAGTGGTTCGGTGTTGGTGCTCGACGGGGAACTCCCGCACGGTGTTCCGTTCATCGACGACGGCGCCGCCCCGGACGAGATGGCGGTCCTCGCGTACACCGCGGATTCTTCGGGCGAGATGCTTGGCGTCGAGTTGAGTAACGAGAACGTGCTTTCTGCCATCGTCGGAATTCTGCACTCGCGTGACTACGGCGTCGAAGGTGTGCGGAATCTGCTGGTGGACAACGACTTCAAGTCGGTGCGGCACTTCGTGCACGTGCTCGCGACGTTGGTGGTCGGTGGAACGGTGGTCCTCGCCGGGGACTTCTGGCGTGAGAGTGTGCATACCGTCGACATCGTGACCGGGCGGCCCGAGGACTTGCTCGAGCCACGGTTGCTCACGCTCGGACCGGCGGCACGTGCCGGTTCGAGGTCGGTGCAGTGGATCGATTGCAGCGGGTCGCCGATCACGGCCGAACAGGAATCCAAGCTGCTGACTCTGTTCCCGGCCGCTCGGCATGTGATCGGGTGGGGTAAAACCGAAACCTGTGGGGCTGGTCTCATTCTGCCAACCGAGTCGGCGCCCACCCACCTCGGAAGCGTCGGAATCGCTTTCGGTGGAATGGAAGTGGCGTTGTACGGCCCGGATGCGCCAGGTGGTTTCGGCGAGTTGTTGTGCCGTGGACCGAGTGTCACGCGTCGGTATTGGAACTCGCCGCAAGCGACCTCGACGAGGTTCACCCAGGGGTGGTTCTGCACTCACGACACCGCGCAGATCGACCCCGATGGCTTCGTCCGTATTGTCGAACGCAACGTCGCGTAGTCACGCGAGCGTGGTCGACAAACGAGAGGGACATCATGGCGGACGAGGTTCTCACCGAGCGGCGCGGGCGGACACTGATCATCACCATCAACCGGCCCGAGGCGCGTAACGCCATCAACTCGGCGGTCAGTCACGCGTTGGCCGCCGCGGTCGAAGAGCTCGATGCGGACGACGATCTGTCCTTGGCCGTGCTGACAGGAGCCGGCGGAAACTTCTGTGCCGGTATGGATCTGAAGGCATTCGTGGCCGGCGAGAACGTCCTCGTGCCGGGACGCGGTCTCGGATTCACGGAAGGGCCACCGCGTAAGCCGATCATTTCGGCGGTCGAGGGCTTCGCGTTGGCAGGCGGCACGGAACTCGTGCTTGCCACCGACCTGGTGGTGGCGTCGTCCGAAGCGAAGTTCGGTATCCCGGAGGTCAAGCGAGGACTGGTTGCAGGTGGCGGCGGATTGTTGCGCCTGCCCAAGCGGATTCCGTACCAGAAGGCTCTGGAACTGGCGCTGACCGGCGACAGTTTCACCGCCGAGGAGGCATACCGCTACGGCTTCGTGAACACGTTGACCGAACCGGGCAAGGCGCTCGACGGCGCACTGGAGCTGGCTGATCGAATCACCCGCAACGGACCGCTCGCGGTAGCGGTCACCAAGGAGATCATCGTCAAGGCCGGCGGTTGGTCCGACGATGAAGCTTTCGCGAAGCAGTTGCAGGTCATGGCGCCGGTATTCGCATCCGAAGATGCACGCGAGGGTGCGACGGCGTTCGCCGAGAAGCGCGCCCCGGTCTGGAAGGGGCGGTAACACCGACATGGCTACACCTGTCGCAGAACTGCACATGCACATCGAGGGTTCTCTGGAGCCCGAACAGATTTACCGACTTGCCGAGCGCAATCGAATGGATCTGCCGTACAAGGACATCGACGATCTGAAGTCGAGGTACGAGTTCACCGACTTGCAGTCGTTCCTCGATCTCTACTTCGCCAACATGGCCGTCCTGCGCACCGCGGAGGATTTTGCCGACCTGACGCGAGCGTACTTCCGCCGGGCGGCTGCGGCCGGCGTCGCGCATGCCGAGTTCTTCTTCAATCCACAGGCGCACGTAGTCCGTGGTGTTCCGCTGACCGAGGTCCTGGACGGGATCATGGATGCGGTGGCATCGAGCGAGCGCGAGTTCGGGCTCAGCAGCGCGGCAATCGCCGCCATCCTCCGAGATCAGCCCGTCAAGGACGCCGAGGAGATCTTCTCCGAGATAATTCGCCTGCAGGCTCCGATCGTCGGGCTCGGACTCGACTCCGCGGAGGTCGGCAACCCGCCGTCACTGTTCGAGGACGTGTTCGCCCGCGCGCGTGCCGAGGGTTTGCACGTCGTCGCTCACGCCGGCGAGGAGGGACCGCCCGAGTACATCTGGCAGGCGCTCGACATTCTCGGCGCCGAGCGGATCGACCACGGAGTCCGGGCACTCGAGGATCCTGCCCTGATCGAGCGTCTGGTCGACGAGGAGATTCCACTGACGGTCTGCCCGTTGTCGAACGTTCGTCTGCGGGTGTTCGATTCGCTGTCGGATCATCCGCTTCGATCGATGCTCGAGATGGGTTTGATCGTCACGGTCAACTCCGACGACCCGGCCTACTTCGGGGGATACGTCGACGACAATTTCACCGAACTGGGCCGAGCCTTGGGTCTGACCGAGGCCGAGCGAGACACCCTCGCCCGGAACTCGATCAAAGCCTCGTTTGCGAGCGATGCACGAAAAGCGGAACTGCTGCGGCGCTGACCGTCAGTCGCCGAGTACCTGACGCAAGTATTCGTTGTCGAACACACGATTCGCGTCGTACTTGTCTCTCACGGCGACAAAGTCGTCGAGTCGGTCGTACGTAGGACGCAGGTCGTCGACGGTCCGGTTGTGCATTTTTCCCCAATGCGGCCGGCCGTCGACGGCGCGGGCGATGGCTTCCACTGCGGCGAAGTATTCGGTTTCGGGTCGTCGGTGGTACTGGTGTACGGCGATGTATGCGGTGTCGCGTCCGTGAGCAGTCGAGAGCCAGAGGTCGTCGGCGGCAGCAAAACGTACTTCGACGGGGAACGCGACGTTAGTTCCGGACTTCTTCATCCAGCGGTCGATTTCGTGGAGTGTCTCGGTGACGTGTTCGCGGGGAATCGCGTATTCCATCTCCTTGAACTTCACCCGGCGCGAAGACGCGAATACTCGGTAACTGCGATCGGTGAACTCCCGGGCGCCGAGCAATCGAGACGACACGTTGTTGATTCTCGGGATCGCGGCCGGTGCCAGGGTGGCAACGCGGTTGACACCTTCGAAGAGTGTGTTCGAGAGGAGTTCGTCGTCGACGAACGCGCGGACCTTGCCCACTGGATCGGGTTCGGTATCTCCGGGCAGTCGCGTATTGCTCTTCGTCAGGACACGGTCGGTGTGCGGAAACCAGTAGAACTCGAAGTGGTCCAAGCCCAGACGATCGCTCTCGAGGGTGTCCAGTATGTGAGACAGCGTGTCGGGTTCCTCGATTGCGCGAAGTGTGAATCGCGGGACGCAGGCGAGAGTGATCTTCGAAATGATGCCGATTGCGCCCAATCCGAGGCGGCCTGCTTCGAACAATTCGACGTTTTCGTCAGCGCTTGCGGTAACGACGGATCCGTCGGCGAGAACGATCTCGATTCCGCGAATCTGTGTGGCGATACCGCCGAATCGTGCGCCGGTGCCGTGTGTGCCGGTGGACGTCGCGCCGGCCAGTGACTGGACGTCGATGTCACCGAGATTGGCCATCGCATATCCGCGTTGCCACAAGGCCTCGTTGAGAGCATGAAGGCGAGTGCCTGCAAAAACAGTGACCAGCGCACCGTCGTCGGTCGGCGTGATCGAGTCGATTCCGCTCAAGTTGTCCAGGCTGACGAGGATACCGTCGGTGACCGCGACACCGGTGAACGAATGGCCGGCGCCGACGGCCTTCACACGTTGGCCGCGCGCCGCGGCCTCGGCGACCAACGACGAAAGTTCACGGGTATTTGTCGGCGTCGCAAAGCGACGCGGCGCGGCACTTTGAGTGCCCGCCCAGTTCTGCCAAGTGTCCGAAGCCATTACGCAATAATGTACTTGGACGGTCGTCCAGGCAAGTATTGCGCGAAGATTTTGTCATTTGCGTTCTACGATCATTGGATGCTGAACAGGCTTCCGGCGGACGAACGCCGCACACAATTGGTCGAGTCCGCTTTGTCTATTGCGGAACAGCGCGGTGTCAGTTCTGTGACGGTAAGGGCGGTGGCAGAGGAGGCCGGCGTATCGCTCGGCGTCGTTCATTACTGCTTCGAGAGCAAGGAAGCGCTGATCGCGGCAATGGGTGAAACGCTCATTCTGCAGCTCAGTGCGTCGATGCAGTATGCGTTCGCGCAGGTCCGCCATGCGCCGGATCTCAGTGGCGTGCAGGGGCTCAGGGAATTGCTGCATATCGGCCTGACCGGAATGTGGCCGACCATCGAAGCAACCCCGGATCGCCAGTTGTTGACCTACGAAATTACCGCGCAGGCACTGCGTAGTCGCAATCTCGGAGCCGAACGTGCTGGGGCAGTTGCATTTGAGCAGTACCGAATCATGGATGAGCTCGCGGTGTCGTTTCTCGAAGAGTGCGCCAAGATATCGGGCACGGTGTGGACGGAGCCGTTGAGTTCGATTGCGCGACTGAGTCTTGCAATGATCGACGGCCTTGTTCTGCGTTGGCTGGTTGATCGTGACTCCGACGCGACCATTGCCGAGTTCGGAGAAATGGTTCAGGTAATCGCCAATAAAGCAGTGGGCGCGCCTCAGTAGAACCGCCATCCTGGACATACGTCCAGGATTGGTGATTGACTGGTCGCACGCCGCGACGATTGGATCATCTGTGACCAGGACCCTCGATCGACTCACTGCTGCCACGCGAGAACTCGACCCGCCTCTGGCTGCTCTGGATCTGACCACACTGCGCAGTAATGCAGCCGACCTGGTGCGCCGCGCCGGTGGAACCCCGGTGCGAGTGGCGAGCAAATCGGTTCGTTGTCGTACGGTTCTGACTGAAACTCTCGGTGACACACTGACTGCATCCGGCGGGTTCCGCGGAATCATGGCGTACTCACTGCGCGAGGCTCTGTGGCTGGTCGGGCTCGGCGCACGGGACATCCTGATGGGATACCCGACCGCCGATCGTGGCGCCATCGCGGATCTCGCTGCCGATGACACCGCCCTCCAATCGATCACCTTGATGGTCGACGACGATGCGCAGTTGGATCTCATTCGTTCGGCGTCGACGGGAGATGCGCCTGTCCGGGTGTGTCTCGACGTCGATGCGTCACTTCGGATCGGTCCGATTCATCTAGGCGTACGACGCTCGCCGCTGCGCGAACCTGCCGCGGTCGCCGCACTCGCGGCGCGTGCTCGTCAGCGCGGATTCTCCGTCGTCGGCGTGATGTTCTACGAAGCCCAGATCGCCGGCCTCCCGGACACCAGCGCTCCGATCGGTTGGGTCAAGAAGGCCTCTGCCCGCGAACTGGCGTCCAGAAGGGGCGCTGTGGTCGCGGCCGTCACCGATGTCGTGGGTGCACTCGAGATCGTCAACAGCGGCGGTACGGGGTCGCTGGAGGTCAGCTCGGCCGATCCTGTGGTGACCGAGGTAACAGCAGGCTCCGGACTGTACGTACCGACCCTGTTCGACCGCTACCGTGCCTTCCGTCCCGATCCGGCGCTGTTCTTCGCACTGTCGGCCGTGCGCAAGCCGACGCCGTCGGTCACGACCCTTTTCGGCGGCGGATACATCGCGTCGGGACCTGCCGGAGCCACCCGCGTTCCGTCACCGGTCTGGCCCGCTGGTCTCAAACTGCTCCGCAACGAAGGAGCCGGCGAAGTCCAGACACCGGTCACCGGGAAGGAAGCCGGAAACATCGCGATCGGCGACCGCGTATGGTTCCGTCACGCCAAAGCCGGCGAGCTGTGCGAGCGCTTCGACCGCGTGTATGTGGTCGAAGCCGACGGCACCCGAACCTCGGTTCCCACCTACCGCGGCGAAGGGCAGTGTTTCGGGTAGGACAGGCTTTGGGTGTGAAAATATTTGGCTAGCTCGTCAACCTCATGAACGCGCCCAGCTCCACCAATCCTGCGGGCGTGCTCGGCATGTACTGCGTCAACGCGTGTGATCGGACGATGATCGCGCACCACTTGCCGCGGGAGACAGCAACATTGAGGCGGTTCCGCGACAGGAGGAACGACATTCCTCGCGGGACGTCCTCGACGGCAGATGCGGCCATCGACACGATTGCCACCGCGGCCTCGCGGCCCTGGAACTTGTCGACGGTCCCGACCTCGACCTCCGTGAGACCGGCTTCGGTGAGATCGCGCTCGACGGTACCGACCTGGGCGTTGTATGCCGCGACCACGAGGATGTCCGACTGCTCCAGGGGCCGGGTTCCCTCGAACTCGCTCGGATCGGTCCATGGCGTACCGAGAAGGCCCTGGATCTGGCGAACGATTTCCTGGGACTCTTCCGGGGAGTACGTGGAATTGCCGCGGTGATCGACGAACACCGTGTGCACTCCGGCAGCGAGTCCGTCGAGTTTTCTTGCCGCACTCACGGTTTCCTGAGAATGGAGCTTGCCCTCGTACGACAGTGCGGACACGGGCGCACACAGATCCGGGTGCATCCGCCAAGTCTTCTCGAGGAAATAGCCGAGTTCGGGTGGCAGTGCGCCGTGTCCCTCGGCGAGCCAACCGAGCGCCGATTCGTCGACAGGTTCGGGGTGAGTACCTTGGCTCACCTGCGGCAACTGCTGCGGATCGCCCAGCAGCAACAGGTTTCGCGCGGAAATCGCGACGGCAATGGTGTTGGCGAGCGCGAACTGGCCCGCCTCGTCCACCACGAGCAGGTCCAAGCTGCCCGCTGGAACACGATCGGTGTTCGCGAAGTCCCACGCAGTGCCGCCGATGACGCAGCCGACGCCTTCGGCCTCGGCGATGAATCCCGCATATTCTTCGGATGCGATGTCCTGCCATTCTGCGGTCTTGCTGCGGCTGCCCTTCTTCGCGACCAGTGCAGGGTCCACGCCGGCCTTCAGAATGCCGCCGAGCATGTTCTCGACCACCGAATGTGATTGAGCCACCACTCCGATTCGCCACTGATGTTGTTCGATCAGTGTCTTGACGACACGAGCACCCGTGTAGGTCTTGCCCGTACCAGGGGGACCCTGTACTGCCGCGTAGGAATCATCGAGGTCGAGAAGTGCGGCGGTGATGGCGTCCGCGTAGTTGTTGTCGGTGCCGACGGGCGGGAGCGGTGAACCCGAGCGTGTCCTCGGGGTGCTGCGCCGGAGAATGTCGACCGCTGCTACGGGTGGCAGTTCGGGCAGGATCTCGCTGGCGCCGGATGCGGCAGCGGCGATGGACTTCTCCATGCGTCCGGTGGGAATCGGACGACCAGGTGCCAATGCGACTGGAGCATCGAGGTATTCGTCACCGCCGAGCAGTTCTTCGACGGTGACCACGTCGAGTCCTTCGGACTTGACCACGGCCGTGACCTTGACGCTGCTGGTGCCGCGTTGGGTGGGGTTCTCGCTTGCAACGGCATCGGGGGAGGGGGTTGCGTAGAGAGCGAACAGATCACTGCCCGGGCTCAAAGACGTTCCGGTGCCGAAACTTCCGGTCAGCTGAATGTGTCGACGGAACTTCTTCTGACGTGGGGTGCTCTTGTGCCAGTCCGCCTCGATTTCGGACTGTTCGACCACCATGACGTCGCGGATGTCCACCAGGTCTTCGATCGGTGTGACCAATCGGTCGAAGTGGGCCCACCAGTACGGCTTCCGCTCACGATTGTGGTACCCCACCGCAGCAGCCAGTAGAGCAGCTGCCTGCTGATCGGGGGTACGCGCCGAACCTGCCTTGTGTCCTGCGAATTCGCGGAGCGCGATCTCCGATTCGGTGAGCTCCTCGAGTGGAATCTTGATCTGCCCGGTCGGCTCACGAAGTTCGACGCCGTGTTCTGCGGCGCGCTCGGCAAGCCAATCGCGCAGGCGCAGAGTGGATTCGCAGTCGTATTCGTTGTAGTCGGAGATGCCCTGAAGAAGTTCCCTGGCCTGGTCGGCTTGTCCGCCGTCGCGCAATTGGCAGTAGTCGGCATAAGCGACAACCGAAGCGGCGGCGTTGGTCACGTCGCCGTCGCGGCCGTGCTCACCCATGTAGAGCGGCTCGAGTTTCTTGATGCTGTACGAGCGTTGTCCGATCCGCAGGCAGGCGCGGACGATCGGGTACAGGTCCACGAGCACGTTCTCGCTGAGCAGCGTGTCCACCGTCTGCTCGCCGACACCGTGACGTGCGGCCAAGCGCAACAGCGCCGATTTCTCGTACGCGGCGTAGTGATAGATGTGCATGCCGGGGTGAGCTTCTCGGCGCGCGGTGACATAGTCGAGGAAGTCGAGGAGTGCCTGGCGTTCACCGTCGCGATCGTGTGCCCAGAACGGCTTGAACACGTAGTCGTCCGCCGGTCCTTCGACCACACCGAAAAGGTATTCCAACCCCCAGTCGGTGGATCCGTCCTCGGCCCAGAGCGGATCGCCCTCGAAGTCGAAGAAGATGTCGCCGTCGTCGGGGACGGGTAGTCCGCCGAGCGCCGAGGGTTCGTAGACCTCGAATTCGGCGTTGCCGGATTGTTCCTGACGAAGTTGAACCGCGGCCTGTGCACGGAGTTTGTCGAGTGTTTCCCGTCGAATTCCCTCGACAGGGCCGGTGCTCGCGGCGAGTTCGTCAATTGTCGTGATCCCCGAGACGATCAGTTGTTCACGCTGATTGCCGCGGACGCCCGCAACCAGCAGCAGGTCCCGATGGCTTTCGGCTTCGACGCTGCAGGTGTTGCATCGACCACAACGCAGGTACCGATCGTCGAGCCACTGTGTCGGTTTCCCCTCAGCACGGTGCTCGTCGAGGACTCGTTCGAGTTCAGCTCTGCGTGCTGCGAATACCGGCGCGATGTCTCCGATGTCGTGCGACGACGTGCTGCCGTCGCCGAGCAGTAGATGAACCTGATCGGAGGCGGCAATTGCATTGCGCTCCAACGCATCCGCGTATGCGGCGAGTTGTAGAAGTGCCGACACCTTGGCGTGCCGGGAGAGCTTGCTGTCGTAGACCGCGTAGGTGTTGCCTTCGCGGACGAGGAAATCGCAGAACCCGAGGAATCGGCCGTCGAAAAAGGTTCCCTGATAGATGACTGGCGCGCCCGATCGGGCTGCCTCGACGGTGGCCAACGTGGCGGCGGTCAGGCCTGCGCGTGAGTGTTCCGGTCGCGGCATGACGACGACGCCGTCTCCGTGTTGATCGATGAACTTCTGAAGCTGTTCGCGCTCGTGCGAGTCGCCGAGGCTCGACGTCCGCTCGAGCATCGGATCCGCCTCGGCCGCCTCGGCTGAGATCAGACCGGTGCGGGCGTCGAGTTGTCGCAACAGTGCGAACTCGCACGAGGCCGCGGCCGAGAGGTCGCTGGCGCTGTAGACGATCTGATCATCGAGTAGGAACACACGGAGATTGTGCCATCGCTCACCGACAAGGCAACCCACCAGTAATCGCCCACCGCCCGCGGATACCCGTAGGAGAGTGCAGAATGACGAGCATGCCCTTCTTCGACGGACGAACCGGTCAGGTGCACTTTCGGCATTGGCCGGCGGCAGGGGGCGCAGTGCCCACTGTGTCTTTGGTCTTTCTGCACGGCCTCGGTCAGCACAGCGGGCAGTATCACCGTTTCGCGGGCGCAATGACGGCGTCGGGGATCGACGTGTGGGCGATCGATCACACCGGGCACGGTTTGTCGGAGGGTGATCCGGGAGTCGGGGCTCCGCTCTCCGATCTTGCTGCCGATGCAGCCGCGCTGGCTGACATCGCCTTGGCGGAACTGCCCGACGTTCCGCAGGCGGTGATGGGTCATTCGTTAGGTGCTGTGACTGCGCTGACGGTGCTGGCTCATCGCGATCACGAATTCGCGTCCGCGGTGTTGTGCGGCATTCCGCGCAGCGCGGTGGAGCAACACGGGTGGGCGGAACTCTCCGACGCGGGCATCCCAGTCCTGGTCGTTCACGGTACCGACGACCGGATCGCCCCGGTCGATCCCGTCCGGGATTGGGCGCGGACGCTGCGCAACGTCGAGATGCGCGAGTTCGAGGACGCCGGTCACGACCTGCTGCACGAGAAGGTTCACGCCAGTGTCACCAACGTCAGCCGTGAATTCCTTCTCGCGCATTCCAGGTAGTCCTCTCAGGAGAGCGCGCCGAGCACCTCTTTCGACGTGACGGGGTGCGAGAACATCGGGTAGTCGTAGGTGATTGCGTTCTCGTGTTCGGCGACCGAGGTGCCTGCCACGCAATCGGTGAGTGTGATGACCCGGTAACCGTTCTCGTATCCGGTGCGCATGGTCGATTCGACGCAGCAGTTGGTCAGGAAGCCGCCGAGAACGATCGTGCGAATTCCTTTGCTGCGCAGAATGAAATCGAGGTTGGTGCTGGCAAAAGTGTCGAGTCCGCGCTTGCCCTCGATGACGATGTCGCCGTTTTTCGGGGCGAGTTCGTCGACGATCGCAGCTCCCCAGGAACCCTTCACGAAAGCCTTGCCGTCGACGACGCCCTTGAGGATGCCGTACGGATGCGAGGTGATTTCGTTGTATCCCTCGGCGAAGGTGATCGGTGCGTGCATCACGGTGACACCTGCCGCCCGAGCCGCATCGACCAGCGCAGTGGTGTTCGCGAGGAGTCCGTTCGATTCCATGACCGGAGCGACGGCCTCGTGAAGAACACCGCCCTCGGTGGTGAAGTCGTTCTGGTACTCGATGAGCACGACGGCTGTGGTTGCTGGATCCAATTCGAGCTTGTCGGTCATGGTCGACACCTTGTCTGTTGTGGTCCGGGTCACGAATCTCCTCAATTAAACAGTTTGTCAGACAAGCAGGCAAGGGGTGGTAGCGTCGCGGGATGGATACGACTCCGTTGTCGCGCATGCCGCTCAGCCTTGCCGTGTCGGGAAGAATCCGTGCTGCCATACTCGACGGCTCGCTTCCCGTCGGCGAGGCGTTGCCGACCGAACAGGAACTCGCGCAGACGTTCTCGGTGGGTCGGTCGACGGTGCGCGAGGCACTTCGTGTCCTGCAGGCACAGGGATTGTTGACCGGCGCGGACACCACCTCTACTGCCAGGCCTCGGGTGACGCACGAGCACACCGCCGATTCTGCGGCCACCGCTCTCAGTACGGCACTGCAAGTGGGCGCGGTTCCGCTCGGCGATCTTGTCGAATTGCGAGTGCTGCTCGAAGCTGCTGCGCTGCGAACCGTCGCCGTCGTGCCAGACGACGCCCGGGCTGCGATCGAGCGAATGCGCATCGCAACACTTGCCGACGACTCGGTCGCATTCCACGACGCCGACGTCGACTTTCACGTTGCGCTCGCCGGAGCGGGCGGCAACAAGGCGTTCGGGTTGGTCATGACGGTTCTCCGCGACAGCATCGCCGGCTACCTGCTGAGCGAACTCGACTCGCGCGAGAACTCGGCGGCCACGCTCGGCGCACTGCTGGCAGAGCACGAGGGTATCGCCGACGCGATCGAGCGCGGCGCAGCTGACGAGGCCGCCGATTTGGTCGAGCGCCATGTGCGCGGATTCTACGAAGGACGAACGGAATGACCACGAGTATCGATCTGTTGGGTGAACGCTTGCAGAAAGCGGTGGGGGACAGGGCGACAACCGATCCCGACCGGATGGGCGCCTACGTCCGGGATCAATCACTGCTCACTGCAGCCGGAAGGCCCGCCGCGCTGGTCAAGGCGAAGGCGGTCGACGACGTCGTCGCGGTTATGACAGTGGCGCACGAACTCTCCGTTCCGGTGGTGACACGAGGGGCAGGTACCGGGTTGGCCGGCGCTGCCAATGCGCTCGACGGGTGCATCGTCTTGAGCGTCGCGGGCATGGATCGCATTCTCGAGATCGATCCTGCCGCGCGCACCGCCACGGTGGAGCCCGGAGTGATCAACGGTGACCTGGCGGAAGCTGCTGCACAGCAGGGTCTTTGGTACGTACCGGATCCGGGAAGCCGGGCCATCTCGAGTATCGGCGGCAATCTGGCGACAAATGCAGGCGGCATCTG
Source organism: Rhodococcus sp. 66b (assembly GCF_002076325.1). NCBI lineage: Bacteria > Bacillati > Actinomycetota > Actinomycetes > Mycobacteriales > Nocardiaceae > Rhodococcus > Rhodococcus sp. 66b. Next base: position 78,893 of record NZ_MUZB01000020.1, read on the forward strand.
TTGCGCCAAGTACGGCGTCACCGGTGATCACGTCGCGGCCCTGACGGCGGTACTCGCCGACGGGCGTGTGATCCGTACCGGTGCACGGACGCGCAAAAATGTTGCGGGGCTGGACCTGACACATCTGCTCGTGGGGTCGGAAGGAACTCTCGCGGTCATCGTCGAAGCCACGATGCGGTTGCGTACGGCGCCCACTGCGGCGACCACCGTCGTCGCCTTCTTCGATTCCGCGGAGTCCGCGATCGATGCCGTCCTCGCCGTGTCGGCAGTGGCCGAACCGTGTCAGATGGAGTTGATGGACGACGTCACCATCGGCGCGGTCAATCGGCTGACGAAGATGGGGCTGGACGAATCGGCCGGGGCGATGCTGCTCATCCAGTGCGACGGTAGGTCGGCGGCCGCCGAGGCAGCGGACTGCGCCGCGGCGTGCGAAAGTGCCGGGGCTCGAGAGGTTTTCCACACCTACGATCCCGTGGAAGGTGAAGAGTTCACTGCCGCCCGCCGGATGGCGTTGCCAGCTCTCGAGGCGTTGGGCACGGTACTTCTCGACGACGTCGCGGTGCCGGTGCCGGCGTTGCCGTCCATGTTGGAATGCATTCGTGAAGCGGCCGATCGCCACGGTGTCACGATCGGAACCTTCGGCCACGCCGCCGACGGCAATCTCCACCCGACCATCGTGTTCGACGCTGCCGAAACGGGAGCGCAGGATCGTGCGCGCGGAGCTTTCGACGATATCGTTGCCGGCGCACTGGCATTGGGCGGAACGATCAGCGGTGAACACGGTATCGGGGTTCTCAAAGCGCCGTACATGGCAGACATGGTCGGCCAGACCGAACGCCAGTTGATGCTTGCGGTGAAGGCCGCATTCGATCCGAAGAGCATTCTCAATCCCGGACGGGGTATCTGAGCGCTTCTTCCGACCCTCACTCGTCGGAAATTGCGCTACCAGACGAACTTGTAGCTGCACGACGCTTTTCGAGTGACGATGGCCGTCATGAAGCTGCTGATGCTCGGAGGAACACGGTTCCTCGGCCGTGCCCTCGTCGACGACGCCCTGGCACGGGGCTGGGAAGTGACAGTGCTCCATCGGGGGCTCACCGGAGCGCCACCACCTGCCGCGGAGGTTCTGTTCGCGGATCGCACCGATCAGCGAGCGATGGTTGAGGCGCTCGGTGATCGTCGATGGGATTTTGTCGTCGACACCTGGTCCGGTAGCCCCCGAGTTGTCGGTGAGAATGCACGCGTCTTGCACGGTCACGTCGACCGGTACGCATACATCTCCAGTGGATCCGTCTACCAATGGGGCTTGCACGTGGACGAGGGCTCGCCGGTGGTTGCCGCATCTGCGACGTCCGATGACTACAGCGATTACGCGTCCGCCAAACGCGGAGCCGAACTCGCTGTCCTGGAATCCTTCCCGGACGCGCTGCTCGCGAGGGCAGGGTTGATCCTCGGCCCGCACGAGGACATCGGGCGGTTGCCGTGGTGGTTGCAGCGCATCGCTGAGGGCGGACGCGTCGTTGCTCCCGGAGCGCCGACCAGACCGTTGCAGTACGTCGATGCCCGCGACATCGCATTGTTTGTCCTGTCCGGACTGGCGGCCGAAATCAGCGGGACGTACGACGTCATCAGTGCGTCCGGGCACACCACTACCTCCGGGCTCCTCGAGGCGTGCGTGGACGCCACCGGTTCGGGTGCGGAGTTGGTGTGGATCGACGAGGACCGACTTGCAGCAGCGGGAGCGCAACCGTGGACACAACTGCCGTGTTGGGTCCCGCAAGAGGGCGAGTTCGCGGGTTTCCTCGAAGCCGACACTGCCAAGGCGGCGCGGGCAGGGTTGCGGTGCCGTCCCGTCGAAGACACCGTGCGCGATACCTGGGAATGGATGCAACGGGAAACTCTGCCGACCCAGCGGGAGGATCGTGCGGTGCACGGCCTTCCATCCGAGATCGAAAAGGAACTACTCTCCGCCGGAGAGTGAAACGAGTCTGGCCCGGTTCGCATTCGAACCGGGCCAGACTCGTGAAAGACGATCGATCAGGCGTACAGATCGCTGATCTTGGTCTTGTGAGCTTCGTGAATGATGTTGCGCTTGAGCTTGAGCGTCGGCGTCAATTCACCGGTCTCCTGGGTGAAGTCGACCTCGAGGATCGTGTACTTCTTGATCTGCTCGGGGTTGGAGACCTTCTTGTTCGCGTCGGCAACGGCCGAGTCGATCTCGGCGATCAGGTCGGCGTTCTTCACCAGATCTGCGATAGCGGTGCCGGCGGGCAGGCCGTTGCGCTCGACCCAACCGGGCAGAGTCTCCGGATCGAGGGTGATCAGTGCACCGATGAACGGCTGACCGTCGCCGACGACGAGGCACTGGCTGATCAGAGCGTGCGCACGCAGGGAATCCTCGAGGCCTGCCGGTGCGACGTTCTTGCCTCCGGCCGTGACGATGATTTCCTTCTTGCGCCCGGTGATGGAGACGTAGCCCTCGTTGTCGATCGATCCGAGGTCGCCGGTGTGGAACCAGCCGTCGACGATCGATTCGGCCGTCGCCTTGTCGTTGTGCCAGTAGCCGGCGAACACGACCGGGCCCTGCAGGAGGAGTTCGCCGTCCTCGGCGATCCGTGCTGCATGGCCGTTGATCGGCTTGCCGACGGTGCCGACGCGCTGCGCGCTCGAGGTGTTGACGGTGATTGCGGCGCTGGTCTCGGTGAGTCCGTAGCCCTCGTAGATCGGGATGCCGACGCCGCGGAAGTAGTGGCCGAGACGCGCGCCGAGGGCTGCGCCACCGGAGACTGCACGCTCGCACTCGCCGCCCAGAGCTGCGCGCAACTTCGAGTAGACGAGCTTGTCGAATACCGCATGCTTGAGCTTGAGTGCCAGCCCGGGTCCACCCTTTTCGAGGGACTCGCTGTATTCGATGGCAGTGGCGGCAGCCTTGTCGAAGATGCTGCCCTTACCGCCGTCGACTGCCTTCTGGCGAGCCGAGTTGTACACCTTCTCGAACACGCGCGGTACCGAGAGGATGAAGTTCGGCTTGAAACCGGCGAACTGCTCGAGGAGCGTCGTCAGATCCGACGTGTGGGCGACGGTGACCTTGGCGTCGAAAGCGCCGAAGGAGATCGCTCGCGCGAATACGTGGGCGAGCGGCAGGAACATCAGCGTCTTCTTGCCGGGGACCATCGACTCCGGCATCGCCAGGCGGCAGGCGTTGGACTCGGCGTAGAAGTTGGAGTGCGTCAGCTGGACGCCCTTGGGGCGTCCGGTGGTTCCGGAGGTGTAGATCAGGGTCGCGGGCGAGGCAGCGGTGACCTGGTGACGACGAGTGTGCAGTTCTTCGTCGGTGATTGCCGAACCGCGACTGGACAGCTCGTCGATAGCACCTGACTCGATGACCAGAACCTCGCGGAGGGCTTCTGCACCGTCGGTGACTTCCTTGTGAGTCTCCGCGTGCTTGGCCGTTTCGACGACCAGAAGTGTTGTCGCGGAATCCTCGAGGATCCACTGCGCCTGATCAGGGGAGGAGGTCTCGTAGATCGCGACGGTGCATCCGCCGGCAGTCCAGATGGCGTAGTCGAGAACGACCCACTCGTAGCGAGTTGCTGACAGGATAGCGACGCGGTCGCCGAGCTCGACGCCCGAAGCGATCAGGCCCTTGGCAACTGCGGAGACCTGCTTCGCGAATTCAGCTGCAGTGACGTCGACCCATCCACCGTTCGACGGCCTCTTGAACGGCACGAATGTGGGGTCTTCTTCGGCGTGACGGAACACGGAGTCGGCCATGGATACGTTCTCCGGAATTGAGAACGACTGTGGAACTGAGAACTCGCGCACTATTGACCCCTCCAGTGACTACTGACATTTCTGATGTGCATTGCATCACATTAGTCGTCATTTTGCACTGTCGTTACTATTCGGTAGAACTGGTCGGGCGCTGACCTGCAGTTTAGTGTGACCGCCTGTTTACAGGTACTCAGGCGACGTGTTGGAGCATGCGGCCGTGCACGGACAACCACCGGCGAATTGCGTAGTCCAATCGGTCCGGATCCACTCCGAGTTGCTCTGCAGTAGCTGCAAGGATCTCCGAGGTGTCTCCTGGCAACTCGGTGGTGCCGAGTGTTGCGCTGATGAACGTGTCGGCAGCGGTACCCAGATCGGTGTGTGGAATTCCGGCCAACATCAACAGGTGTGCCCAGGTCACTTCGGAACCGTCTCCGCAGGCGTCCACCCAGGCAAGGTGAACCGCATCGAGAGCGTTGTCGGAATCTGCAGCAGAGAGCAGGTCCTCGACGCTGTTGATCCGCAAGTGATGGAGTTTCTCGGCGACCTGTTGGATGTGACGTGCCTCGATCGGGACACCCGTCGCCGTGTAGCGACGCTTGTACGAGCCGATCTTGCCTGCCCACTGGTCCGAACTCCCGGCTTCCTCGAAGGTGCGGAGTAGTTCGCGTGCGCCGTCCGTGACGGGTTTGTCTTCGCGGGCTTTCCGGTAGGCCAGGTAGCGATCTACGACGGTCACTTCGCTGTGACCCGACGTGGACTGAACGGATTCGATGATGCACAGGGCGAGGCTCTGTCGATAAGCGTCTGACGCAACCCAGGCGGAAGGGTCGCCCAGGCGGTCACGGCACGCAGCTGCGACGGCGTCGACGGTATCGGTCGAGATGGTCACGGTTCCTCCAGAAAGCCGAATTCTTTTTGTTCCATTTGGGCTATCGGCACCGAGGAGCGAAATGTTGCACACATCACAAATTCTCAGAGATCTCTTGGACTGCGCTCAGGCTGGAGGGGTGTCCTCTCAGGCGAGGAAGGTCAGCACTTCGTCGTCGCTGAGTTGATGAAAGTCCTCGAATGCAGCACCGACGCCGCCCAGCAGGGCAGGAACGAAGGGGCAGACGACCCGATCGGCTGAGCACGCGATCACTCTCATTGCTTCAGGGGAGGCAACTGGGACAGCGACGATGACGGAGGCAGCACCCGCGGTGCGCGCGCAGCGGCAGGCAACGGCGGCACTCGCACCCGTGGCCATTCCGTCGTCGACGATCACTGCGGTGCGTCCGTGGAGGGAAACCGGGGTCCGTCCCTCGCGCAGGAGCCGCGCTCGCCGTTCCAATTCGGTTCGTTCGTCGCGTTCGACGGCGACGAGTTCACTTTTCGAGACGCGAACCGCTGCGATGACGTCGTGATTGAGGACCCGCACGCCACCCTCACCGATGGCGCCCATCGCCAGTTCCGGGTTGTACGGACTGCCGAGCTTGCGCACCACCACGATGTCCAGCGGAGCGTTCAGTGCCGCAGCCACCTCGGCTGCGACCGGTACTCCGCCGCGTGGGAGTCCGAGAACGACAGGCTTGTCGAGACGCAAAGACTCGAGCCGCCCGGCCAGAAATTTGCCGGCGGAAGATCGATCCCGATACTGGGTCACTGCGTTGTCCTCGAGAAGCTCGAACCCCGACCTGTTCGACGCTACCCGCTGCAGGTCACCGCGACGAGACTGTGAACCTCCGCAGCGCGAGAGCGGGATTCTTCTCGCGTACTTCGGCGATGCGAGCGGCCGAAACAGTCGCGGCGGCAACCCCGACCTGCTCGCCCAGTGAACACATCACGACGCCCATCGGATCGACGATCATGCTGGCACCCGCGCCGCCGCGCGCGCTCTGGTCAGCCGCTGCGATGTACATCGTGTTCTCGATGGCCCGGGCGCGTACGAGAGTGGTCCAGTGGTCTTCCTTGAGCGGCCCGGGCACCCACTGGGCGGGCAGGAGCAGGATGTCCGCGCCGACGTCGACTATGCGCCGGGTGACTTCCGGGAAGCGCAGGTCGTAGCAGGTCTGGAGGCCGAAGGTCAGGCCGTCGCACCCGAATGTCTGCGGTTCCGTGATGTCGCCGGCACGGATCACGGCCGACTCCTGGTAACCGAATGCGTCGTAGAGATGCAGCTTCCGGTAGGTCGCCACCAGTTCGCCGTTCGGGTCCATCGCGACGAGGGTGTTGGAGATTCTGCTCACGTCGTCGATCCGCTCGTTCATTCCCGCTACGAGGAAGATTCCGAACTCCGCGGCGACCGCCGCCAATGCCGAACCGAATTCGCCGTCCAGGTCCTCCGCGGACTCGATCAGTCGTTCATCCGTCTTCGGTGCGGTGAACATCGAGTATTCCGGCGCCACGACAACTTTCGCGCCCCGTGCTGCTGCATCGGAAGCCAGTGATCGCAGTGATTCGAGGTTGGCTTTCTTGTCCGTCCCCGGGGCGAATTGGGCAATCGCGACAACGGTCTGGGCGGGGGTGGCAACGGTGGCTTCGGTCATGCTCCATACGCTAGGCGAAACCCGCTGGGAGGGTGGATCTGTCGTAAATGCACCCCCGGTATGTCGTCGTGTCTATACTCTATCCGCTAAACTGCTGGTCAAATGAGTGATATTGAGCGTGACCCCGAACCCCCAACATTTGCCGACCTCGACATCGATGATCGGGTACTGAAGGCACTGTCAGACGTGGGCTACGAGTCGCCCTCGCCCATTCAGGCTGCCACCATTCCGCCGCTGCTCGAAGGCAAGGACGTCGTCGGTCTCGCACAGACCGGTACCGGCAAGACCGCAGCTTTCGCAGTTCCAGTCCTGTCGCGGATCGACACGTCGATCAAGCAGACCCAGGCGCTGGTGCTTGCTCCCACGCGTGAGCTGGCGCTTCAGGTTGCCGAGGCATTCGGCAAGTACTCCGCGCACATCCCCGGACTCAACGTGCTGCCGATCTACGGTGGCCAGAGCTACGGCGTCCAGCTGTCGGGCCTGCGCCGCGGCGCACACGTCGTCGTCGGTACCCCGGGTCGTGTCATCGACCATCTCGAAAAGGGCACCCTGGATCTGACCAATCTCAAGTACCTCGTTCTCGACGAGGCCGACGAGATGCTCAAGATGGGGTTCCAGGAGGACGTCGAGCGCATCCTCCGCGACACCCCCGGCGACAAGCAGGTCGCCCTGTTCTCCGCAACGATGCCCGGCTCGATTCGCCGGATCTCGAAGCAGTACCTGAACAATCCGGTCGAGATCACCGTCAAGTCCAAGACGTCGACCGCCTCGAACATCACGCAGCGCTACATTCAGGTTGCTCATCAGCGCAAGCTCGATGCACTGACCCGAGTCCTCGAGGTCGAGGCATTCGAGGCGATGATCATCTTCGTCCGTACCAAGCAGGCCACCGAAGACCTGGCGGAGAAGCTGCGGGCCCGCGGGCACTCGGCCGCCGCGATCAACGGCGACATCGTCCAGGCACAGCGTGAGCGGACCATCGGTCAGCTCAAGAACGGCGCCCTCGACATCCTTGTCGCGACCGACGTTGCCGCTCGAGGCCTCGACGTCGATCGAATCTCCCACGTCGTCAACTACGACATCCCGCATGACACGGAGTCGTACGTTCACCGCATCGGTCGTACCGGCCGCGCCGGTCGTCAGGGTGACGCGTTGCTGTTCGTCGCTCCGCGTGAGCGTCATCTGCTCAAGTCCATCGAGAAGGCGACGCGTCAGCCGCTTGCGGAGATGCAGCTTCCCAGTGTCGACGACGTCAACGCCCAGCGCGTGGCCAAGTTCGGTGACTCCATCACCGAGAGCCTGGCCTCGGAGAATCTCGCGATGTTCCGCAAGATGATCGAGGACTACGACCAGGAACACGATGTTCCGCTCATCGACATCGCTGCCGCTCTGGCATTGCAGTCGCGCGACGGCGAAGCATTCTTGCTTTCTCCCGAGCCGCCGGCACCGCCGCGTCGTGAGCGCGAGCCGCGTGAACCGCGTCCCCCTCGTCGTTTCGACGACGGCCCGGCTCCTCGCTCGCGTGGACCCGAGGGCCAGGAGTTGGCTGCATACCGCATTGCAGTCGGCAAGCGTCACCGCGTCGTTCCGGGTGCCATCGTCGGTGCCATCGCCAACGAGGGTGGACTTCGTCGAAGCGACTTCGGGCACATCAGCATTCGCCCGGATCACAGCATCGTCGAGCTGCCGGCCGACCTCTCCAACGAGACTCTCGAAGCTTTGCGTCGCACACGCATCTCCGGCGTCCTGATCCAGTTGCAGCCTGATTTCGGCCCGCCGCAGGGACGTCCGAGTGGCCGTGGCGACCGTGGTGGCCGGGACGATCGCGGTGGACGTGACGACCGCCGCGGTGGCGGACGCGATCGCTACAACGACTGACCTACAGCTTCAACGACTGACATAAAGACTGAAACAGGCGCTGCCCTCCGCGAGGAGGACAGCGCCTGTTTTCTGTGTGGAGGGCAAGGCGCCGCGCGGTATCAGATCGGCGTCGGTGCGAGGGCGCCGTTCTTCCGGGCGTTGGTGTCGAACTGCGTACGGTACAACTCGGCGTAGCGGCCACCGCGCGCGAGCAGTTCCTCATGGTTGCCGCGCTCGACGATCTGGCCTGCTTCGACGACAAGGATCAGGTCGGCGGAACGGATCGTCGACAACCGGTGAGCGATCACCACCGCAGTCCGCCCGGCGAGTGCTTCGCCGAGTGCTTCCTGAACCGCGGCTTCCGACGTCGAGTCGAGATGCGCGGTGGCCTCGTCCAGGATGACGACGCGAGGCTGGGCCAGGAGCAGTCGTGCGATGGTCAGGCGTTGACGCTCGCCGCCCGAGAGGCGGTAACCGCGTTCACCCACCACGGTCTCCAGTCCGTCGGGCAGCGACGCAACCAGGTCGGTGAGCCGTGCTCGCTCCAGAACCTCGCGCAGATCTTCTTCGGTGGCATCCGGTCGCGCAAGGAGCAGGTTGGATCGAAGGCTCTCGTGGAACAGGTGCCCGTCCTGCGTGACCATGCCGACGGTCTCGCGGATGGAATCGGCACTGAGGTCGCGGACGTCGACGCCGCCCAACTCGACCGAACCGGAGTCGATGTCGTAGAGGCGCGGAATCATCTGCGCCACGGTCGACTTTCCGGCGCCGGACGTGCCGACCAGGGCGACCATCTGCCCTGCTTCCGTGCGGAAAGACAGGTCGTGCAACACGTCCTCGCCGCCGCGGGTGTCGAGGATCGCGACTTCCTCCAGAGAAGCTAGTGACACCTTGTCGGCAGACGGGTAAGCAAAAGTGACGTTCTTGAACTCGACGGACACCGGGCCCTGCGGCACCGTGCGTGCATCGGGCTTCTCGGTGATGAGCGGCGCCAGATCGAGAATCTCGAATACCCGCTCGAAGCTGACCAGGGCGCTCATGACATCGACCCGGGCGCTGGCCAGTGCGGTCAACGGTGAGTACAGCCGCGTCAACAACAGTGCCATCGCCACGACGGCGCCTGCGTCCAATTGTCCGCGCAGCGCGTAGAAGCCGCCGAGTCCGTAGACGAGGGCAAGAGCAAGTGCCGAGACCAGGGTCAGCGCTGTGACGAAGACGGACTGCAGCATTGCGGTCCGGACTCCGATGTTGCGCACACGCCTGGCGCGAACCGCGAACTCCGCCGACTCTTGCGACGGGCGGCCGAACAGCTTGACCAGAGTCGCGCCGGGAGCGGAGAACCGCTCCGTCATCTGGGTGCTCATGAGCGAATTATGGTTGGCTGCTTCACGATTGAGTGCTGCAAGTTTTGCGCCCATGCGCCGTGCGGGGATGACGAAGATCGGGAGAAGTAGCAGCGCGAGGACGGTGATCTGCCAGGAGATCCCGAGCATGACGATCAGCGTGATCACCAGGGTGACCAGGTTGCTGACCACTCCGGACAAGGTGTCGCTGAAGGCGCGCTGAGCGCCGATGACGTCGTTGTTGAGACGGCTGACCAGTGCTCCGGTTCGAGTTCTGGTGAAGAACGCGATGGGCATCTTCTGGACGTGATCGAAGACGGTGGTGCGCAGATGCAGGATCAGGTCTTCGCCGATGCTGGCCGAGAGCCACCGGGTCAACAGGCCCAGAGCGGCTTCGAGAAGTGCAACCAGTGCGATCAGGGCGGCAAGTTTGACGACCACGTCGACGGCGTCGCCGCCGACTATCGCGTTGACCACGCGCCCGGCCAGGACGGGTGTTGCCACGGCAAGCGCAGCAGTGACGACACTCAGTACGAGGTACCAGCTGAGGTTGCGTTTCTGTGGAACTGCGAACGTCGCGATCCGCTTCAGTGTCGCCTTCGAGAACGGGCGCCGATCTTCTTGCGCGTGCATCGCGTTGTACATCGCGTTCCACGCGGTGACTTCCATACTCATGACTTCGCCCCTCCGGTCGCCGGCCACGAAGATTACGTGGCCGGTACGACACGAAGGTAGAACCTCAACCAAACTTCAGGTCAAGTGCGGCCTCAGCGGGCCACGTCGACCACCACTCGCGGAGGGTCGCTGAGCGTCGTGACCGTGAACGGCTGCTTCTCGGTCACGCCGATGAACGACTGGGTGACTCCCTCGAAGACGTTGGACCCGTTGACCTCGGTCACGACTCCGCCGACGCCGGGGACCGGGTTGGGGCCGGAGTACTGCTCGACTCCGCTGTCGAAGGGGTAGGCGGAACCGTCGATCAGGACCTGGATCACTGCGGCACCCTTGATGTCCACGGGCTTACCGCTGCCTTCCTGTGTCGCCGCGTCGACGTACTTGACGCGCCATCCGGGTGTGCCGGTTCCGCCCATTTCGTAGACGACGCGATCGAATCCGTCGTGCTCGCCCACTCGGATGTCGACGACGGTGAGCTTGGATTCGGTGCCCGCAGCCGACGTCTTGTCGGAGCTGTCCGTCGGGACTGGTTCTGTGGTCGACGCTGCTGCACTCGAGGTCGAGGTGACGGCCGAGGTGGCTGCCGTGGGAGTGGTCTCCGCGTCCTGCGAACAGGCAGTCAGGCTCACGCCCACTGCGATGGCAGCGACAGCGGCAAATGATCTCGTCCGGTTCGTTGTCATGACTCGATCGTAGGGCTCGCGTTATCGGGATCCGCGGCGGCGGTGCCCGCAGTTACCTAACCGATATCGCCGTCGACGTAGAGCCACTTGCCTTCGGTTCGCGCAAATCGACTGCGTTCGTGGAGCATTCCCCGTTCGCGCCCGAATGTGTAGTGAGCGCGAAATTCCACGACGCCGTCGGAATCGAACAGCCCGCCCCGTTCGGTGTCCAGGATCTCCAACCGGAGCCATGTCTGGTCGGGGTCGAGATCGAGTTCGGTGGGGCGATGGTCGGGATGCCAAGTCTGCGTGAGATATTCGTCGTCCATCACAGCGAAGGCCGTGTAACGCGAACGCATCAGGGTTTCGGCAGTCGGTGCGTGCGCTTCACCGCTGATGTACTTTCCGCAGCATTCGGCCAACGCGTTGCCGCTGCCGCACGGGCACGGATCGGTCGGACTGGGTGTGGTGGGGCGGCGCGAAGTCACCGCCCCATTACAGCACGCGAACTCAGACCAGTTTGTGTTCGCGGTTGTCCCAGTACGGTTTGCGGAGGTCGCGCTTGAGGATCTTTCCGGTGGGATTGCGGGGAAGGATCTCGACGACGTCGATACTGGTCGGGCACTTGAACTTTGCGAGGCGTTCCTGTGTGTAGGTGATCAGTTCGGCTTCGTCGATCTGCGCTTCGGCAGTGAGAACCACGACTGCCTTGACGGTTTCACCCCAACGGTCGTCGGGAACGCCGATGACCGCGACCTCGGCGATTGCCGGATGCTCCACCAGTACTCGTTCGATCTCGGGGGAGTAGACGTTCTCGCCGCCGGTGATGATCATGTCCTTGAGGCGGTCCTCGATGAAGACGAAGCCGTCGGAGTCGGCGCGGCCCATGTCGCCGCTACGCAGCCACCCATCTGCGGTAATCGTTTCGGCCGTCGCCTCGGGCTTGCCCAGGTATCCGGGGGTGCACTGTTCGGATCGCCACCACAGTTCGCCGGTTGTTCCGGTGGGCACGTCCTCGAGCGTGACGGGGTCCACCACACGCATCTCGACGCCGGGGATCGCCGTGCCTGCTGATGCCATGCGCTCGACCTGCGACTCGTCGCGGTGAACGTCCGGCATCAACGCGGTAATGACACCTGCCATTTCGGTCATGCCGTAGACCTGGACGAATTCGGTGTCTGGCCAAGCCGCGAGTGCTGCTCGCAACAACGGAAGGGGCATGGGGGCGGCGCCGTAGGTAATGCGTTTGAATGCCTTGAAGGCGGCGACGGCCTGCTCGCCTGCGGCCAGGACTCCGGCAATGACCGGTGGGACGAGAAAGGCGATGTTGGCTCCGGCGGCGAGACCGGCGAAGATCGACGGTCCGTCGGCTTCTCTCGTGAAGTAACAGCGCCCTCCCGTGTGAATTGCCATGATGGCGTAGCACGTTCCGCCGACGTGGAACATCGGCATCGCGATCAAGAATCGGTGATCCTCGTGGGCCGGCAGGATTTCGAGCACATTGTTGCTGTGCGCGAACAGGTTTCGATGCGTGAGCTGTACGCCTTTGGGGCGACCGGTCGTCCCGGAACTGTAGAGAACCAGAGCGGTGGCATCGGGGCTCACCTCGGGGCGGGAGTGCAGCGGTGCGACCTCGTCGATCCACGGTTCGAACTCGTCGTGTTCCCCGCCGACGGCGAAGATCGATTCGACGGCCGTCAAGCGGTCGCGCATGGCGACGATCTGGGGGAGTAGTTCGCTGCCGACAAACAGAATGCGAGCGCCACAGTCCGCGAGGACGTAATCCAGCTCTTCGCCCGAAAGTCGCCAGTTGGGAATGACATTCGCGGCGCCGAGCAGTGAGGCGGCGTAGGTGACTTCGAGGCAGGACAGATGATTCTTGTCGACGAACGCGACAGTGTCGCCGGCGCCGATGCCGGATTCAGCGAGGGCGGCGGCGATACGCAAGATGCGGTCTCGCCACTGGGCCCACGTGTATTCGGTCCCTTGGAAGGTCATCGCTGCTTGATCAGGCTTGACCGTCGCCCAGTGCTCTAGCCGATCGAAAATGATTCCAGCGGTGGCGTCGGACATTCGGCCGCCTCTCTCGTGTGATTGGTGTCACAAGGTTAATGTGCGCCCGGTCTTCGTATCGCTGTTTCTCGTCAATGCGCACAAGCAGAGAGAGCACATTCCCGCGACCCTGACCGGCTCGGCTGCAGATATCAGGGTGGTCCCCGATGGCGAGCGCGCCCGACACCCGACAGGATGGAACCAACCATTGCGGGCGTCCGTGTTTTCACGGGCGCCCGTCACGCCCACAAGTAGTACCGAAGTGAACAGGAAAGGCGATCATGAGTTCGCACGCCCAGGATGTCGCGGCCCGCGCAGTCGGCCTGTCCAAGACCTACGGCACCGGAGATACCCAGGTGCACGCACTCAGTTCGGTGTCCGCAGATTTCGCCCGCGGTGAGTTCACGGCGATCATGGGCCCGTCCGGCTCCGGCAAGTCGACGCTGATGCATTGCCTCGCCGGTCTGGATTCCGCCAGTTCGGGTTCTGTTCTCATCGGCGACACGGAACTCACGACGCTTTCCGACAAACAGATGACCCAACTGCGACGCGATCGCATCGGTTTCGTTTTCCAGGCTTTCAACCTGGTGCCGACGCTGACTGCGCTCGAGAACATCACGCTGCCGCTCGACATCGCGGGACGCAAAGCGGATCCGACCTGGCTGAACAGCGTCCTGACCAAGCTGGGTCTCGGAGATCGGCTCGATCACCGGCCAGGAGAGCTCTCGGGTGGTCAGCAGCAGCGTGTGGCGTGCGCGCGTGCGCTGGCGGGTCAGCCGGAGATCATCTTCGGCGACGAGCCGACCGGAAACCTCGATTCGAAGTCGTCCGGGGAGGTGCTCTCGATCCTGCGGGCGGCTGTCGACGAGTTCAACCAGACAGTGGTGATCGTGACACACGATCCGCGGGCAGCAGCGTATGCCGATCGGGTGGTATTCCTCGCGGACGGCAAGATCGTCGACGAATTGCGCGAGCCTACGGCGGATTCGGTCCTCGACCGGATGAAGCGTCTGGACGCTCCGCAGGCGGTCGTGAACGTGGAAGCCGGGGCTTGAGCACATGGCTTCGGTAAGCAACTCGCCGATACGCAAGGTTTCCCTGCGCAACTTGGCGGCACACAAGGTGCGACTTGCGCTGACGGTTCTGTCCGTGGTGCTTGGCACGGCCTTTGTCGCGGGGTCGTTCGTTTTCACGGACACCCTCCAGAAGACTTTCGATTCGATCTTCGAGAACACCGCCCAGGGCGTCGACGTCCGGGTATCGATGGAAGAGCGCAACACCAGTGGCGTTCCGGTCGAGGATGTCGACAAACTTGCCGCAGTCGACGGCGTCCGAGCGGTAGCCCCGGCCGTCAGTGGACAGATCGTCCTGATCAACGCAGACGGCGGCGCTGTTCAGACCGGCGGCGCGCCGAGTATCGGGCAGTCCTACCTACCGCCGGGCCAGGCGATTGCCGAACCCGACACCTTCGTCGAGGGCGCGCCTCCGACGCAGACCGGTCAGGTCGCGCTGAACACCAGCGCCGCCGAGCGAGCCGGACTGAAGGTGGGGGACTCCGCCAAGGTTCTGGCACCGGCCCGCGGAATCGTGGACGTGACGTTGTCCGGCATCTACGAGGGGGCGGGCAGTGACACCGGCGGGTTCATCGGCGCGCTCTTCACCGACGAGCAAGCCCGTGGACTCTTCACCGACGGCCAACACGTCGAGTACATCGACGTCGCGGGCGACGGGGTGTCGCAGACGGAACTGCAGCAACGCGTCGAGCAGGTTTTCCCCGATCTCAAGGTGCAGACCGGCGACCAGGTTCGTGAGGAGACCAAGGCCGAGGTCGACTCGGCGCTGAGCTTCATCAACTACTTCCTGTTGGCGTTCGGCGCGATTGCTCTGCTCGTCGGAACGTTCATCATCTACAACACCTTCTCGATGATCGTGGCGCAGCGTCTTCGTGAGCTGGCGCTGTTGCGTGCGATCGGTGCGAGCCGAGCGCAGGTCGGCCGTTCGGTGGTCACCGAGGCGCTCGTGGTCGGACTCATCGGCAGCATCATCGGTCTGCTCGGCGGTATCGGTCTCGCCTACGGATTGCGCAGTCTGCTCAACACATTCGACGTCGGTCTGCCGGAAGGCCCGCTCCAGGTGGGTGCCCGCACGATCATCGTCGCGTTGGTGGTCGGCGTCGTCGTCACGACGCTCAGCGCTTACGCCCCGGCTCGTCGTGCGTCGAAGATCCCGCCGGTAGCGGCCATGCGTGAGGAGTTCGCCTCCACCGGTGACTCACTGCGAGTGCGGACGTTGATCGGTGCGATTCTCGGCGTGATCGGTGTGGCACTGCTCGTGTTCGGCTCTCGCGGTACCGGCGGCGGCGCGGCGCTGATCGTCGGGCTCGGTGCATTCTCGTTGATTATCGCGGTTCTTCTCGGGGCTCCGGCGCTGTCGCGGCCGATCGTCGGCGCGCTCGGTGCCGTGTTCGCCAAGCCGTTCGGCGCCATCGGGCGATTGGCTCGTACCAATGCGGTGCGTAATCCTCGCCGCACGGCCGCAACGGCATTCGCGCTGACTCTCGGTCTGATGCTGGTGACGGTCATCGGAGTGTTCGGTTCTTCGGCCAAGGCGAGCATCAATGCTCTTGTGGACGTGGGTGTCTCGGCCGACTACATCCTGACCGGTCCCAACGCGATCGGTGTGCCGCGAGGTGCGGCCGACGCGGTCCGGCAGGTACCCGACGTACAGAGCGCGACGTCCTTGCACGGGGTGCGCGCGAAGGTCGACGGCGAGGACGAGCAAGGCGCTTCGTTCGACGGACCGATCGAAGGCGTGCTCGAGTACAAGATCCTCGAGGGCACGGTCGATCTGACCGGCAACAACATGCTCGTCTCGAAGTCGACTGCGGATGACAAGGGCTGGACTGTCGGCTCGACCCAGACGTTGACCGGCCCGGGCGGCGTCGAGTACCAGACCGTTGTCGCGGGAGTGTTCGAGGACAACCAGCTGATCGGCTCGTGGATCGTCTCCGACGAGGCGTACCGGAAGCTGATGCCCGCCGAGAGTCTCCCGGACTTCGTGGTGCTGGTGAAGGCGAAGCCTGGTGCGGATCTGACTACGCTGCGATCCGAGCTCGAAACGGCCACGGAGAAGTACGTCGTCGTCCAGGTGCAGGATCGTGAGGAGTTCAAGGGAACTCAGGGCCAGCAGATCAACACCTTGTTGGCGATCCTCTACGGACTGCTTGCACTCGCGGTCGTGATCGCAATCCTGGGCATCATCAACACCTTGGCACTGTCGGTGGTCGAGCGGCGACGAGAAATCGGAATGCTGCGAGCCGTCGGCATGCAGCGCGGACAGATGCGACGCACGATCTACCTCGAGTCGGTGCTCATCGCGGTGTACGGCGCGGCGGTCGGAGTTGTTCTCGGCATCGCGTTCGGTTGGGCCTTCGTGAGCACTCTCGCGGATCAGGGCCTCGACAAGATCACGATCCCGTGGGGTCAGGTGATCGGAATGCTGATCGGCTCGGGTGTGGTCGGTGTCTTGGCGGCGCTGTGGCCGGCCAACCGAGCGGCCAAGACGAAGCCACTGGAGGCGATTGCAGACATGTAGGGCCTTCGGCCCCGTGCGCACTTTTGGTAGCGGAAGCAGCCGAAAGTGCGCACGGTACCGTTGCCACATGAGCACCCTTCAAGAAGTCGGCGAACGTGAATCCTGGCGCTGCTGGCTGTGTGACGAACCGGTCGATCCCGACATGTCCGTCAATGATCCGCGCGGCCCGAGCATCGACAGCATCAACACCGCGAAAAAGGGTGGCAAGACCAAAGGTGGCGTCGAACGCTTGGCGCACCGCGCATGCAACACCAAGAAGGGTGCGGTCAAACCTGTTGTGGAATGGCCGGATCGGCTGTTCGTCGTGGATCCCGCTCCGATCATCGGGGTCGTGGAGCAACTCGAGCGCAAGGGTGGCCGCGTCGCCGTCGCTCGCTGCCCCGGCAAGGACGACGCCCAGGAAGCGTCGGACTGGCTGATCGACCGGTTGTCACGTTTGGCTCCGTCGCTGAACGTGGAAACGAGCATCGACGCCGCGGGTGGGGGTTACCTGTTGGTCCTCAAAACCGTGTAGTAGCTCGGTTCCGAGTGCCGTCTTTCGCGGTACCTGTTCCGCCTCCAGTGTCGTCGGGGTACGGTCGAACCGAACATGAATCCGGTTTCGAGTGCGAAGGAATCCCGATGAACCTGGCATTGACCGACGAGGAACTAGCGTTCCGCGACGAGATGCGGACGTTCTTCCGTACGCAAATCCCCGCGGACATCAGGGAGGCGTACGCCCACGGCGAGGAATTGGGGCGCGACCGTATGGTCGAGGCGCAGCAGATCCTCAACGCTCACGGTCTGGCGGTACCGCACTGGCCGGTCGAGTGGGGCGGCAAGGACTGGACCCCGGTCCAGCACAACATCTGGCTCGACGAACTTCAGCTAGCGTCGGTCCCCGAACCGTTGGCGTTCAACGCCAACATGGTCGGTCCGGTCATCGCAGCCTTCGGCTCGCAGGAGCAGAAGGAGAAGTTCCTTCCCGCGACCGCGAACCTCGACATCTGGTGGTGCCAGGGATTCTCCGAACCCGAGGCCGGCTCCGACCTCGCTTCGCTCAAGACCCGCGCGGTCCGCGACGGCGACGACTGGGTCATCAACGGTCAGAAGACCTGGACGACGCTGGGACAGTACGCCGACTGGATCTTCTGCCTCGTGCGTACCAATCCCGATGCGCCGAAGCGCCAGGCAGGTATCTCGTTCATCCTCGTAGACCTGAAGACGCCTGGAGTCACGGTCCGCCCGATCAAGCTGATCGACGGCGGCTACGAGGTCAACGAAGTGTTCTTCGAGGACGTCCGCGTTCCGGGAGAGAACCTGGTCGGTGAAGAGAACCAGGGCTGGGGCTACGCCAAGTTCCTGCTCGGCAACGAGCGCACCGGTGTCACCCGCGTCGGTTTCTCGAAGGTTCGTCTGGCCCAGGCCAAGGCCCGCGCTGCCGAGGTCAAGGTCGGTAACGGGACCCTGCTCGAAGATCCGCTCTTCGCTGCTCGCCTCGCCGAACTCGAAAGCGAATTGCTTGCCCTCGAGCTCACTCAGCTCCGGGTGGTCGCCAGTTCCGCTGACGGCCAGCCGAACCCGGCGTCGTCACTGCTCAAGCTTCGTGGCTCCGAATTGCAGCAGGCGAGCGTCGAATTGCTGATGGACGTGGCCGGCCCTGATTCACTGCCGTACGACGCGGGCAGCGACATCGCCTCCGCGAGCTGGGCACAGCACACTGCCCCGACGTACCTGAACTACCGCAAGGTATCCATCTACAGCGGATCGAGCGAAGTGCAGCGCAGCATCATCGCCTCCTCGATCCTCGGATTGTGAGGCGTGGCATGGACTTCGAACTGAACGACGAACAGAAGCTTCTCCGCGACACCACCAAGGACCTCCTCTCGCGTAGCTACGACGCCGAAAAGCGCAACGCGATCATCGACTCCGATCCAGGGTGGAGTCCGCAGGTCTGGAAGCAGTTGGCCGAGGTCGGCTTGCTCGGCCTGACGTTCTCCGAGGACGACGGCGGCATGGACGCGGGCCCGGTGGAAATCGGTGCGGTCATGACCGAGATCGGTCGACGCTTGGCCCCCGAACCGTTACTCGACGCGGTCGTGACGCCGGGCGGGCTTATCTCCGAAGGCGGCAGCGCAGAGCAGCGCTCGTCGATTCTTCCCGGAGTGGCCGAGGGCACCACGTTCCTCGCGTTCGCCGATCAGGAACCCGGAATCCGTTGGCCGGCAACAGAACGGGCCACCGCGGCGGCGCAGGTCAACGGCGGCTGGACCATCACCGGTATCAAGAATCCCGTTGGCCACGGTGCGACTGCGGACATCCTGGTCGTGAGCGCTGCGCTCCCCGGCGGTGGCGTCGGACTGTTCCTCGTCAAGAGCGATGCCTCCGGCCTGGTACGCAAGTCCTATGCCACTCACGACGGGTTGCGTGGGGCGCAGATCGAGTTCACCGATACTCCGGCCGAAGCACTCGGTGAGGGCGGTGACGCTTCTGCTCTGATCCAAGCCGCACAGATCCGTGAGCAGGCCGCGCTGTGTGCCGAGGCTGTCGGAGCGATGGAAGAGGCGCTACGCCTGACCACCGAATACCTCAAGACGCGTAAGCAATTCGGAGTTCCGCTCGCGAAGTTCCAGACGCTGACGCACCGCGCCGCCGACCTGTACGTCTCGCTCGAGTTAGCGCGCAGCATGAGTCTCTACGCAACGATGTCCCTTGCCGACGGCGTCGTCGATCCGGTGATCGCTTCGCGGGTGAAGTTACAGATCGGGCGTTCGGCTCGGCTCATCGGCCAGGAAGCGATCCAGATGCACGGTGGCATCGGTATGACCGCGGAGTACCCGGTGGGTCACTACGTGAGCCGACTCGTCGCCATCGAGCACACCCTCGGCAGCACCGAAGATCACCTTCGGGTGTTGGCCGCCGGTGTGGCTGATCACGAGATGGTCAGCGTGGTCTGATCTTTCACGATCGACAGAGGGGCCGCATTCCGTTCGAGGGATGCGGCCCCTTCGTCGTTCAGTGGTGATTACGTAGAACGTCCAAGCGGAGTTGACGCTGCTCGATGTTGACGGCGCTGTCGGTGAATGCTTGTTGCCACCCGGGGTCACTCGTTCGTGCCGCCGCGTCCTGCAGAAGCGGTACGGCGTCGAAAGGGAAGCGCGCCTGCACGCTTCGCAGAGTGGAAAAGTGACTGTGTCGCGAGTGAATGCCCAAGTCCTCACCCGTCGCAGCATGCTCCATCGCTTCGTTCTCCAAGGCGTTCAACAACTTTTCGGCGACGGCCAGGGGCCATGGACGGTCGATGCCGTCGAGTAGTGCGCTGCCGTCGACGCCCAGAAGGTATTCGTCCGCGTGGCCGGCAACGATGTATTCGACGCGCTCGCGTGGGTCCGCGATGGCGACGATTCTCCGGTCGGTCGTGCGCCCGTCCCGCTCCAGAAATGCCGACGCCCACGCTGTGTTCTTCTGAAGAACTGTTGCGGCAGTCCATGATTCGATCATCACGGTGCGCCATTGCTTCTCGATGGGGATGGTGAGGGCCTCGCGTGGCGAACCGGCCATCGATTCCCACAGCGTCAGTGGAGTGGCGGTCACGACTTGCCGTAACCACCAGCGCCGGATGCCTTTGTTCTTGTAGTGGACGTCTTCGATGCCGTCACGAAATGCGAGGTCGTCGAGCGAGCCTGGCAACCGGACGGCAAGGCGCGGTCGCAACGGCTTCGTCTCGAGCCGGACCCACGACTTAGCCCGAGTGACCATGCGAGAGGCAAAAGGAGATCGGGGGAGTTGCCGTAGTAGTTGAATTGCACGCTCACGAACCCGCACGGCTGGATCGTCGAGTGCACGCTCGAGGAGGGTGTGATCGTGTTCACCCAGTCCGACCTCGAGGTGATCGAGGAAGTGCAGGCGGTTTGCGGTGGGCTCGTCGTCCCAGGCGATCTCGAGCTCCTCGCTCGCCAGTTCCGGGTCGACCGTACGTATGTAATCGAACCAGGCCGTACGGTCGTTCGGATCGGGCGATAGCCACAGTTCGTCCCGGCGTGACCCGATCCGCCGCAATTGGGCCCAATCGGGATTCTGCTCCGCCAGGTACTGCCCGCGTCGACCGGCGAGGCGAAGGAGCGCCTCGCGGTGCTCGGGATACTTCAGCGCGGCTTCCATGAAGAGCGGAACACTGGCCGCGGGCGCGAGGAATCCGCGTTGGTCGGCCATCGCGAACCATTCCGCGAGAGTCCAGGAACGTACCTGCAACAACGACTGGAGTTGTTCGATCGCGAGATCGGGAAGTAGTGGTTGAACCGCTGGAGGAGTCCGCGGTGCGCGCGAGTGACCTGCTTGCGCGTCTGATCGCAGGGAGGTCACCCGCCTACGGTATGGCAGAGGTGCGTCGGCTTCGGGAGCAGGGGTCGGGCGCGTGTCGGCAGATTCTGGAACAGTGGTAACCGGCACCCAGCAGGAGGCGTGAGATGACGGATGGCCGTGAGATGGCAGACGGAAATGGCGACGTCTTTGTCGTGGCGTCGGTGACCGAACGGCGAACGCTCATCTCCACCCGAGTCAGGGAGTGGTGTGCGGCGGGGACCGTCGAGTCGAACCGGCCGGAGTTGTCCGACGATGTCGCACTGCTGATCGCCGGCGGCTATGCGGACGAGTCGACGCGGTCGATCCTGGCGAACCGGCGCGGTGTCGGACGTTCGTTCCCGGAGATCGGCGGCTTTTCGGAGTTGAGGTATCTCACCGACGAGCTGGCCCGCACCAGGCGTCGACTGCTCGCGACACGCATCGGTCCCGTTCAGGTTGTCCTCGAACGGCGGGTGCAGACGCTGGACAAGCGCGTTCAGTCGATGCGATCGGCGATCGTGCATTCCAATCGTCACTTCGCGAGCAGTGTCCGTGCCATCCGCAAGGACCGCCGCGACGGTCTCCATCTCGACGTCGAGCAGCGCGAGGCTCTCTTTGCCGGTCTCACCTGTACGCCGGTTCCAGCCAAGCTGCCGGTGGGTCTCGGTGTCGTGGCCAGCAGTGGAAACGCAGCACTCGACAAACTCGCCGCCCAGTTCGGGAAGGTCCAGGGAACCGGTGTCATCGCCGATGCCGGAAGACGCATCGCGGAAGTCCTCGACGGACTGGTCGATTCCGAACCCGAAGGACGCGCCGGTGAGTACGACGCACTGCTTTACCTCGCCGGGAATCTTTTCGACCGGATCGAGAGTTCCAGCGCGTGGCATTCCGATCACTTCGTCATTCAACGTAATCAACTGGACTTGGCAGACGAGATCACGCAGATCGCGGTCGATACCGTCGCGCTGCGTTCGATACTCGCAGAGCTGGACGACGCGGCTGCGCTGGCACGCGACGAGGGAACCCGAGCCGGAATCGCTTCGCGAAGGGAAGCACTCGGCACGGTCTGGGACCAGCTGGTCGAGCGCGTCGCGGCGCTCGCGCGGATCGGTGACCTGGTCGCACGGGCCGAGGATCAGTTGAGTTCGCAGCGCGCGGTTGCGCATGCAGCGAGCCTCGACAGCCGGATCGACGACCTACTCGCGCGCTCTGGTTCACGTGAACTTTCGGCTGCCAACACGCACTACGTCGGGGATCAATTCGACGGTGTGGAAGAACTGATGTTCGCTCACCGGGCGGCTCTTTACGGGGACATTGCACTGCTGACCTCCGGGAACGAGCGTCGGGCGCCGTAGTCAGGCTGTCGCCGGAGCTGTAAGGTCGAAGGTACTGACCGGCCGCACGATCGAAGAACAGGCCGAGAATTCGCTCTTTGCTCGACCCCGATGCCGATCCGGTGATGCGGGCGTACCCGCTCGAGACAGGTCGATCATGGAAGACACCGCAAGCCGCGGCATCAATGCGTTCATTTCCGAAGCTACGCAGCGTGGGGGCAAGGCTGTCCGCCTCACGCACTCACGTCGTAATCCCGTCGAGGTGACGGGCGCAGACGGCATCAGCCGAATCGTCCGAGTGCGTTCCAAGCTCGACGGTGACTGGCAGGCCAGGCGTCAGGACGAGTCGCTCGAGAGCGACGACACGCGCTCCGAGTTCTGGGTGTTCGTCGACCTGGCTGCAGACCCGCACGAGTTCTTCATGCTGCCCTCCAACGAGGTCGCGGACGACATCCGTGCCGAGGTCGACCTGTGGATCATGGACAGCCCCGGACGCAATCGCACCGGACATCACGCGATTCCGCGCGGACGCGTCGTACACGGTCACGATCGTTGGGATGCGCTGGGCCTGGCCGCGGTCAAGGATCCGAGCATTTACGTGGAGGCCCCGGTTGCGACCAAGCGCAAGACGTCGCCGGTCGCCGCGAAGAAGCGTCGCGCCAGCGGTGTCGAGGAGATCGAAGTTGTCGACAATCGCCTCGAGATGACGGCTGATTGCCATGGATACCGCTGGGTCGGACGCTTCGACGAAAGCACCGAGGTCGTCGAGATCATGCGCGGACCGATGGAAGGCCGCCGATTCCCTGATCCGACCGCGGCCGCCAATGCCGTGACCGGTCACATTTCAGGCGACACCGAGAGCCATGACGGCTGGTCGTTTTGGACGATCAACAACACGGCCCTCGGCGCTCATCTCAAAACTGCCTGATTTCAGGCGCCGACTGCCGCCGACACCCGTTCGAGAGTGTCCAGTTCATTCGACGACAGCACCAGATTCGGGGCGTCCAGTAGCGCCGGGAGTTGCTCCGGCCGGCTGACGCTCGCGATCGGTGCGGTGATGCCCGGTCGAGTCAGCAGCCAGGCCAGCGCGACGGTCGAGATCTCGCTGTCGTGTGCCTGCGCGATTGTTGCCAGTTCCGCGACGACGTCGAGTCCGGCGTCGCTGAAGTATCCGGCGGTCAGTCGTTCGCGGGAGCTGCCTTCGATGTCCGCGCGGGTCTTGTACTTTCCGGTCAGGAAGCCGGAAGCGAGAGCGAAGTACGGGAAGACGCTGATGTTGTTGTCGGTGGCGATCTGCGCGAGTTCGGGTTCGTACGACTTGCGGTGCACCAGGTTGTAGTGCGGTTGCAGCGCGATGGGCGCGGCGTAACCGTTCTCCTCGGTGATCCGCAGCCACTCCCGGACGCGGTCGGGGCTGTAGTTGGAGATTCCGAGATAGCGAACCTTGCCCGCGACGACCAACGCATTGAAGGCTTCGAGAGTTTCCTCGAGCGGAGTCTGCGGGTCGTCGAAATGTGCGTAGTACAGATCGATGCAGTCCGTCTGCAGGCGCTGCAGCGACGCCTCAGCTGCGGCCGCGATGTTGTCGGCCTTCAGTCCCTTGAAATCGGGATGGCTACCCACCTTGGTGGCGACGACGATGTCGTTCTGCAGTCCCCGATCGGTGATCCATTTCCCGATGATCGTTTCGGATTCCCCGCCGGAATTGCCGGGAGCCGACGCCGTGTACGAGTCGGAGGTGTCGATGAAGTTTGCACCGGCTTCGGCGAACGAGTCGAGGATCTCGAAGGACGTCTTCTCGTCTGCTGTCCATCCGAAAGGGTTGCCGCCCAAGCTAAGTCGGAAGATGTCGAGGTCCGAATTTCCGATGATCGCCACTGTGTGGAACTCCCGTCGATGAAGGTGGTCGCTGCATCCCGCACCGTACCCTCTCACGGCGCTGACGATGGCGCGCCCTCGCCAGGTTCGCCGAAAAATGTATCGGATCGTGATTGCCGCCGTCGGTGTTGGGTATGGCCTCAAATACTGAATTCTTCGATGGACTGCTGATAGGAGCGTCCGATGATGATTGTCGACGAAGCCACCCGCGTCGTTCGTGGTGTGGCAGACGCAACGACGACGGTGGCTGGAGCCGTCGGTGGTGGAGTGATCGGTGGAGTGACGGGCGGGATACGCGGAACGGCGGAGGGCGTCCGAGACGGAATTCGTGCGGGTAGTTCCTCGACGCCGACCGTGGTTCTCACGATGGCCGCCGTCGGCGCGGCGGGATTGGTGGAGTGGCCGGTGCTCTTGGCGGTCGGCGGCACGGCCCTGGTACTTCACGAATGGGATCGCAAGAGCGCGCGGCCCGATCGTGCGGTCAAGGCGGTTGGGCGCGCGACCAAGACGGAACCGGCAAAGAAGGAATCGAGCGGAAACTCCCACAAGGCGGCCAGTCGGTCGCAGGATCGAACTCACAGTTCTTCGCACACTCGATCCACTCACTGATGTTCTCAGCGATGGCCCGGCGTGCGGTGTCGGTGGCAACTTTGCCGCCGCGCCTGGCGTTGTCGGGTCTGGCGTTGGTCGGTGGTTCGACGATTCCGCGAACCGCTGTCAGCGACGTGGCGCTGCGGACCGGCACTCTTGCGCTGGCGGGCGTCGGGATGATTCCTGCAGCAGCGGGATCGATTCTTCGTGCCCCGCGAATGCCGGGTTCCGCCTATGTCTCGGCGGCGGTGTCAGCGATCAATTATCAACCCCGGGTGCGTCGGCGAATCGAACAGCGCCTTGGCCGTTCGCTCACCGACTTCGCATTGGAGTCGGCGACGTCGTTCGCGGATGTTCTGACCTATGCGCCTGCGTCATTGGGTGTGGATTTCGGGCTGCGGACGATGCTGCTACGCGAAACTCTGGCGGCGCGAAACTCTCGTCGGGTGTGGCCATTCGAATCTGGCGGTCGGGGTGCTTCCACGAGGCGTGACCCGAGTGGTCCGGGGGAGCGTTATGCCGACAGGATCGCTGGGGTTCAGCTGGCGGCTGGGGCTGCACTGGCTACCGTGTCTGCCGGCGGTGACACCGTTGCGACGAGCATCAAGGTTTCGGCGCCGCGGCCGCTTCGGATGTCACGCGAATCGTTCGCTGCTGGTTTGTCATACGGTCTGTGGCGGACGCACCACGTCGCCGTTTCGGACCCCGCGGCTCTACGCATGCTCGATCGTGTCGATACCGTCCTCGTCGATCCGAGTGTCCTTTTCGACGACGCGCTCCGGGTTTCCGACATACGAGAGGTGTCCGAGTCGGACCGCGTCGTGGTGTGGGCACATGCCAGGGAAGCGCTTGACGCCGGCTCGCTCGGGGTCGGAAGACACCGCATCGACGGCGCCGAAGTTGTCGTAAGACCGGTGCGAAAAGGGTTGGCGGAATCACTGATAGGTGAGATACGCGCGAGCGGAGTCGCAGCGGCCACGATCGACGACGACGGGCTCGGATCACTGCGAAGCGGATTCGACGAGCTCTATCCGGCGCCGTCGACTCCCGAAGCCGGCCTGCGCGAAGCTCTCTCGGCACTGGTGGCCGAGGGTCGGACAGTTGCGATCGTGTCCAGTAGGGCGATAGCGGGGCAGGCAGTGCTACGCATCGGGATTTCACCACCGAGTGGCGAGCACTTGAGTGCCGACATCCACACCGACTTGGCCGGGGCGTGGCGGGTCGTCCATGCGCTCTCGGCTGCCCGAACAGCGACGAGGCGCGGCGTCGAACTCTCCTCGGGTTCTTCGGCATTGGGTGCCTTGATTATGCTTCCGGGAGTTCGGGGGGCTGGGCCGGGGCCGGTCACGGCTGGTTCGGCCGCGGGACTGTGGACCGGATACACCTTGTCCCGATCTGTGATTCAGTCTCCCGCCCCTGTCGGTGCTCCGAGCGATAGCTGGCATGAGATGGACGGTGATTCTGTCGTTCGCGAACTCGCCGAATCCGTCCGGCATACGCCGCAGCGCGCCGACGCTCGTGTGCGAGCGCCCGCACGCTTCAGGTTGATCCGTGACGGATTGTCGGCGTTGCGAACAGAATTGGCGGATCCACTCACGCCAGTGTTGGCAACCGGCTCGGCGGCCAGTGCAGTCCTCGGTTCACCGGTAGACGCCGTCCTGGTCGGTTCGGTTTTGGTCGGCAATGCCGCGATGTCCGCTGTTCAACGACTTCACTCGGAACGGGCAGTGCAGCGACTTTTGCGGACTCAGGAACCGGTAGCTCGGCGAGTAACCAACGTTGGCGAGGTCGAGACTGCGGCAGACGCGCTCGAACTCGGTGACGTCGTGGCCCTCGAGTCCGGGGACATCGTGCCCGCCGATTGTCGACTGTTGAGCGCCGAATCGCTGGAAGTCGACGAGTCGTCGTTGACGGGGGAGTCCATGCCCGTCGACAAGCAGACCGACCCGACCCCTGGGATGCCCCTGGCCGAGCGAAGGTGCATGGCCTATGCCGGGACAACAGTGCTTGCCGGCTCCGGTCGTGGCGTGGTCACGGCCACCGGAGCTCGAACGGTGATCAGGCGCGCCGATGTTGGTGTATCCCGATCCGGACCTGCTGTGGGCCTGACCAACAGACTGCGCGAACTCACCAGGGCGACTCTGCCGGCCAGTATCGGCGGCGGAGCGTTGGTGACAGTCGCGGGTCTGATTCGTGGTACCGGTCTCCGCCGCGCCGTCACCGGAGGTGTGGCCGTTGCCGTGGCCGCCGTGCCGGAGGGATTGCCTCTGGTTGCGACCCTGGCTCAGCAGGCGGCAGCTCGAAGGCTCACTGCAGCAGGAGTGTTGGTGCGTGCTCCACGTTCGATCGAAGCGCTCGGCCGTGTCGACGTGGTCTGCTTCGACAAGACCGGAACCCTCAGTGAGAACAAGCTACGGGTGGCCGCGGTCGAACGCGTCGACGGTTGGGGCGAAAGTGAGATTTTGGAAGTTGCGGCGCGCAGTGCTCTGGGAAGTCGCGACGATCGCGTGTTTCATTCGACGGACGCCGCTGTGGTCGATGCGGCCGAACAAGCTCTGGACGAGGCTCGGGTTTTCGGTGCTGCCGACGCGCTCAACCTCGTTCCGTTCAGGTCTGGGCGGCCGTACTCGGCGGCCCTACTGGGCAGACGGATCGCACTGAAGGGTTCACCGGAATTCGTGGCGGAGGCAGGGCGGGATCCGAATGCTGTGTCGGCGAAGCACGTTCAGAGCATGGCCGGACGCGGACTGCGGGTGGTTGCCGTCGCACAGCGCGAGTTGTCGGAACACGATGCGCGACGCGCTGCGGAGGACTCGGAATTTCTCGAACAGTGTTGCTCCGAGGGGTTGGAAGCGGTCGGCCTTCTCGGACTCTCGGACACGCTGAGACCCGAAGCAATGCAACTTGTTCGAGAAACTTCAAGGCAACGGACAGCAAGTGCGCGTGCTGACGGGGGATCATCCGACAACAGCGGCGGCGGTCGCCACCGAACTGGGGATGGATGTGGCGCGCGAGGACGTGGTCACCGGTCCGGACTGGGAGAACTTCTCTCGCGCAGAACGACGGAACGCCGTCCGCGGCAGCAGCGTCTTTGCGCGCGTGACACCCGAGCAGAAGGTCGAGATCGTGCAAGCGTTGGAGACTGACGGGCGCGTGTGCGCCATGGTCGGTGACGGCGCGAACGATGC
Source organism: Rhodococcus sp. 66b (assembly GCF_002076325.1). Taxonomy (NCBI): domain Bacteria; kingdom Bacillati; phylum Actinomycetota; class Actinomycetes; order Mycobacteriales; family Nocardiaceae; genus Rhodococcus; species Rhodococcus sp. 66b. The sequence continues at coordinate 106,689 of NZ_MUZB01000020.1, forward strand.
TGCGGCGATCCGAGTTTCCAGCGTGGGAATCGGGGTGGCGTCGACTGACAGCGATCCGGCGCGCGGCGCCGCAGACATCGTGCTCCTCGACGGCCGTGTCGGCGGATTGACCGACGCATTGGACGAGGGCAGTCAATTGTGGCGGCGGGTCAGATCAGCGGTGGGGGTTTTGCTCGGAGGCAACGCGGGTGAAGTCGCATTCGCTCTGATCGGTTCTGCGCTGTCCGGCGAATCACCGCTCAACGCAAGGCAGTTGCTACTGGTCAATCTGATGACGGACGCCTTGCCCGCTGCTGCGCTTGCGGTGAGCACCCCGTCCGAGAACGGATCCGAGAAGTCCGAACAGATGGACACTCATGCGTTGTGGCAGACGATCGCTGTCCGCGGCGGTGCCACGGCAATCGGTGCGCTGGCAGCGTGGCTTCTGGCCCGGACGAGCGGCAGGCGGCGGCGAGCGTCGACGGTGGCGTTGGTTGCCCTGGTGGGCACCCAACTGGGGCAGACGCTGCTCGAATCGCGCAGTCCGCTGGTGGTCGCAACAGTTGCCGGGTCCGCTGCGGCGCTGGCGACGCTCGTCAGCACACCGGTGGTGAGCCAATTTCTCGGTTGCACGCCGCTCGGTCCGATTGGGTGGGGCCAAGCAGTGGGCTGTGCGTCGGCAGCGACGCTGCTGGCGGCGCTGGCTCCGCGGGTGTTGGAGCGGATCGCCGCAACTGAGGAGACTGGAACTGAGGAGAGCGCGGAAGGTCAGTCGACGATTCGCAAGATCCCGACGCGGACGAGCACCGCGTACACCTCCCGAACCGGGGGAGTCAGCGCTCGCGACAGCGTGGAAATCAGCGAAGCGGAAATCAAAGAAGCGGAAACCGGTGAATCGGACACGCTTGTGAGCGTCGCTGCTGGAAGTGACACGTCGCCGAACTCCCGGGCGACCCGAGATGAATCCTGAGGAATCGTGACATGTCCCAGAACACCGTCGACCAAAGGAACCCCGTCGATCACCGCGCGGTAGTGGAATCCGTCCGTTCGGCACGGAGCTTCGAGTTGGAGCTACCGATCGTCGGTGCCATTCCGGTTCCGAGACCCGAGCAGATCGCCTATTTTGCGGTGATGGGACTGATGGTTGCGTTCGAGATCATCGAGTGGCCCGTGGCAGTCACCATCGCGGCGGGGCATCTGCTCGCAACAGAGCAGCACAATCACGTCCTCGAAGAGATCGGAGAGGCGCTCGAGGGCGTCTGATGCCGGCGCGGTGCGGACGCAAATCGAGCGGCCCCGCATTTCGCGGGACCGCTCGACGTGCGGAGAAACTTACTGCGCGAGTGCGCGCTTCATGCCGCGTTCGACTGCTGCGATGATCTGCGGACGCAGTTCTGCGGCAGGGACGATCTCATCCACCGAGCCGACCTCTCGGGCCCGCTGGATGTTGTGGATCGCTTCGAATTCGGATGCCACTTCGCCGAGCTTGTCGGAGCGGACGGCGATGCGCTGAGCGTTCAGTTCGACGCGCAGGTGTGCTTTCTCCGTGTCGTCCTTGGCTGCTGCCAAGTCTGCTTCCAGTTGCTGCACCTTCGGGTCGTTGTTGGTGCGGGTGTTCACCTCACGGGTGAAGACCACTGCGGCGGCGGGGGCGCCGCCGAGTACCGAGGCGAACGAACCTTCGACAGCAAGAACTTCCATGTTGTCGTTGAGCGCACCGGAGAATACGACGAACGCGCCGCCGTGGTAGCGGGAAACGACGCAGAACACGATCGGTCCGTCGAAGTTGACGATGGCGCGGCCGATCTCGGCGCCGTACTCGAGCTGGATGTTGCGCAGCGACTCCGGGGAACCGTCGAAGCCGGACAGGTTGGCCAGCACCACGATCGGACGGTTGCCGCTCGCAGCATTGATCGCGCGGGCAGTCTTCTTCGACGAGTTCGGGAACAGCGTTCCCGACGTCCAGGTGTCGGGACCGTCGGCGGGGAAGTGCCCCTTACGTGGGATCGCGCGGGATTCGATGCCCACCACTGTGACCGGATGTCCGGCGAGGTGCGCGTCCAGAACGACCGAGGTGTCGGCGCCGGCCATGTCGGCCCAACGCTCGAGAACCGAGTGGTCCTGGTCGACCACCGAACGCATCACGGTGCGAATGTCGAAGGGCTTCTTGCGATCCGGGTTCTTCGCCGAGGAGAAGATGTCGCCGACCGTCTCGAAGTCGCTCGACGGGTGGGTGTGCGGGAAGCTACGTACGTCGCGATCGACGGGGTCCGTCGTCGCTGCGCGACGCGGGAACCGTTCGCCGGGAGCGAGGTACGAGTGTGCGTAGTGACGGAACAGGATCTCGCACGCCGCAGTGAGGTCGGGGGCCCAGTACTGCGCCTGGCCGTTGGGGCCCATGACGCGGTCGTAACCACCGATACCGAAGTTGTCCTCGGCCGACACACCACCGGAGTAGTCGAGAGACTGCTTGCCGGTCAGCACCATCGCGCTGTCCGGGGTCATCACCAGAATGCCCTTGGTGTGCATCAACATGGTGGCTTCGGCGTTCCAGTAGGGCTGAGCGCCGACGTTGATTCCCGTGACGACGATATTGATTTCGCCGCCGTTCTGGGTGAAGGTGATGATCCGGCGCAGGCCACGGGAGACCCAGTCCATGTTCTCGGTGCCGCTCTCCATCGAGATGGTGGCACCCGAGGACAGCGCAAACCACTCGACCGGAGCGTTCAACTTCTCGGCCAGGTCGATGGCAGCGACCACACGTGAGCATTCGGCCTCGGCCACGGTACCGAGCGCCTTGGTGGGGTCACCGAAGAGCGCGACACGGGTCATTCCCTCGGGATAGCGCGGCGTCGGAGTGTTCACGAGGCCGACGACGATGCCGGCCTTGTTGAGCCCGTACGGACGCTCGACAGGTGAGAGGACGCCCGCTTCGTCGAAGTCGTGCTCGACGAAGGTGCCCTTGGTGCCGGTCAGGAGCGGAATCAGCTCGTACGGGTACACCGTGCCGCGTGCCCGCGAACTCTGGACCTTCTGGGCGTACGCGTCGAGGGGGAGCAGCGGTTCGGTGGGAGGGGTGGTCTTGTTGATGACCACACCGGCACCTGCGCGGTAGGAGAATCGCAGCGCAACTTCCTTGGGCGCGCCACCCTTTCGGTCCTTCAGGCGGGTGATGAGTGTGATCTCTTCGAGCCCGGCGCCGACGGTCAGTCGGGCTGCGTTCTGAGCGATCACGGAGAAGCGTTCGCTGGGAACGTCGGCGACCGGCCACACGTAGAGCACGACGCGGTTGGCTGCCAGTCGACGCTTGTCTCCGCGCTGGGACTGCGCACGGCGGATGCCGTCGAGGCACGCGGCAAGTGTGCGCTCGATGGCCGGAAGCGCAACCATCTGGCCTTCGTCGTCGAGCTGCGGTGTCACGTCACGGATTTCCGCGAGAGCGATCAGGCGCTCGTCCTTCGGGTTCTCCTTGGCGGAGAGGTGGAACAGGTAGGTGTTCTCCGGAGCCGGCAGGCGCTTGCCGTTGAAGTTCTTCAGGCGCCACATGTCCAGACGCTGACCCGTGAGCGGATGCATGTCGCGGATGATGTTGTCCTCGACAAGTTCACCGTCGATCGGGCGGAAGGTGACCCAGCGGACCGGCTCCCCATTCGGATTGCAGATGATCACAGTCGCGCGGCGGGACCGGGTGATCGTCTCGTTGCGCGAGAGTTCGGTGCGCAGCGTCTCGACGAGCGTGTCGCCGTCGGCGGGCTGATTCGGCCAGTCGAGGTAGATGTCGACTACCAGGCCGCGACCGGATGGAGCATCCTGCGCGATTGTGGCGACATCGTCGAGAGCCGTTCCGAGAGCGTCGAATTCGGCCACCGTCGAGACTAGATGTAGCCCGTCGCCCTTGAGGTCGAAGTTACCGGTCACGAAACGGCGGTCGACGTGCTCGAAAACGCGGACGTCTTCGAAGGAGTGAATCTTGTAGTAGCGACGCGTGATGACCTCGAGCAGAGGGCCGCCATCGCGGTTGCCAAGGCCGATCTTTCGACCCAACAGGTCCAGGAGCGGTTCGGGAGTGGCGACGAGGTTGGCGATTCGCTCGTCGAAATCGGCAGCGTCCGGCTGCTCTTCGAGGTAAGCGAGGTTGCCGCGTACTCCGTCGTAGACGTCTTCGCGAACCTTGCGGATGCGCGGCTCGTCGAAGAACCGGAAGCGAAGGTTGCGGGCGACGTCGCCGATGACGGGGTAGCGGACCTGCGTCGCGACGATGAGTCGATCGAGAACCTCGTTGAGCTCCTGAGCCGAGCAACCGGGAGCCTTGTCGCCGACGAGCCAGCCTTCGAGAAGTGCTGCAATGACCGGGATCTGGGCTTCCATGCGCTGCAGAGCCAGGAAGAGTCGGTACACCGCTTCCTCGACGGCCTGGCGATCTTCCAGATCGGTGACGTCGTAGTGGCGAAGTGCCCGTTCGAGTCTCGTGCGGAACGACGCCGGCAAACCTTCGCGCTCGGAGTCGAGTGAGTGCAGGAAGGTGTGGAAGTGCTCGCGGGGGCTGTGGACGGATTCGTCCTTCGCGGACTCACCCGAGGTGGGCTTGTTGCGCGAGAGTTCGCAGATGTCGGCGAAGGTGGTCAGCACAGCCAGTTCGGCCTGTACCAGTTCGCGGTCCTCGGATTCGAGTGCGCTGCGAAGTGCGTCGTACTCGGCCAGAACAGCATTTGCGTGCTTACCGCTGACGTCGTAGCCACTGATCATCGCGGTCAGTGCTTCGAGCTGTGCCAATGCGTCGTCGCGGGCGTCGGAACCGGAAGTTGCCGCCGGAAGATCGAATTGGACTCGCGGAGCCTTCTCCGTGACAGCTTCCTCGCTGACCTGGTCGACGCGCAGGAGCGGCGCGCCGGCATCGACCTGAGAGTTGACGGTAGCGAGAACTTCACGCACCTTGCCCGCGTACGGTGCGCGAACTGCGGTCTCCATCTTCATGGATTCGAGTACGACCAGGGTGGAGCCGGCTTCGACGTCGTCGCCGACCGCGACCGGTACAGCCACCACGACGGCGGGAGCCGGCGCGCGGACCACTCCGGCGTCGTCCTGGCTGATCTGGTGGCTGATGCCGTCGACCTCGACGAGATAGCGAGCCGGGCTCACGACGGAAACGACGTGGAAGCGCCGATCACCGATCACCAGCCGTGACTCGAAGTCGCCGAGACGATCGACGTCGACCTCGATGTCGCCGGCGTCTCCGTCGACGCGGTAGCGGTGCGGGCCGATACGCCCGACGGTCAGTTTGTAAGCCTGACCTTGGTAGTTGAGCTCGACGGTACGGCCGATCGCGTGGTTGGCGCGGGGACGGCCGCCGCGTGCCGAGGCGAGGAAGGCCGCACGCTCGAGGGACTCCTCGGCGTCGTAAGCATCGATAGCGGTGGCGATCAGTGCGACGTCCGCGCGGCGAGTGGTGCCGGTCAGGGCGCCCGTGCGGTCGAGCCAGCCGGTATCCGCGGATGCAGAGATGACCTCGTCGCGATCGAGTAGATCGAGGAGGAACGACTTGGTGGTGGTGCCGCCGTCGAGTACGACTGTGGTTTCACGAAGGGCGGTACGCAGGCGCGCAAGTGCCTCGGAGCGGTTGCGACCCCAGGCGATGACCTTCGCGACCATCGAGTCGTAGTCGGGCGGAATGACGTCCCCGGCAGCGATGCCGGTGTCGACCCGGATGCCGGAGCCTAGCGGGAACTTGAGGAGCTGAACCGTGCCGGGTGCCGGCGCGAAATCGTTGTCCGCGTCCTCGGCGTTGAGACGGGCTTCGACGGCGTGGCCGAATGCGGGCGGGCAGTCACCGACCAATTCGTCACCACTGGCGACCAGAATCTGCAGTTTGACGAGGTCGATTCCGGTGGTGACCTCGGTGATCGGGTGCTCGACCTGCAGACGGGTGTTGACCTCGAGGAACGTGAAGAGCTTGTTCTCGGGCTGGTAGAGGTATTCGACCGTGCCTGCGCCCTGGTATCCGGCTGCCTTGACCAGTTCGGCGGACACCTTCTTGAGGTGGTCAGACTGTTCTTCGGTCAGGACGGGGGAGGAGGATTCTTCGATGACCTTCTGGTTGCGACGCTGAATCGAGCAGTCGCGAACGCCCGGAGCCCAGACATTGCCGTGGTTGTCGGCGATGACCTGTACCTCGACGTGGCGTGCATCGGTGACAAGGCGTTCGAGGAAGACGACGGGGTCGCCGAAGGACCGCTCTGCTTCGCCCTGCGTGCGCTCGAGTGCAACTTCGAGTTCGTCTTCGGCCCAGACTTTGCGGATACCGCGTCCACCGCCGCCGCTTCGGGCCTTGATGATCAGGGGGTATCCGATGGACTGAGCATGACGACGAGCGTCGGCGCGCGTTTCGACCGGTCCGCCGCTCCACGGGGCGACAGGTACGCCGACCTTCTCGGCCAGGATCTTGGCGGCAACCTTGTCTCCGAGCAGGCGCATCGCGTCGGCGCTCGGGCCGATGAACGTGATGCCCAGTTTCGCGACGATCTCGGCGAAGGCGGGATCCTCGGCCACGAAGCCCCAGCCGACCCAGACTGCGTCGGCCTTGGCTGCGAGGAGTGCTCGCTCGAGTTCGGCGTAGTCGAGATACGGGCTGCCGGTGCCGGTGCTGCGCAGGGTCACACCCTCGTCGGCCTGGCGGACGAACATGGCGCGGCGCTCGGCCTCGGTGTGCAGTGCAATGACGCGAATGCCGTAGTCGTGTTCGGCGTTCAGTTCGCGTACAGCCCTGATCAGCCGGACCGCGGCCTCACCTCGATTGACCACTGCGATTCGTTTGAACATTGTCACTGCCACCGTCCTTGATGAGATTCTTCGTCACGTACGTTGCGATATGAGCCGACCGTGTCCCACATACCCGGATTACCTGGTTCGTGAACTACGCCGCGATGCGCTGTGTTTCCCCCGGTTGCGCGTCGGCAAGTGATTGCCCTTCCGGTTCGTAGAGTCCCCTGCGCTCAGGCACGGCGTGCCTTGTACGCCACCCTGCAGGCGTGGACTCAGAACCGCTCCAATCACGAATCAGCAACATATTGTGTCTGCTTCCAGGGAATCCCTGGTTTATCTAAGAATGCAGTATGTCGACGCTCATGTCACCTGGGCGAATTGAAGAATATTAGTCAACGTGAACCACGGTTACACTTATAGCGTTAAATCATTGCGGTGCAATGGAATTCGACCCTGTGACACGGATCACGATGGTAATGAAATTGGCAAGAAAGTGAATACTCGCTGGTAACAAAATCGCGTATTCGGAGAATTCTCCCGATTGCTCGATTATTACTGATCGGTACTACTGGCGAGTATTTTCTATGTCCCCTCGGACTGTATTCGAGAAATCGCCTTCGATGGTTGCAATGTGCTGTGCGATCGCGTCGAGTCCTGCGGGAGGGAGCTGCAATGCGTTGGCGAGAGCAAGCGAAGCCCGCTTGAAGTGCTCCACGAGTGGTTCGTACTTCGTGACCAGCCTCAGCCTGTCGGTCTCGCTCAGGTACTTCACGCTTCCCGCGTTGTCGACGAAGTCGCTGAACTTCACGAGGAACACTGCGGGATCCGCGATCGCGCGGATGACGTGATCCTGGTAGCCGGTGGTGTTGTCGTGCGGGTAGTCGATTGGATTGGTCACTGCCTCAACAAGTTCGGAGATTCTGTGGCCGAAGTGCGAGGCGATGAGTGTTGACGCACGTTCTTGCGCTTCGGATGCAGACATGTCGTCCGCAGTCCGGCCACCGAGGAGTGCGATGACGGCGTGTGGTCGGTCCTCGACCGTGTCGTGAAGCGCGGTTGCGCTCAGGATCTCGACATCGGAGCATCCGTACCGAAGCAGTCGCAACACATTTCGTAGGGGATGAACGATGTAGGGATCCTCGTTTGACTTGATCCCGTTCTTTCTGAACTGATCGAGGTGGGCGAGGGTCGCGACCTCCATGGCGAGCCGCAAGGTTTCACCCGGGAGAGCCATCTCGTCGACGGCGCTCTCGATCGCGAAGACCAGCGTCGCTGCGTCCATTTCCTTCAGAGGTAGCTGGTCGAATGCAGATCTGATCGGGTCGGAGTGGCTCATGGCGAACAGCCTTTCGTTTGGTGTAGGTGTCGCGACGAAAGTCTTTGTGAGAATCTGCCCTCGAACCGTGGTCGTCACCGGGCGTGGGGCGGAAGTCAGAATCATCTTGATTCTATCCGGCGACTACGACGGCAAGTGTTCCTAGCGTTGTGATCGAGGTGGGCGGGGAGTTTCGGTCGCCTCCATCACTGGAAGACTTGGGTAGGAAGAGGTTCGATGACCACGGAGGCGACCCTGGCGTCGTTTGTCGAGACTGTTGACACGGATGTCGACATCCATCCACTGGACGATCCTGTGCGACAAGGTCTTCGCGGACATCATGCGCAATTCGCTCGCTGGGCAGGGAGAGTTGCGCGATACGACCCGACAGTCGCTCCGTTTGTCGGTCATCCGCCCGAGTTGGACGCCGAAGACTGGGAGAACCTACGCACACTCGTAGGTCCAGGCGGCACAGTAGGTTTACGAGGATTTGATCATCAGCCGCCGGAAGGGTGGCGCGTTGTGGATCAGTTCGGCTCGGTGCAGATGGACGGTTCCGCACTCGAAGTCTCCGTTGATCCGTCGGTCGAACTTCTCGGAAGGGGCGACGTTCCCGAAATTCTGGCGTTGATCGAGCGCACCAAGCCCGGACCGTTTCTTCCTCGTACCGTCGAGATGGGGAGCTACTACGGCATTCGCGTCGACGGAAGACTTGTTGCCATGGCGGGGGAGCGGTTGCACCCTCCGGGATGGACGGAAATCAGTGCGGTGTGCACCGACAGCGACTTCCGAGGTCGAGGCCTGGGTACGACGCTGATCCGTGCCGTCGCTGCCGGGATTCGCGAACGCGGCGAGCTGCCGTTTCTCCATGCAGTGCAATCGAATACGAATGCGATCAGACTCTACGAATCGCTGGGGTTCGTTCTGCGGAAGAGATCCCGGTTGACTGCGGTCCAGGCGCCGGCCTGATCGAATTCTCGCCGACGCCTGTGTTTCGGGCGCTCGGCCACTAGTCTGAATAAATGACAGTCGATCAGGCGTTGGACAGTGATTTCCTCACTCTTGCCGATCCGTACCGCCGCGAGTTGCTGGCGCACTGCTATCGCATGATGGGGTCGATTCACGACGCCGAAGACCAGGTCCAGGAGACGTTCATCCGGGCTTGGCGCGGGTTCGACGGTTACAAAGGCCAGTCGTCGCTCAGGACCTGGCTCTATCGCATCGCGACGAATACGTGCCTGACCGCGCTGGAGGGGAGATCGAGGCGTCCACTGCCGACCGGCCTTGGTGCACCTAGTTCGGACCCGGCCGACGATTTGATCGAGCGCAACGAGATTGCCTGGTTGGAACCGATCGCGGATTCGGCGTTGGGCGACGTCAATGATCCCGCCGTCATGGTGGTCAATCGCGATTCGGTCAGGCTTGCGCTGGTTGCCGCGTTGCAGCACTTGTCCGCCCGCCAACGTGCGGTTCTGGTTCTGCGTGACGTTCTCCAGTGGAAGGCGTCAGAAGTTGCGGAGGCCCTGGACACCACAACCACTGCGGTGAACAGCCTGCTGCAGCGGGCTCGCGCGCAGATCAATCACATCGGGCCCACTGAGGACGATCTCGTGGAACCGACTACCGAGGCTGCCCGGAAGTTGCTCCGCGACTACGTGCACAGCTTCGAGAGCTACGACGTCGAGGCCATCGTTGAGCTGTTCACGCGTGAAGCCATCTGGGAGATGCCTCCGTTCGAGGGCTGGTACCAGGGCCCCGAGGCAATCGGGCAGCTCATCGGAACCAAATGCCCGGCCGACGGACCAGGCGCTATGCGGCTGCTACCGACCGCCGCCAACGGCCAGCCGGCGTTCGGCCTTTATATGCGCGAGCCCGATGGGGTTCACCGTGCTTTCCAGTTGCACGTTCTCGATGTCACCGAGTCCGGGATCTCGCACGTCACGTGTTTCTTCGATCTGAGTCTGTTCGCACGGTTCGGATTGCCTGCCGAGCTGTAGGGGCAAGGAGTTGCGCGAGCCCTCCGGTATGGAGGGACCCGCGCGGCTACTCGTTACTGCTGTTGCTCTGCGTTACTGCTGGGGAACAGTCGCAGCCGGGTCCATCCACATGACCTCCCAGACGTGATTGTCGAGGTCGCGGAACGCGCGTCCGTACATGAAGCCGTGATCCTGGGGCTCCATCCACTTGCTACCGCCGGCAGCGATCGCCGCGTCGACGAAGGTGTCGACTTCCTCCCTGCTGTCGGCTGACACGCACATCAGTGCTTCTCGAGCTTTCGACGTGTCACAGATGTCGTCGGCGATGAAGTCCCCGAAACGGGGTTCGTTCAGGAACATGACCGTGGCGGAATCACTGACGATCATCGAGACAGTGTTCTCGTCACTGAACATGTCGTTGAACTCGAAGCCGAGGCCGCTGAAGAACGCCCGGGTAGCGGCGACGTCCTTGACCGGCATGTTGACGAAGAGAAGACGAGACATTGGGTGCTCCTTGAAGTCGGTTGACTGATTACTGAACGCTTCGGTTCCTGTTGGTTCCTGCTCATACAGACCGCAGTGGGCGCGGAAAGTCATCGCGAGAGGCAAAAATTCGAGGAAACTATCGGCTGTTAACCCGAGTCAGTGCTCTGACCTGGCGATTTGGTGTTGTGTTGATCTTCGCGTAACTTTGTCCAGGTCAGAGCGACACGGACACCGACTCCCACCTGCGAGGGTGAGTGACACGAGGTTGTACGAAGTGCATGGCGAACACAATCCAGTTTTTCTTCACGGGGTTCCGGTTTGCGCCGGTGACCTGGTTGGGATAGGCTGGAAAAGTTGCCCCGGAGCGGCGGCCATAGGGTCGTGGTGATGGTGTGTGCGTGTTCTTTGAGAACTCAACAGTGTGTCGATGAATGTCAGTGCCAAATATTTTTTGGTACTTCGCA
>NZ_MUZB01000021.1:0-90105 GCF_002076325.1 Rhodococcus sp. 66b
AACCCGGAAGCTAAGCCCTTCAGCGCCGATGGTACTGCACTCGACAGGGTGTGGGAGAGTAGGACACCGCCGAACACCCGTTAACCGAAAGGGGACCCAACATATTGGGTCCCCTTTCGTGCGTTGTATGAGAGGAATGACTGTGTCGGAGAATGGCGACGAGCGTCGGTCCTTCCGTGGGGGAGGAGCGCCTCGATCAGGTGGCCCCCGTCGTGACAACGACGGGCGTGGATCACGCGGCGCTGCAGGCGGAGACCGCCGCGGTGGTGCCGGAGACAACAACCGTGGCGGTGCTGGAAACAGTAACCGTGGCGGCGGATTCAACGGCGGACAGCGTCGCGGCGGCGAGGGTGGGTTCACCCCTCGTGGACGCGACGGCGACCGCAACCGTCAGCAAGCACGACCTGACGAACCGGATTTGCCCGACAACGTAGAGCCCACCGAGTTGGACCCGGCCGTGCGTCGGGATCTGCTCAGCCTCGACAAGGACAACGCCAACACAGTTGCGCGTCACCTCGTCATGGCAGGCAAGCTTGTCGACGAAGACCCGGAACTTGCACTGCTCCACGCGCGCGCTGCTCGTCAGCGCGCCGGCCGAATTGCGGTCGTTCGTGAAGCTGCTGGAATCACCGCGTACCACGCCGGTGAATGGGCTGAAGCTCTCTCCGAGCTTCGCGCTGCCCGACGAATGGCTGGTGGACCGGGTCTGATCGCTGTCATGGCCGACTGCGAACGCGGTTTGGGTCGACCCGAACGCGCCATCGAGCTCGGCCGTAGCGACGAGGCTGCCCTGCTTTCCGGCGACGAGGCTTCGGAGTTGAGGATCGTGGTCGCCGGCGCCCGCATGGATCTCGGTCAGTTCGATCAGGCAGTTGTCACACTGCAGACCAAGGATCTTGACGCAGCGCGTACCGGTGAAGCGGCGGCTCGGCTTTTCTATGCGTACGCTGATGCCCTCGTTGCAGCAGGTCGTGTCGAAGACGGATTGAAGTGGTTCCTCAATGCTGCAGCTGCAGACCTCGAGGGTGACACGGATGCTGAAGAACGGGTGGCCGAGTTGACCGGAGAAGATCAGTGACCGTGCTTCGTACTCAGTACGACGTACTTTTGCTCGATCTCGACGGCACGCTGTACGCCGGAGCTCATGCGATTCCCGGCACCCAGGCTGCGTTGGGTCAGGGTACGCAGGCTCTGTACTACGTGACCAACAATGCGAGTCGCTCGCCTTCGGCAGTGTCCGCGCATCTGACCGAACTCGGTTTCGATTCCGAAGACGATCGCGTGGTCACCAGTTCTCAAACGGCGGTGCGCCTGTTGGCTGAGCGTCTCGAACCCGGTGCCGCCGTACTTGTCGTCGGTACCGACGCATTGGCCGACGAGGTGACACGCGTCGGGTTGTTTCCGGTGCGCGAATTCGCGGATTCCCCGGTTGCAGTCGTCCAAGGACATTCGACGGAGACCAACTGGTCGATCCTCGCCGAGGCATGCTTGGCGATCAGGGCCGGGGCGCTGTGGGTGGCTGCGAACCTGGACACCACACTGCCGTCGGAACGAGGTTTGGTGCTCGGCAACGGCTCGATGGTGGCGGCTCTGCGCGCCGCCACGAGGCAGGAACCCTTGGTGGCAGGCAAGCCTGCTGCTCCGCTGATGGAGGATGCGCTTGCACGCAGTGGGTGCTCGCGTCCACTGGTCGTCGGTGATCGCTTGGACACTGATATCGAAGGCGCACATGCTGTTTCGATCGACTCACTGTTGGTACTGACCGGTGTGAGCACGCCGGGCGACGTACTGCGGGCTCCGATTGAGCAGCGCCCCACCTACATTGCAGCAACTCTGGATTCGCTCAATCAGCCGGCCGTCGAATCGCTGGTCGGTGCGGACTCCAAGTGGTCTGTCTCCGTGAACGGGTCGGCACTGGTCGTCGATGGCCCGGTTGTCGGGGACGAAATGTCACTTCTACGTGCGGTTGCGCCTGTCGCATGGGCTAATCCGTCGTTCCAGACGCTGGAAGCGTCGGATGCCGGCGTGGCGGATCTGTTTGCTTCCTGGCTGGTCTGATTTCTCGCATATGTGTTCGACTCGCGGGGGTGCGGGTGTATGCGCAACCGAGAGTCATGCACTAACGTTGTGCCCGATGAGCACGCCGACACCGCACCCCGGAAACTCGAGCAACGGATCACCGCTGCCCGGGTCACGCCCTACCGTCGATCCGGAACGAATACGTTCTGACGTCGACGGTTTGCTGGCACGCCTCGGCGGCATCGAACACGATCCGAACGATCATCACGGAGCAGGTGTGATTCCGCAGAAGGCACATATTTTGGAACAGGCACACGAGGTGCTCGTCCAGGCACTCGCCTCTGTGGACAGGGCTTGACGTGGCACGTAGAGCACGGGTGGACGCCGAATTGGTCCGTCGCGGTCTGGCACGATCGAGAGATCATGCGCAAGAACTGATCTCCGCGGGCCGAGTTCTCATTTCCGGAGCCGTTGCGACCAAGCCTGCGACGGCGATCGAAGCCGGAACGCCGCTTCGGGTCGTCGAGGTGGAGCAGGAAGTCTCGTGGGCGTCGCGCGGTGCTCACAAACTGATCGGTGCCCTTGACGCCTTCGGTACCGAAGGATTGACGGTCGAAGGTCGCCGGTGCCTCGACGCCGGCGCTTCCACCGGCGGGTTCACGGACGTTCTGCTGACACGCGGTGCGAAGGAAGTTGTCGCCGTCGACGTCGGTTACGGCCAATTGGTGTGGCGCCTGCAGTCCGACGACCGAGTGCATGTCATCGACCGAACCAATGTTCGCGCTATCGATGCCGAGACGATCGGCGGAACTGTCGATCTCGTTGTCGCGGACCTGTCGTTCATCTCTCTCAAACTGGTACTCGGGGCGTTTGTCGCCTGTACCGCTGACGGCGCGGACCTGGTTCCGATGGTCAAGCCTCAGTTCGAGGTGGGCAAGGACCGCGTCGGTGCCGGTGGCGTCGTACGAGATCCGGAATTGCGAATCTCCGCTGTGCTCGACGTGTCGGAGGCTGCTGCAAAGGTAGGTCTGCGGACGTTAGGTGTCGTGGCCAGCCCATTGCCCGGTCCGTCGGGAAATGTCGAGTATTTCCTGTGGCTTCGAAAGACGGGTACATCCGGCGACGAAGAGACGGATACCGACGCCGAGACGAACACCGAGGGAATTCCTACGGTGGAGGACATGATTCGCAAGGCTGTAGAGGAAGGGCCCCAGTGAACGCGGTCACGAACGGCGAGTCGCGCGAGATCCTTCTTGTCGCACACCCTGGTCGACGTGACATCACGGAAACTGCCAAGCGGGTCGGGAAGATCTTCGAGCGCGCGGGAATTGGACTGCGAGTCCTCGTCGACGAAGCAGACAGCTCGCGCATCGAAGCAATGACGGAACCAGAGGGTTTCTCTGCGCCGGGTCTCGACGTCACGGTTGTTCATCCCGGCCCTGATGCTGCCGTTGGATGCGAGTTGGTACTTGTTCTCGGTGGCGACGGCACGTTTCTGCGCGCCGCCGAACTCGCTCAAGAAGCGTCCATTCCTGTACTGGGCATCAACCTCGGACGGATCGGATTTCTGGCAGAGACCGAGGCCGAGCATCTCGACGAGGCTCTCGCACAGGTAGTTCGCAAGGAATATCGCGTCGAGTCCCGTATGACACTCGACGTCGTGATTCGGGTGGACGACGAGATCATCGACCGCGGGTGGGCGCTCAACGAGGCCAGTATCGAGAACCGTTCGCGTCTGGGAGTTCTCGAAGTTGTCCTCGAAGTCGATGGCAGACCGGTGTCTGCGTTCGGTTGCGACGGTGTTCTCGTGTCCACTCCCACAGGCTCGACCGCTTATGCATTTTCCGCAGGCGGCCCCGTCGTGTGGCCCGAACTCGAAGCATTGCTCGTCGTACCCAGCAACGCGCACGCGCTGTTCGCGCGGCCGTTGGTCACCAGCCCGAATTCGATCATCGCGGTGGAGACCGTCGCCGGTAGCCACGACGGCCTGGTCTTCTGCGACGGCCGTCGTACGTTGGAACTGCCTGCCGGCGCTCGCGTCGAGATCGTTCGCGGCGCCACTCCCGTCAAGTGGGTCCGGTTGGACTCTGCGCCTTTCGCTGATCGGATGGTTCGCAAGTTCGAGCTTCCGGTTACCGGATGGCGAGGAAGGAAGCCTTAATCGTGCTCGCAGAGATCCGTATCGACAGTCTTGGTGTGATCTCCGAGGCCAGCGCCCAGTTTCACGAGGGCCTGACCGTCCTGACCGGTGAAACCGGCGCAGGTAAAACGATGGTCGTCACCAGCTTGCACCTCCTCAGCGGAGCGCGAGCGGATGCCGGTCGAGTGCGGTTGGGCGCGTCGCGGGCCGTTGTCGAAGGACGATTCATCGCCGACGACGTCTCGCCGGCCACCGAGCGTGAGATCGTCCGAATCCTGGAATCGTCCGGCGCCGAGCGCGACGAGGACGGGACCATCATCGCTGTTCGGACAGTCGGCAGCGATGGGCGGTCACGGGCTCATCTCGGCGGACGAAGCGTGCCGGCGGGAGTTCTCTCCGAATTCACGGACCCACTTCTGACTGTCCACGGACAGAACGATCAGCTGCGATTGCTTCGTCCCGACCAGCAACGCAACGCGCTGGACCGCTTCGGGGACAAGGCAATCGGAACGCTGCTGACGAGGTACCGCAAACACCGTCGTGAGTGGCTCGATGCTCGTTCGGAATTGATCGAGCGCACGTCGAAGGCTCGTGAACTGGCGCAAGAAGCAGATCAGTTGACCTTCGCGCTCAACGAAATCGACGGCGTGGCACCCGAGCCCGGCGAGGACACGGCGATCGTTGCCGAAGTTCGTCGACTCAGTGAACTCGATTCGCTCCGCTCCGCTGCCGAAGAGGCGCACGCTGCGCTCGCCGGTAATGACGACATGGCAAGCGGCGACGTCGGTGTCATGCCGGCGCTAGACCTGATGTCCGAAGCGAGGGCGCGCATCGAGTCGGTCACCGACGCCGATCTGGATGGCCTCGGTTCCCTGTTGGCCGACGCTATTGCCGTCGTCACCGACGTTGCCGGTGACCTGAACACCTACCTGTCCGGGCTGCCCGCAGACCCGGGTGCTCTGGACTCTTTGTTGTCGCGGCAATCGGAACTGAAGACTCTGACTCGCAAGTACGCCGCCGATGTCGACGGTGTTCTCGAATGGGCAGATACTGCTCGCGCTCGTCTATCCAAACTCGACGTGTCCTCGGATGCGTTGTCACTGTTGGCCAAGCAGGTCGAGGAGACGGCTGGTCTGACCGCGGAGGCAGCTACCAAGCTGAGCGCCGCGCGAGTCAAGGCGGCGGCAAAGCTCGCCAAAGCCGTCAGCGCGGAACTCGCCGGTCTGGCGATGGGACGTGCGGGCCTTGAGGTGACTGTGCGTTCGCAGCCTGCCGGCCCGCAGGACTCGGCGCCGCTCAGTGTCGGGGGAGTAGACCTGCATGCCGGGTCGGCCGGCGTCGACGACGTGGAATTTCGCCTGTCAGCGCACAGTGGGGCACCTTCACTTCCGATCAGCAAGAGCGCTTCGGGTGGTGAGCTGTCACGCGTCATGCTGGCGCTGGAGGTTGTTCTCGCTGGTAGCGACACCGGTGCGACGATGGTTTTCGACGAGGTGGACGCGGGGGTCGGTGGCCGCGCTGCTGTCGAGATCGGCCGCCGATTGGCGAAACTTGCTCGCACGCATCAGGTTATCGTTGTCACCCACCTTCCGCAGGTTGCTGCGTTTGCCGACACCCACCTCGTGGTGGACAAGGTCGACGACAAAGGCGGAGTGGTGAGCAGTGGCGTGCGGACCTTGTCGGATTCGGATCGGGTGGTCGAATTGGCCCGTATGTTGGCAGGGCTGGACGACACCGAAACCGGTCGTGCGCACGCCGAAGAACTGCTCGAGATCGCGAATGCGGCCCGCGTCACAGATTGAAGGTTCTGTGGTGTTGGTGTGACTGATGTGGTAGTTGTCGGCGCGCCTCCACCGGTCAACGCGGTTTCAGGTTCATCATCGAAGCCATGAAGATGCCCGGATTGCTCTCACGTAACACCGAATCCTTGCCTGGGATCAGTGGCATCGCCAGGGCCGATCGGAACACGGCGAAGCTTCTGCGCCGTGTCGGTCCTGGAGACATCGTGATCCTCGACGAAATCGACATCGATCGCCGGACCGCCGATGCTCTGGTGAAAGCCGGAGTCATGGCCGTGGTCAACGCGTCGCCGTCGATTTCGGGGCGGTACCCCAACCTCGGACCGGAAGTGATCGTCGCCAACGACATCGTTCTGATCGATGCCGTCGACGGTGATGTCTTCAAGAACATCAAGGACGGAAGCAAGATCCGCCTGCACGAGGGCGAGATCTTCAACGGCGAGAAGAGCCTCGTCAAGGGCGAAGAGCAGACCGAGGCCGAAATCTCCGACCGGATGATCGAGGCCAAGACCGGCCTGGTCGATCACTTGGAAGCGTTCTCGGGTAACACCATCGAGTTCATCCGCACCGAAAGCCCGTTGCTCATCGACGGAATCGGTGTTCCGGACATCGATATCGACTTGAAGGACCGCCATGTCGTGGTCGTCTCCGACGGCCCCGAACGCGAGACCGATCTGAAGAACCTCAAGCCCTTCATCAAGGAGTATTCGCCGATCTTGATCGGTGTCGGCGCAGGTGCGGACGTGTTGAGCAAGGCCGGATACCGCCCCGATCTGATCGTGGGCGACCCGGAGGAAATCACCAGTTCCACGCTCAAGTCCGGCGCGGAAGTTGTTCTGCCTGCAGACCAGGACGGTCATGCGGCGGGGCTTTCCCGAATCCAGGATCTCGGTATCGGGGCGATGACGTTCCCGGCGACCTGCTCACCGACCGACCTTGCCCTGCTGCTTGCCGATCACCACGGAGCTTCACTGATCGTGACGGTCGGCAACGTGGTGTCCTTGGACGAGTTCTTCGACCGTGGGCGTCGTGAAAGCAATCCGTCGGCGTTCATGACACGGCTCAAGGTTGGACCGAAACTGGTCGATGCCAAGGCTGTGGCAACGCTGTATCGAAGTCGAGTGTCCGGCGGCGCGATCGCGCTCCTGGTGCTCGCCGCCCTGGTGGCAGTGATCGTCGCCCTGGTCGTGTCCAATGCCGGTAGTGAAGTTCTCGACTGGGCAATCGCAACGTGGAACAGCTTCGCGCTGTGGGTTCAGGGGCTCTTCAAGTGATTTCGATGCGTCAACATGCAATTTCCATAGCGGCAATCTTTCTGGCACTCGCGATCGGCGTGGTGCTCGGTTCCGGAATGCTGTCGAGTGGATTGCTGTCCGGTCTGCGTGACGACAAAGCGGACCTGCAGAACGAGATCGAAGACCTCAATCAACAGTCCAATCAGCTTCAGCAGCAACTCAATTCCGCGGACGGCTTCGATGCCGCTGTCGGCGGTCGCGTCGTGCGTGACAGTCTCGCTGGTCGCACCGTCGTCGTCATCACGGCACCGGACGCGGATCCCAGTGATCTCGACGGTGTCAACCGACTCGTCACTGCCGCCGGCGGCGCCGTGACCGGACGCGTCTCGCTCACCGATTCGTTTGTCGACGCCACCGGCGGTGACCGCTTGCGGACCGTCGTCACCAATGTCATCCCTGCGGGGATCACCCTCAAGACCGGTGCGGTCGATCAGGGCAGTCTCGCGGGTGATCTGCTCGGTTCGGTTCTGCTTCTCAACGGGCAGAACAGCGAACCGCAGAGCACTCCGGACGAGATGAATCTCGCGCTCGACTCGCTGCGTAGCGCCGGTTTCATCAGCTACGACGACGGAGCGGTCAAGCCGGCTCAGCTCGCCGTGGTTCTCACCGGCGACAACAAGAGTGAATCCGACGCAGCCACGGGTAACCGCGGCGCCGTCATCGCCCGGTTTGCCGGTGCTCTCGACGGACGCGGCGCAGGAACGATTCTCGCGGGCCGGCCTGGCTCGGCCGAGGGCAGTGGTCCGGTTGCCGTTGCACGTGCGGACGCGGCGCTCTCAGCGGGCTTGACGACCATCGACAACATCGACCGGGAATCGGGCAAGATCACGACGCCGTTGGCACTTCAGGAACAGTTGAACGGCGGCGCCGGCCGCTACGGCACGGGACCGGGAGCGGCGGCGGTTACCGTCGGCGCACCCACCAACTGAACACCCCGGTATTGATACGCCGGTCACATCGGGGGCGGAAAGTCGGCGCGTTGTAGGCACCGACCCCCGATAGGTGTTACCGTGAAATCCCGTGGGTCGGCAGGCCCCAGCATGCTTCATCAGACCAAGCCCTGCACAGTCGTCACGGGAGCCCCTTTGCCACAGTCACGCACTAACACGCGTACCGCCACCAAGCACATCTTCGTCAGCGGAGGTGTAGCTTCCTCGCTCGGCAAAGGTTTGACCGCCTCGAGCCTGGGACAGTTGTTGACCGCGCGGGGAATGCGCGTGACCATGCAGAAGCTCGATCCCTATCTCAATGTGGATCCGGGCACCATGAACCCCTTCCAGCACGGCGAGGTTTTCGTCACCGAAGACGGTGCCGAGACCGACCTCGACGTCGGGCACTACGAGCGGTTCCTCGACCGTGACCTATCCGGTCAGGCGAACGTCACCACCGGCCAGGTGTACTCGACGGTCATCGCCAAGGAACGTCGTGGCGAGTACCTCGGTGACACCGTTCAGGTCATCCCGCACATCACCGACGAGATCAAGCGTCGCATCCTCGAGATGAGCGGCCCGGATCTGCAGGGACACCGCCCGGATGTCGTGATCACCGAAATCGGTGGAACCGTCGGCGACATCGAATCGCAGCCCTTCCTCGAAGCCGCTCGCCAGGTCCGCCACGACGTCGGCCGCGACAACGTCTTCTTCCTGCACGTCTCCCTCGTGCCGTACCTCGGCCCCTCCGGAGAACTCAAGACCAAGCCCACGCAGCACTCGGTTGCGTCGTTGCGCAGCATCGGCATTCAGCCCGACGCGCTGATCCTTCGTTGCGATCGTGACGTTCCGCAGGGCCTCAAGAACAAGATCGCGCTGATGTGCGACGTGGACGTCGACGCCTGCATCTCGACGCCCGACGCTCCCTCGATCTACGACATCCCGAAGGTTCTGCACCGTGAGGGCCTCGACGCCTACGTCGTTCGCCAGCTCGGTCTCCCGTTCCGCGACGTCGACTGGACCGTGTGGGGCAACCTCCTCGATCGTGTTCACCAGCCGCGTGAGACCGTGCGGGTCGCGTTGGTCGGCAAGTACGTCGACCTGCCCGACGCATACCTCTCCGTCACCGAGGCTCTGCGCGCCGGTGGATTCGCGAACCGGTCCAAGGTCGAGATCTCCTGGGTCCCGTCGGACGCCTGTGAGACCGAAGCCGGAGCGCAGGCCGCTCTCGGTGACGTCGACGGTGTTCTGATCCCGGGCGGCTTCGGCATCCGCGGCATCGAGGGCAAGCTCGGCGCGATCCGTTTCGCACGTGCACGCAAGCTGCCGCTGCTGGGTCTGTGTCTGGGTCTGCAGTGCGTCGTCATCGAAGCTGCTCGCAGCGTCGGCCTCGACGATGCCAACTCGGCCGAGTTCGAGCCGGACACCAAGCACCCGGTCATCTCCACGATGGCTGATCAGGAAGACGTCATCGCCGGTGACGCCGACCTCGGTGGCACAATGCGTCTGGGTGCTTACCCGGCCGTGCTGACCAAGGGTTCCGTCGTCGCTCAGGCCTACGGAACCGAGGACGTCTCCGAGCGTCACCGTCACCGCTACGAGGTCAACAACACGTACCGCGACCGGATTGCCAAGTCCGGCTTGCAGTTCAGCGGAACCTCGCCGGACGGTCACCTGGTCGAGTTCGTCGAGTACCCGCGTGAGCAGCATCCGTTCTTCGTTGCCACCCAGGCACACCCGGAGCTCAAGAGCCGCCCGACGCGCCCGCACCCGCTGTTCGCCGCCTTCGTCGAAGCAGCGTTGACGTACAAGCTCGAAGAGCGCCTGCCCGTCGACGTCCACGGTGACGAGAAAATCGACACCGCTGCCACCGAGACAGCGCTCGACGCTGCAGTCGAGAACGTGGAAAAGGTCTAGCCACAGATGAGCGATCCCGGTCGGCACGAATTCGACACCCTCGGCTCCAAGACGGTCTACACCGGCGCGATCATCGCGTTGCGCGTCGACACCGTTGCGATGCCTGGTGGTCAGCGTGCCGATCGGGAAGTCGTCGAACACCACGGCGCCGTTGCCGTCGTGGCACTGGACGAGCACGACAACCTGGTGCTGATTCACCAGTACCGTCACCCGCTCGGGCACCGGTTGTGGGAAATCCCTGCCGGTCTGCTCGACGCTGCGGGGGAGAGCCCGGTCGAGGCGGCAGCGCGCGAGCTGGGCGAAGAAACCGGACTCGGCGCCGATCGATGGTCGGTGCTGGTCGATGTAGCTCTCTCACCCGGGTTCACGGACGAGGCGGTTCGCGTCTTCCTCGCCGAGGGGCTGCACGAGGTGGAGCGCGACGATCCCGAACACGAAGAAGCCGATCTCGAGATTTCGCGAGTTCCGCTCGCCGACGCCGTCGACATGGCGCTGCGCGGCGACATCGTCAATGCCACCGCGGTATCGGGCATTCTCGCGATCGCTACCGCACGCTCGACGGGAAAGCCGCTACGCCCCGCCGACGCACCGTGGCCCGATCGTCCTCGCGCATTCGGAGAACGCAAGTCGCGAGCCTGAAGTGCTTGCCCGACAGGTGGACTCGTATCTCGACCATCTAGCGGTCGAGCGAGGATCTGCGCGCAACACTCTGCTTTCGTATCGCCGCGACCTGAATCGGTACGCGGAGTACCTGGACGGGCGCGGCATCGACGACGTCACGGGCGTGACGGAGAACGACGTCACCGAATTCGTGACACATTTGCGCCTGGGTGACAAAGATGCCGGAGTCGTACCGTTGGCGGCCAGTTCGGCTGCGAGGACCCTGATCGCGGTCCGCGGATTCCACAAGTTCTCCGCCGCCGAGGGCCTGGTCGGTGTCGATGTGGCTCGTACGGTCAAGCCGCCGACGCCCGGACGCAAGCTGCCCAAGGCTCTGCCGCTCGACGACGTGATCGCCCTACTCGACGCTTCGGGTGGCGGGGCGGCCGGTGACGGGCCCCGCGACCTGAGGGATCGCGCTCTGCTCGAGCTTCTGTACTCGACCGGAGCACGCATCACCGAGGCGATCGATCTGGACGTCGACGACATCGACACCGAAACCCGTTCCGTGCTGCTCAAGGGCAAGGGCGGCAAGCAGCGGATCGTCCCCGTCGGCAGGCCGGCGATCGCCGCCGTAGACGCGTATCTCGTCCGCGGGCGCCCCAGCCTCGCGACGCGTGGTGTTCCTGCCCTCTTTCTCAACGCTCGCGGGGGACGCCTCTCGCGTCAGAGTGCATGGCAGATTCTTCAGGACGCGGCCGCGTCGGCCGGGATCAAGGCGGACGTCTCACCCCATACGCTCAGGCACTCGTTTGCCACACACCTGCTCGACGGCGGCGCGGACGTACGCGTCGTGCAGGAACTTCTCGGTCACGCTTCGGTAACCACGACGCAGATCTACACACTGGTCACCGTCACAGCGCTGCGCGAAGTGTGGGCTCAGGCACACCCACGCGCCCGTTAGGCGTTGGTTGGCTCATGCGTGTCTGCGAGACCATTCGGTGATGTAAGCGGTAGCGTTCAAGGAGCGCGAGCGGCCTCCACCGCAGTTTCGGGGGTTTGCCGGCGCCGAGAGCAACCGCCGAAAGAGTAGGGGAGCATCGGACCGTGTCGACATCGCAGCCACCAGCGGCGGAGTCCGCGCCGCCGCATGTCAATGCCCAACTCTTCGAGCGCGTGAACGAATCAGCACCAGCTGTACCCTCCGAACCAGAGGCGATGTTCGAAATAGATACGACGCCAGTAGCCTCTCCACCTGCGGAAACCCCTGCTGTTTCCACGGAAGAACTCGGTCCGACGGGCCGGCCGGTCCGCGAGGTACCCCAACCGACACCGTTGGCGCACCACGGACCCGCGATGATCATCGCGATGTGCAACCAGAAGGGCGGCGTCGGCAAGACGACGTCGACCATCAACCTGGGCGCGTCGTTGGCCGAATACGGTCGCCGAGTGCTCTTGGTGGATCTCGATCCCCAAGGAGCGTTGTCTGCTGGTCTGGGCGTTCAGCATCACGACCTGGAACTGACCGTCCATAATCTCCTGGTCGAACCGCGTGTGTCCATCGACGACGTGTTGATGCGCACTCGGGTGGACGGTCTGGACCTGCTCCCCAGCAACATCGACCTTTCGGCCGCCGAGATTCAATTGGTCACCGAGGTCGGGCGTGAGCAGACTTTGGGGCGCGTGCTGCACCCGGTTCTCGATCGGTACGACTACGTGCTCATTGACTGCCAGCCGTCGCTTGGCCTGCTCACGGTGAATGCGCTGGCGTGCGCCGATTCGGTCATCATTCCGATGGAATGCGAGTACTTCAGCCTCCGCGGCCTGGCACTTCTCAACGACACCGTCGAAAAGGTGCACGACCGTCTCAATCCGAAGCTCGAGTTGGCCGGCATCGTCGTCACGATGTTCGACGCCCGGACCCTGCACGCTCGTGAGGTGATGGCGCGAGTGGTCGAGGTGTTCGGCGACGTCGTCTACGACACGGTGATCAACCGCACCGTTCGATTCCCCGAAACCAGCGTTGCCGGTGAGCCGATCACGACGTGGGCGCCGAAATCGGCTGGCGCCGAGGCATATCGAGCCTTGGCCCGCGAGGTCATTCACCGGTCTGGTCGTTAGTGGAACTGATTGCATCGCAAGAAGATCCGGTCGAAGTCGAGCCGGATTCGATCGATCCGAACGTGCCGACCGACGCTCAGACCGCAGCCAAGGCTGCCGGTTTTCGAGTCACTCTCCGGAACTTCGAAGGCCCGTTCGATCTGCTGTTGAACCTGATCAATCAACGGCAGCTCGACGTCACCGAAGTCGCCCTTCACACCGTCACGGACGATTTCATCGCGTACACCAAGGAACTCGGCAGTGCGATGGGCCTTGATCAGACGACGGAATTCCTGGTCGTCGCAGCTACGCTTCTGGATCTGAAAGCGGCCAGGTTGTTGCCCGCCGGGCAGGTCGAGGACGCGGAGGATCTGGCGCTTCTCGAAGCACGTGATCTTCTCTTCGCGAGACTGCTGCAGTACCGGGCGTACAAACAGGTTGCGGCGCTGTTCGGTGAGTTGGAGGAAGCAGCGCTGCGGCGCTATCCGCGCTCTGTTGCCGTCGAGGATCAGTTCACCGAACTCCTGCCCGAGGTGTTGTTGGGCGTCGACCCTCAGCGTTTTGCGGAGATCGCGGCGACGGTGTTCACACCGCGTCCGGTGCCGACAGTGGGCCTCGATCACCTCCATGTGTCCAATATCTCGATACCCGAACAAGCGGAGCGAATTCTCGAGTTGCTGCGCGAGCGAGGCATCGGGGAGTGGACACCCTTCGGGGACCTCGTCGCCGAGTGCGAAATCACCGTCGAGATAGTGGCAAGGTTTCTCGCATTGCTCGAGCTGTATCGCCGGCGGGTCATCGTGTTCGAGCAACCCGAGGCCCTCGGACCGCTGATGGTGAGTTGGACCGGAGACGACCCGGCCGCGCCGGTCACAGAGGAGGACTACGGATGAATGCCGAGCCGACGGAATCAGAGTCTTCGCAGCTAGACGAGATTATCGAGCCTACCGGCCCCGCCTTGGAGTCCGAAGAGTCTGCACCCGATTTCGACCTCGACGACGATCAACTCGACGCAGTGCTGGAGTCGCTTCTGCTTGTCGTGGATTCGCCGGCGGAAGTGAACCAACTCGCATCTGTCACCGGAACCGCGCCGGCGCGCGTCGAAGAACGCCTGACGTCGATGTCGGCCGCATTGACCGCTCGCGGCAGCGGAATGGACCTTCGCTACGCGGGCGACGGATGGCGTCTGTACACGCGACAAGAGTTTGCCCCGTACGTGGAAAAGCTGCTATTGGACGGCGCACGCACCAAATTGACCAGGGCGGCATTGGAAACTTTGGCCGTAGTCGCATACCGTCAACCGTTGACTCGTGCGCGGATCAGTGCGGTACGAGGCGTCAACGTGGACGGGGTGGTACGCACCCTCCTTGCCCGCGGACTGATCGCGGAAGCCGGGCCTGACCCGGACACCAACGCGACACGGTACTCCACGACCGAACTGTTCCTCGAACGGCTCGGGCTGGCCTCGCTCAGCGAGCTCCCGGAGTTGGCCCCGCTCTTGCCTGATGTCGATCTCATCGACGACATCAGCGAAAGCCTGGAATCCGATCCGCGATTTGCGAGAATGAACAAGGCAGACGTGCCCACTGAGGTAGTGGACACCGAAGTCGACGACTGACCGGAATACCGGCCGTCGTCAGCACCGAGAAAGACCCGACCACGCTCGGGAAACAGTAGAAAACTGACAGGAAAAAAGTGAACAATCCCGCTCGCCGAGATGGCACACCGGACCGTAACAACTCCCGCGACAACCGCGGCGCACGCAGCGATGCCCCCCGTGGTGGTCGCAGCGACGCCCCCCGCGGCGCACGTAGCGAAGCGCCCCGTGGTGGACGCAGCAACACTTCCCGCAGTACCTCCGGATACGACCGCAACGCCGGATCCGACCGTCCCCGCACGGACGACCGTCGCGGTGGATTCAATGATGACCGTCGCCCGCCGCGCAGCGATGACCGTCGCCCGCCGCGCAGCGATGACCGTCGCCCGCCGCGCAGCGATGACCGTCGCCCCGCACGTACCGACGACCGTCGTGGTGGCTACAACGACGACCGTCGCGGACCGCGCACTGACGACCGCCGCGGACCCCGCAGCGATGACCGCCGTACCCCCCACGTCGACGCCCGTCGCGCACCGCGCGGTGGCGCCGACCGTCGTAGTGACGATCAGCGCGGCGCACGCCCCGACGCTCCTCGTGGCGGCGCATGGTCGAACGCACCTCGTGGATCCAAGTTCGACGGACCTCCGCGCAAGCGCCCGGCAGCTCCCACACCGCCGGCGACCAACAAGCGTGGCAAGCCGAAGACCGAGAAGCCGCAGCGCGTGGTCTCTCAGAACCCGTTGGTGTCCAACGCCAAGCCGGCACGTCATCAGCACGCCGAGATCACCAAGCACGACGGCCCGCCGAAGGGCGACGGCGTCCGCTTGCAGAAGGTACTGGCTCAGGCCGGCGTCGCATCACGCCGTGCAGCTGAAGAGCTGATCGACCAGGGTCGCGTCGAGGTCGACGGCCGCATCGTGGTCGAGCAGGGTCTGCGTGTCGACCCCGAGAACGCAGTGGTTCGTGTCGACGGCGTCCGCGTCGTCGTGCAGAAGGACCTCGTCTACCTCGCGATGAATAAGCCGCGTGGCTGGCAGTGCACCATGTCCGACGATCTCGGTCGTCCGTGCGTCGGTGACATCGTCTCCGAGCGCGTTCAGTCGGGTCAGCGGCTCTTCCACGTCGGCCGTCTCGACGCCGACACCGAAGGCTTGCTCCTCTTCACCAACGACGGCGACTTGGCTCACCGCCTGATGCACCCGTCGTTCGAGGTTCCGAAGACGTACCTCGCCACGGTTCACGGCGTTGTCGAGCGCAGCACCGGCAAGCAGCTGCGTGACGGTGTCACTCTCGATGACGGTCCGGCCAAGGTGGACGCCTTCACCGTGCTCGAGATCAACGAGGGCAAGACGCTCGTCAAGCTCGTACTGCACGAGGGCCGTAAGCACATCGTGCGTCGCCTCCTCGATGCCGTCGGTCACCCCGTTGTCCGTCTGGTTCGCACCAACGTCGGAGTTGTCGCTCTCGGCGATCAGCGTCCGGGAACGCAGCGCGTCCTCGGACGTAGCGAGGTCGGTGGACTGTACGAGGCGGTCGGCCTGTGACCGATTCGTCCATGCCGCTGGTAGTCGCTATGGACGGACCGTCCGGAACCGGCAAGTCCAGCGTCTCTCGCGCGTTGGCGCAGCGTTTGGGTGCTCGCTACCTCGACACTGGAGCCATCTACCGGATCGCGACCCTGCACGTGCTTCGTCAGGGAATCGATCTGGCTGATTCCGCCGCGATCACCGCTGCCGTTGCGGCATTGCCGTGGTCCATCGGTACCGATCCAAGCAGTGAGCAGGTGCATCTCGACGGCGCGGACGTCAGTGAGGAGATCCGCGGCGACGCGGTCACCAAGGCTGTCTCCGCGGTCTCGGCTGTGCCCGAGGTTCGCGACCTGCTGGTCGCCACTCAGCGTGAGTTGGCGGCCGGTGCGGAGCGGATCGTCGTGGAAGGTCGCGACATCGGAACCGTCGTACTCCCCGATGCAGACGTCAAGATCTTCTTGACCGCATCGGCGGAAACCCGTGCGGCACGGCGCAATACGCAGAATGTCGGCCAAGGCCGTGAAGACAATTACGAAGCGGTGCTGGCTGATGTGCAGCGCCGTGACCATCTCGATTCGACTCGGGCAGTGTCGCCGTTGCGCCCTGCCGACGACTCCATTCTGGTGGATACGAGCGAATTGGGAATTGAAGATGTGATCGCCAAGTTGCTGTTGGTGGTCAGCGACAGAACTGGAGCAGTGCAGTGAGCGACGATCTGGTAACCGAATATGCCGGTGACGGAACTTGGTCCGAGGAATCGGAGTGGGATTACGCCGATCTCGAAGCGGACGGCGAAGGCGAAGCGCACATTGCCGTCCCGACCTTGGCTGTTGTCGGTCGACCGAACGTCGGCAAGTCGACGCTCGTCAACCGCATCATCGGCCGTCGTGAAGCGGTAGTCGAGGACATCCCCGGCGTTACCCGTGACCGCGTCTCGTACGAGGCGAACTGGGCCGGACGACGCTTCCTCGTCCAGGACACCGGCGGATGGGAACCCGACGCAAAGGGCCTTCAGCAGGCCGTTGCCCGTCAGGCCGAGTTGGCCATGGGAACGGCTGACGCCATTCTCCTGGTCGTCGACGCTGTTGTCGGCGCTACGGCGACGGACGAAGCTGTGGCTCGCGTGCTTCGCCGCTCGAAGACTCCGGTCATCCTCGTTGCCAACAAGGTAGACGACGGACGCACCGAGTCCGAGGTTGCAGCGCTGTGGTCCTTGGGCCTCGGTCAGCCGTACTCCGTGAGTGCGACCCACGGCCGCGGCACCGGCGACCTGCTCGACGAGGTTCTCGAGAAGCTGCCGGAAACCCCGCGTGAAGGTATCCCCGGCGGCGGTCCGCGTCGTGTTGCTCTCGTGGGAAAGCCGAATGTCGGAAAGTCCAGCTTGCTCAACAAGCTGTCCGGTGACGAGCGGTCCGTCGTGCACAATGTTGCCGGCACCACCGTCGACCCCGTCGACTCCATTGTCGAACTCGGCGGGCGCCCTTGGCGTTTCGTCGACACGGCTGGTCTGCGCAAGCGTGTCAGCCATGCCAGCGGTGCCGAGTTCTATGCGTCGCTGCGTACGAAGAGCGCGATCGAGGCCGCTGAGGTTGCGATCCTGCTGATCGACGCGCACGAGCCGATCACCGAGCAGGACCTGCGTGTTCTGAGCATGGTGGCCGACACGGGTCGTGCATTGGTGATCGCATTCAACAAGTGGGACCTCGTGGACGAGGACCGTCGACTCATGCTGGACAAGGAAGTGGACCGCGATCTGGTCCGCGTTCCGTGGGCTCAGCGAGTCAACATCTCCGCCCACACCGGTCGCGCCGTGGCGAAGCTCGTGCCGGCTCTCGACACGGCTCTGGAGTCCTGGGACAAGCGCATCCCCACGGGTCGCCTGAACACCTGGCTCAAGGAAGTTGTGGCAGCAACGCCGCCTCCGATGCGTGGTGGTCGCCTTCCTCGCATCATGTTCGCGACGCAGGCAAGCACGCGCCCGCCGACATTCGTTCTCTTCACCACGGGCTTCCTCGAGGCCGGCTACCGCCGCTTCATCGAGCGGCGTCTGCGTGAAGAGTTCAACTTCGATGGCAGCCCGATCCGCGTATCCGTGCGAGTGCGCGAGAAGCGTGACCGTAAGGGCCGCTGATTCTGCGTCCAATTTGGTACTGAAACGGCTCTGACCAGCCGATTGGTACTTCGGCCCGTCCCTGATGTAATCTTTCCAAGCGCCCGAAACAAGGGCGTGGGACGGGCTGTGGCGCAGCTTGGTAGCGCACTTGACTGGGGGTCAAGTGGTCGCAGGTTCAAATCCTGTCAGCCCGACCGAAGTTAGATCAAAAAGGCAGTTTCTCAGAAATGAGAAACTGCCTTTTTTGTTTGTGCATTCAGAGGTTCGGCAACGGATCTCGTGGAAAGTCCTGCGGTGACGTGATCTCCGCGTCGGCAGCGTTCACGACTGCAACATATTCTTCGTCGATCTCGTACGTTATGCCCGCCGCAGTGAAGTGCGGCGTGGACGCAGTATCGACCGGGCCGAGAACGGTCATTCTCGGGAACTGGGTGAGGATCGACCTCGGCACTTTTCTGGACCGAAAGCTCGTCGAGAATACGGTGATCGCCTTTCGGCTCACCACGACAATCACACTCGGTTTCGCGCTCATCAGAACGTCCGCTGGAAATACGTACCGGATCTCGTCATCTGGATCCAAATGAGACCGAAGGCGCTCGCGAACATCCGCAGAAACCGGCATGGGCGGAAGGTTAGCAGCACGAGCACAAGAGCTTGCAAAGTTCGTGGTGTCGACCGGCCGATAAACCGAGTATTTCTACGGCGCTTATTCACCGTTCGACGATTTTGCTCCGATTTCCTGGCAATGGAGCGGACGTTGGACCTCACCAATGTCAAGGCGACATTGATCTTGCTGTCCGGTCATCAGACGCTGGAGGCGATACGGCAGTGGTCGAGTCAATGGCCGGCTTGAGTCCGGTGCTCGGAGTGGAAGTCCTCGCTGTCATTAGTGGTGATCTCACTGCGTTCGGAACCCCAGATCGGTTGTCGCGCATCGCGGGTCCGGACCGGAACCATCTGAGTCGGGTCGGGTGAGCGGAAACCTGTGGCGGCAGAGGCGATACGACCGCCTGTTGTGGGCGCTCTACCTCGCCGCCCAGTTGAGCCTCCCAAGTTGTCTGCGTATCGCAGACCTCCTAAGCCTGGAAACGATTCGAATAGAAACGTCACACCCAACCCGTCCCTTGCTCTAGCGCGGCGGCGGTTGAATGTGTTGTCGGCGATGGTCGTGACAACGCGGCGGTCTAACTGCCAGGACCAACTGCCGCATTGGCGGTAGACAACTTCTGACTAGATCATTTACAGACTCGACTTAACACCGTCCTCAACCTCCGAATTGCTCCGAAACCCGAGTCCGCCGAAATGCGCCACTGCGCCGGCATCGCGTCCATCACCGGCCCACTCCCGGGGTTCTCGATCGTGACCATCGCCAACCCGAAAGGAGGCGTCGGCAAAACTCCACTCGCGGTAGGGCTGAATGCGATCATTGCCGAACACCGCGGCGCCGCAACCACGGTCTGCGTCGACGTCGCCGACGTCGGCGGCAGCCTCGCCGACCGCGTCAGCATCCCACCCCGCGACGGACACGACGTTCTGTCACTGATCGCCGCTGAGACAGCCGAGCCCGGCAGCATCCGGCCCTCGGCGCTCTCGCAGTACCTCACCCGCCAACCAGGCGGGGACGACATCGTCGCCGGCAACAACGGCGCTCACGGATCCAGTCTCGGCTACGACGACGCCCACGCGGCGGCGCAGATCTTGTCCCAGCACCGCGAGATCCTCATCGCCGACACCGGCAACAACCGCCTCGCTGCCAGCTGGCACTGGGCAACCACCCACGCGGACGTCCTCCTCGTACCGGTACCGCTCCGCCGCGACGCCGCCGGGGCCGCGCACCGCATGCTCCTCGACCTCGCCGCCGCTGCAGGCCCGGCGATGATGGCTCGCACCATTGTCGTCATCACCGACGGACCGGGAGATGCACCGATGGTCGAAATCGACGCTGTCGACGCCTTTCTCGACGCCGGCGTCCATTCGGTCTGGCGGATGACGTTGGAACCACTCTTCGTCTCCGGAGAGCGCATCGCGCCCTCGAAGCTCCGGCGCAGAACTACCGAAAGCAGTTCGAGACTCTGTCCGGTCGGCTGGTTGTCTCGCGCGGACGGGCCGTCAATTTAACGGCCCGTCCGTGGCTGGGAAGGGAGGTTGCTGCGCGGACAGTCACCCTGAGCAGTGTACAAGCTTGCCTGCAAGTAACGGTGTGAATCGAGTTGGCGCAGGCTCGATTCAGCCACGGGCATGATTAACTGCTGCCGAACTAAGGGCGGTTTATAACTAGATCGGGAATCAACGCACAGATTATGGTCTGGAAATCGTGCACTGACCTCCCCGAGGATAAGGTGGCTGCTAATTTCGTTCACTGTCGCCTCGTCTCCGCCACGCCGAGGCCGCAGACCACGAAATGAGGTCGGAGACGCCTTCAGCTGCGATTCTGAGCTCACTGTTCTCCGGCCAATCCTTGTTTTCCTGGAGATCCAGCCACCCTCTCAAGGTTTCTAGATTTCGAGCATGTGCTTCTTCTTGGAATCCCCACGGTCTAACCCAGGTTGTGATATATAGAAGTGTTGCGTGTTCACCCGCTGCATATTCGTCGCCTGCAAGATATCGCTTGCTTATTCTAGTATAAAGTTGAGCGAACCGTGTATGATTCAGAAATAGTCTATAATGTCCGATGAATACAACATCCAACTTGCTGTCCTCATCAAGTTCTATAACATCGGATGTGCAGTATAGGCTGGTGTGTGACTGGAAGTATCGACCCTCCCGTGGTTTATCAAAGAAATCAGTAACCTGTCGGAAGCTTGCAAGGATTCTAGGTCCTAATGGAAATTCTCTCGACCAACTGTTTTTAGATTTTTCAAATCTGATGAAAAGGCTTTTTCCGCCCTCTAATGTTTGGATGGATGCGGGCTCGAATTTTTTCCATAAATGTTCGTCATATGAAAAAAGCGCGCTTTGGTTGCCGAGTAGCGGGAGCCGTGTGCCTTGTATATCTTTGAGCAGACCTCCATCTTTGAGTACTGTAAGAAGGCCTTTTGGTTCGGGTAACCAATCGAGGAACCTTGCGGCGTCATCGGCCGCAGGGCCGATCAACACCGTGAATCCGCTACGCTCAAGATTTTCGCTGGATTTTGATTGGAAGACACCATCAATTTCGGCAGGGTGTAATGGAGCATGCTTAAGTACATCTGACATTATCTTTGGCTTGGTGTACATGGATCTCCCCTCTTGGGAGAGTATTTCAGAATATAGATGTCCAGCTTCTTTTAGAGCCAGTCGCTTTGAAACATTTTGCGAGATTTCGGGTATTTGCTCTTCTATGGTTTGCATTAGGTAAAAATAGATCTTCTTTATAAGATGGTCAAGGCTCGGCCCTGCTTCGAGGTCGGTCCGTGCAACATTTGTTCGGGGCGAGTTTTGTCCCGTGACATTTACCAGGACGATCGGTCCGCCTTCGCGAAGGCCCGGAACATTCTCGGTTACTCGTATCCCTTGCACGCTAACCCCAGATATCGCGAACCTTAGGTCATTCTCAAACGGGCTGAGCGGTTGTTGGTCGAAGTCTGGGATTGATGAACCGCTGCTTATAACTTCCCATTCCTTGTACGTTTTGTTCCAGGACTGGGCTATTGCTATAGATATTCCTTCTTCCTTCTGTGTGAATACTCGTGTTTTATGTGACGGGAAGTTTATCTTTGACATCAAGGAAGTCAAGGCTTCTTCTACATCTTGGGTGCCTACTGGCTCGGGGGGGTGGCCAGTTTCGATATACTCTATAGTGCATTCGGGTATTAGTATCCACTTTTGGAGAAGTGACTTCATATCTTTGTTGACCTCGGAACTAGCGCGAAGTTTCATGCTAATTTCTGTCCCGTGCTTTCCAATTCGAGAGAAAATTTCCGAACCTGGATCGAAATTCTTAATCAGGTATCGGCCGTGAACCGATTTTAGGACCAGTTGTCTTCCGATAGTGTCGTTCGTGCTGATGCTCGCCACGTGTACTTCGTCGGCGATCATGAACGCTGACAATACCCCGATTCCAAATCTGGATATGGATGTAAAGGATGGATTGCTCTCCCGGAATTCTTTGGTTTGGTAACTTGATGAACCCACTTTGAGAAAATGTCGTTCGATGACCTCTTGCGACATACCGACACCTCGATCAAGAATGCGGAGAAATCGTGAGTCGGGGTCAAAATTGATTGTGATATCAGGCCCTGATGTGTTTTCGTGTTCGCCGGATTCCGAATGGATATGATTTCTCAGACGGACCGAGTCGATTGAATTCTGAACGATCTCGCGCACGGCAACACCGGTGTCATTGTACAAGGTGTGCCCGGTCAATAGGTCGAGTACTTTTTGCTGATCGAATGTGAAGGTGAACTGGCGTCGCTCAAATCCTTGAGCCTCGACTTGTTCGCGATCGATTTCGTTCCAGGGAAATACATAATGAGATAGGTGAGGATGCCTGGTATTGGTTTCTGTAGCCCAAGATTGACTGGCCTTTATTTGTCCTTCGCAATAGTCGAGATATTCCATGAGGGCAAAATATCCCTCGGCGTTACTGAATGTTGCATGTATTTCAATGGACTCCGATTGTGAATCGGACTTGATTGTCGGTCGAACCGCACGCACTGCCTGCTGCTTTCTCCACTCGCGTTGCCCCATTGGATCTGACGGACTTGCCAGCCTGAATTGCACAACAGGGGTGCGGTCGCGAGTCATATGCAACAAGTCCACAGTGCGCAGTACTATTGCTGCGTACTGCAGATTTGCGGTGTCATTTTTGTCGCCACCATAGGCGCGATTTATGTTGTATTTTTTGGTGTCATGGATGTCGTCAAGGTGATGGCTGCGCGCAATCAAAGCGATATCTGTTCTGATTACTGGGTCAAGGGATTGGAATACAGAATCTATTAGATCAGCCGCTTCATCGGATTTGCCATACTGGGTATGACTGACTTTGGATACCCATGATTGCACTCTTTGTGAATGGTACTTGCGAACAAATTCCTCGTATAAAAAGTGCTCGTGATCATCGGGTTCGAGTGCGTTTAGTCGATCTTTAAAGTCTATTCCGTGATCACTTTCGTCATTCAACATTTCAGATTTGAATGTCGGAAAATCTGACTCGTGACGGCTAGCGTATTCATTTTTTGTGACCAGCATGCCAATATCGTGTACATAAATTGAGAGTGTGATGATGAGCGCATCGGCGATAGTAAGTTTCTTGAATGTTTCCTCAGGGATGATCCAGTCTGCTGCCATCAGCAAGGCATCAATGTGACTTAAATCATGTCGAGTGTAGGTGGCGAACTCGGGAGTTCTGCCGATGGAATTCAAGAGTTCGCCAAGAGTCTTGCGTGCAGCAACTAAGTTGTAATTACCTAGCGAAGAGCGGTTTAGGGATTCGCTAGCGAGTTTTTCAATTCTGCTATCTCCGAGCTCGTCAATTGACATTTCTGTATTTCCTCTATTTTCTCTGAGTGAATCTAGCTTGAAAACTGAAGAATATTACTTGGCCCAGTACCTGGTGGATGGTGCTGTTCGAAAGAATTCTTTAAAGGGCATATATTGTGTCGTCGATCATCGAAGTCTCTATGTGACTGTGGATCTGCGCTTTTTCTACGCGCGTCATGCCCTCTGCAAATTGTTCGGCAAACTGTCATTGTTTGGCCGGATTGCCGGTGTTCAGTCAACACCTCGGGTGCCGATGCTGTTACTACCAATGTAGTCAAGGCGGATGAAGGCCGATGGGCCGCTGTGGCATCTGAAGTGTGACTCTCGACCCCGGCTGTGATGCGGTATCAGTCGTTGGCTGCTTCGACATTGGGTGCGGTGACGGTGGTCTTGGTTAAATGTTGCAGCGAGTTTGGTGGCCTGATCTAGGCACGCTGCTGCTTCTTCGATGATGGCCAGGGATTCGGTAGTGGGGCAGAATCCGTCGATGGGCAGTACGACAGGGGGGGCCGTCGCGACGGCAAATGTCTGTTTCATGTCGTAATTACTATCAGGTTGCTCAAGATTGGCATACCGTTTGGTCCGAAGGTTCCGGCTGGAGACGCTACCGCGACTAGATGCGGGGTCGCTTCAAGTCTTTTCGCGAGCACGTGGGGGTGGGTGGCCGGCGTCGAGCCGGTGAATCGGCGGCCCTCAAGACCGGCGCCTATCTTCCGAGATCCTTTCCGCTCTATATGCGGCCATCGATGACTTCTGGCCCACGACCCTTGTGGAGGGTTGGGTGACGCCCGTGTCGGTGTTGGCGATCACTGGAGACTGTGTCGGTGGTAACTCCGGTCTCTCGCTGGGGAAGGAGAAAGAGGCACGCGCCCGTGATTCTTTGCCGGGTGTAGGGGAAGTTGAACGCGGGCGGTGGCGGCACCAACCGCGTCGACCTGACAGGGTGGATGTATGGCAGCGACATCGTGACGATGCATAACGCCCAATCCTCGGGCTATCTGTCGACGCCGATCGCCGCGAAACCGGCGAATCTCGCGAACCCCTTCACCTCGACATCGTCGAACGAGACAGGCGAAACGTCGCCGACGGGCAGCTGAGAGAATAGCCAGTCGCCGGCATCTCGATAGAGGAGAATCCCGTGCAACAGAGCGACCGATTGTGAATCCGGACCGAAGGCGTCTCGGTATTCAGGATCGTTAGCGTCGACGGGGACGCTCAATCCACAATCATCGAATCCACCGCGGACGCACCCGGCAAGTACCCGTTCCCAGCGAAGCTGGCCTCGCTCGTGTCGGCAACCTGACGACACCACTAGTCCAAGCAAAACGAACGATGTCTCCGGTGGCATAGAAATGCAAGGCGGGACGGGTCGTCTTGCCAGTTCAAGGTTCATTCCGGGGTTTCTGGTTTAGCCATTGGTCGATTACTTCTTGGAGCACAGCGGTGCGCTTTTTTTGACCGGTTCGTTGGCTTCGATGTGCGTTTTGACTGTCTCGATCCAATCGTTCGGGAATTGGTACGGCAGAGGGCTGTTGGTGTGCGTGACTCTGGTGGGAGTCCGATGTAGTTCATCGTGGGGGAACTGGTCGAGCAGCCCGATCATCTGTCGTGGTGTGGGAGCGATCGGGTTTCCGGCTTCGAGCCAGTCGATGATCGTGTTGCCGGCGCTTTCTACGCACATGCCGCGCTTGTGGGAGATGTCGTGCCGGATCTGGCGGGCTCGTTGAAGAATTCGGATCGGATGTCGTTCTTCGCCCACGATGTTCCGGCGTCGTCGGTGCCGTGTGAGGCGGCGAGACGGGGACGGTATGTGTCTTCCCCATGCAGCGTGGATGTTGGTGAACCACTGTGTGTATGCCATCCGGTAGAGCGGGGCGAAAGTCTCCGGACATCAGGTTTTGCATGGAGGCCCCGAAATTTTGGGCGGACGAGTGGTTCGGCGATGCTCGCGGCCGTGACAGCGGACATCGGGATGGTGCGATCGTTGGCTTCCGGGACGAACGTCATCGAATTCGGGTCCAGATGATCGCCTGTGGTTCGGCCGGCTGACTTCGATTCCTGCCACTGACTCACATTCTGCGAGAGGCCTTAGTTGGCGGTGAGTGCGAGAATCAGCGAAATCCGGTACTCCTGAGCGAAGTCGGTGATGACTTCGTCGACCGTTTGGACTGCGAGCTGTCGTCGGAGGTGAGGGCGAGGTGAGTGGTTCGGGCTGCGTCTTGGACGGCGCTTGAGAGGTCCCGTAGACCGGATACGTCTGTCGGAGCCTTTGCGATGGAGGTGAATTCGCGAAAAGCTGTCACCAGTGGGGTTGTCGCTGCTGTGAGCGGACTGCCCTCGGGTGGGGTATCAGCGTTGCCGGTGTGTAGATACTCGCCGGGCACGGCTTGTCGCCCGCCAAGGGTTGAGGATAGAAGTCGGCCGTGCTCTGGCATCGAGCTCAACAATGGTTCGACAGTGTCACGACCGTAGCTTGCACATTAAATCCACCGACCGTGTTGATCATCGAGAGGCATTCGGCAAGGGGACGGCGAGCAACGGCACCCGAGCCTGACAGCCGTGGTGTTCTCAGGTGGCCAGAGTGTCGAAGGCTCTATCGAGAGCAGAGCTGAACTCTCGACCGCGTATCGGATAGATCAGTCGGTAGGGCACACGTTCGTTGAAGTCGACCTTCTCAGGGTCGGCGGGCTTTGCCGGGTCGACGATGCCACTCCCGTCGATAGGAAACCCCAAGAGCTTGATCTGACTTCGGCGGTTCGGCATCGGGTCCTTCCAGGTGATCAGGCCGAGGCGGTTGAGCATGTGCACGGTGTCGTACGCCTTGCCGCTGAGTCCGTAGGTTCCGCATCGAACCGTTCATTCAGATCAACGCCTTCATCTCGGACAGTTCCGGAACGAGCGGAGCGTCGTAGTGCACCGGTGCGGTCGATGATGGCCAGGAGTGTGACCAGTTCGTGGTCGGTGAGGACCGGGTGCCAGCCCTCGCGGAAGAAGTTGCTGGAGAGGAAAATGGCCTCTATTGGGCAGGTTGTCCCCAGGGACGGTGTACGGCGTGTTGGTCCCGTCCTCAGTCTGCAAACCAAAATCCCGGTAGCGGCGCGAGAATCCGGGCGTTCCCATGGAGCGCGACCAGATCGTGGGCGACAAGCGCATCGACGGCAGTGTTGAACGAGCGCCGTAGGTTCCTGCGCTGCGTCGGCGGGACGAACTCGTTGAGGCCCGCCAGGGTCAACCACGACGCTTTGGTTCCTTTTCGGGTTGATGTTGGGGTGATCGTTGACGAACTACTGTCCAGGGCTCGCTTCCATACGGGCGACGTAGAACATCGTCATCAGCAGTTGTAGAGAATGGCGTCTGCGTTCGACAAGTTTTGTTTTTGTCATCGGTGGTCGGGATTCGATTTCGGCAGCGAACGAGTAGTCTTTCCTGCCGGCCGCGCGGCGGTGCGTCGAGGATCGGTGGTCTGAATGACGCCTGTCCGGATACGGACCTCGAGAACGTCGCGATCGTCGATCCTTTGGTACGCCTTCAACGCCCGCTCGATAGCAGGCCGACGACGTTCGAGAACCGCCCTCCGCTTTCGTTCGCGCTCACGCTGCCGCTCGGCGGCGACCTCTTGTTCTTTCATTCTTTCGCCAGCTTTCGCGGTCTTCGAAGGTGTTGGCCCACTGATACCAAAGGATTGCTCGTGCATGACACTCCTCGGAAAAGGGACATACAGCCAGGGGTGGAAAGGGCTAGGGACCGAACACCGAAGAGTTAGGCAGCTATATACCGCTTCCGGTAGCCCTGTACACCGTTCCCAATGGCCCTTTTGTCTCGTGATACGGCGGACAAAATTCGCAAGTATCTACGTCATGAAGCGACGACGAGCGAAACCTCGCGGTGAGGCCCCGCTTCTTGAAGTCCTGGAACGCGCTGCTCGCTGCGGATGGCTCCAGACGCTCCGTATGTCGATGCTCGTGCTTGTGTACCGGTGTCCCGGACGGTTCCTTGGGGCGTTGGGAGCGTTGGCTACCACCGTGTTGGGATCTCAATGGCGGTGCGTCGTCCTTGAGATCTAAGACTGTCAGCTCACCAGTTGCATCTCGACCTCTGTGGATCCACCGAACCCGCGGCGTGGGTACTCCCGGTTGCGCTGTTGATTGCGGTTACGGGTCTCGCAGCATGCACCGAAGCCCCCACGCCATCGCAGGCCGAACTCGATCAGGCACAACTTGACCGCGAGCAATTGGCGAAAGAGCACTACGACCGAAACCTCTTTGGGCGCAACATCGAGCCGAGACTAGTCACCATCGACGTCGACAAGGTCACCAAACTCAGTAACGGCGGAGTCAGTGTTGAAGGAACGACCGTGGGATCTTCGGATTATGAAAGATCGTTCTACTGCTCCGCGCGCAGTCGACGGGGTCCTTCAACCGGCAGAGTTGAAGTAGAAGCAGCACCCTTTCTTTGACGAAGAACGCGCGACGCTAGGGCTACAGTAGGCGGACGCGAAGGCTAGGAGACTTAGGTGGACAGTGTCGTCAGCATTGACGGAAACATTAATCGCGAGAAGCTGACTGAACTGTTGAACAGTGGCGCAGAGATAGACGCTCTCGATTTCAAAGCAACATGCGATTTGACCAAGGGAAAAGCTAAGGTCGATTTAGTGAAGGACTGCGCTGCTTTGGCAAATCTTCCCAGGGGCGGGTACATCGTCATCGGCGCCCACGAGGACGGACGCCCAGCGGTCGATAAAGATCCGATCAACGGGAATTTCGACTCGGCAGCCTTGCAGCAGATGTTCGACGGTTATGTGTCCGGGAATGCGCAAATCAGAAGCGCTTCTCACGCAATCGAAGGTCGTGCGCTGAGGCTAATTTACGTGCAGCCTTCGACCGACCACCTTCCTGTTGTGATGAAGAAGAACGGGATGTACACAGAGGAGTCCGGTTCAAAGTCGACGGTGTTCTACGAGGGGCAAATTCTGACTCGATTCTCGTCGAACAACTCCAAACTCGAACACAAGCATTGGAAGCTGGTCCTAAGCAACTACGAAGCGGACCTGCGGAAACGAGTCGAGAAAGATAGCCAGGCACTGCTCAAAGTTGTCCTGGACGAGATTCGGCAGTTGGCCGACGCAGGAACCGGGGCTTCCACACCTGCGCCACTGAGCACTCACCTGGACGAAGACTCGTTCTATCTCGCAGCCCTGAGCCTCGCGGTCTCCGGTGTGGCAGGGGTGGAGAGGATCCGCACCGCCATGGGCACTCTCGTCGAGACAGGTAGTCGCGGCCGTGTGGTGGACAACGATCCGTCAGAAGAGATCGACGGCTTTGCCCACGCATTGGACCAGCTCAGCCTCGTGGCGATGGTCGCGGTCGACTGTGGAAACCCAGACCTGTTCGATCTTGTCGTCGACGCATACTTAGAGATTTATCGTGCCCATCTCCCGCTGCATGAGGGCAAAATTGTCGACGATGCCAAGGGCGAAGCCGCCCTGGCCATTGTCGACATCCTGGTGCAGATGTTCCTACTCGGCAGCTACATCACCCGCCGGCAGAAATGGCATCTTCTTCCTCGGATGGCCGGCCGCGAAATCCGCTTGTTCGGCGGCTACAGGTACTCCAGCTGGATTCGCCACGCATTGGTGCAAGTTTCCCGCGCCGAGGTCCTGCGAGCTGACAATGACGGCAAAGGAAAAGGCGGCAACATTCTCGCGGTCGCACGCGCATACGGTCGTGAGAGGCCGCCGTTGCGGCGGGACATCCTCGCCACGGTGGAAGTCGAGACAACGAGCGAAGATCGGCTGCTGAATTCGTTGTGCCAGTTCGACTTGTGGTGGTGTGTAATCGCCGATCTCAACTCCGAAGGCGAGAAGTCAGGGTTTGAGTTCTACCCCAACTTCGCGGTGTTCCACGGGTACCGGACTGAGCCTGCCGTCGACATCATCGCAACCGACAGTGAGGCGCGTTCGGCAGTCTTCCCTGGTTCGTCGGAGAAGGCCGTTGCATCTGCATTGTCGAGGGTCTTGGAGGTTGCTGGTCGCGAGTCTCGGAATCAGGGGTTTCATACCGAGGTCCGGCTTTCGGTCGACGCTCAAGATTTCATCGACCGTGCGCAAACGTAATTCGTGACGATCCTGAAGTATGGGGTTCTTTCTCGTACAGGTAATCAGAGTTGGGTTTCCCGCCGGGCGCTCGACGTCGTGCATCTGTTTTGCGTGGGACGTGTCTTCTGCGCAGTTCGAAGGGTGGAATGATGAGATCTCTTGGGTAGGTGTGTCTGCCTGGTCGGTTACCGTACGCCGCATGCACAGCGACGAAGGCATTGCGCGGCTGGTGGCCGCTGTTCGTGAGCTGGACCCCAAGCCCAGGGAACGCAGGTGGGTGAGCGTCAGCTTCTGTGTGCTCGATGCGGTCTACAGCATTGGTGCGCACTACGACAATCATGTTGTGCCCGTGGTCCGTCGGGTTGCGGCGGACTTCGATATGGAATCGCCGTCCATGGAGATGTCGGTGCCGGAGGCGGCAGATCCGGTCCCGCTCGATGCGGTTCTCGATCGCTACACCTCGGTGGAAGCGCTGGTGGAGACGACGAAGAACCGGCAGAACACCTCGACATGTGGCGGCATACGTAAGGCTGACGCGGTTCGTCGGTACGCGGAGGTGTTGCGTGAACACGGCGTGCTCACCCTCGACGATGCCCGCCGGCTACTGACCGACACAGTCCGGCTCGACGCGGCCGAATCCGCGTTGCGGAAAGTTCCCGGTGAAGGCGGTGCGGGTGTGCGCCGCGGCTATCTGTGGATGCTGATCGGGCACCAGGACACGGTCAAACCCAATCGGATGGGTTGCGATGGCTCGCTCGCCACGGAGCGGAAACAACACCGGATTCCGCTCGCCTGTTCCTCCGTGACATCGCTCAGGTGCTGAGCGAGGAGACAGGGCGGGTAATTACTGCGTGGGAGGTCGACCACGCCATCTGGCAGGCCGCCCGTACCTCGTCTACGCCGACGGAACTGTCGAGTCGGGAACCGGAGTCAGGTAGAACATGAGCAACCAGGAGACGCCTGGCCGCCGGAGATTCCGCGTGTGGTGGGGCGTCGTCCTGGGATTAGCGTTGGGGCTCTTTCTATTTCCAGTGCTGACGCTTCGCACTTCGCGGGCGTTGGACATTGCTGATCCAATGGCGACTCCGGGTCCGACGCCGACGTCGTACTGGGTCTTTGGATCGGTGCAGCGTTGGCAGCGTTCGTGTCGGCTGCGGTTTTGGGGTGTTTCCGTCAGTTGACTCGCGAACCGCAAAAGGCGTTGTGCATACTTACAACTGGACTGGGGCCGATTCAGGGCACGATGGTCGAATCCGTGCGAAGGCTGATCGAAGCTGAAATACCAGAGCAGATTCGGCCAGACCTGCCCGTCGAGGACATGGCATATCTGCTGGTTCGCGTGGGTGAGTCGTTCATCTACAACGATTTGCTCACTGGTGGCACTCCGGATACGGAGAAGGCTCGCTTGGCGTTCCGGCTCATCCTCTCGCGTGACTAGTGTGCCGAGTTTTCGTTTTCTCAGTTTTCGTGAAAGCGCTTCGAATGCAAGCTATTTCACAGCTATGCCTGGTTGTGTGACAAACTCAGGCGGGTGGGATCGGCGCGAAGTTCCGCATCTCGTCCCGTCCGGGCCGGATGACGCCTGCGGCGGACTCGGGAACCTCGTTCCATGCTCCAGGAAGGTCGCGCAGAGGCTCGGATACGACGATTCGGGTCTCCTCACTCAGATGGTGCAGGGCATCCACCTCAGGATGGAGCTTGCGCAACGTGGAGATCTCGGTGGAGAAGAACAGTGACCTCGATCGGTTCTCGCTCGAATAGCGAAAGATCCAGGTGGAGATGCCATCCGACGTGGCAACGGTCATCTGCACCGGTTTGTCGATTCCCTGCGAGCGAGCCGTGTGCTCGACGAATCCGACGGCCCTCGCGACACCTTCGAACGGATCGTCGGTCAGGCCGAACGTCAGCGCGAGGAAGAACAAGGTTTCCGAGTCCGTCGATCCTTCGAGATCCGGAAAGAGCGACGGATCAATGGCAGTCACCAATTCCCTTTTCATGTCGTGGAATCCGCGTAGTGAACCGTTGTGCATCCACAACCAATTGCCGTGCCTAAATGGGTGGCAGTTGCTGCGCTGCACCGCAGTTCCCGTCGAAGCGCGCACGTGGGCGAACATGAGAGGGGGGCGCAGTTGAGAGGTGACCTCGCGCAGGTTCGAGTCGTTCCACGCGGGTTCGATGCTCTTGAACACTGCTGGTTGGGGCCCCTCCCCGTACCAACCGATTCCGAAGCCGTCGCCATTTGTCGTCGTTGCCCCGAGTTGAGAATGCAGGCTCTGGTCGATCAGCGAGTGCTGTGGTCGGAACAACAAGTCATGGGCGAGTATCGGTTCTCCCGAATACGCCATCCACCTACACATGCTTTCAACTCAAACAGATTGAGTCGGCGTTGTCGGTGCATGCGCAGCGGCGTGCGTCGTCTGGGCGGGCTTCCATGTCGACACAGCCCAGATCACGACGATGTTCAGGGCGATGATGAGAGTCGACCACCAGGGGTAATACGGCAGCCACAAGAAGTTCGCGATGATCGAGATCGCACAGATCACGACTGCCGATACCCGTGCCCACGCCGTTCCGGTGAACAGTGCGAGACCGACGAGAGCGACGAGCGCGCCCAGCACGAGATGGATCCAACCCCACGTCGTCAGGTCGAATTGATAGACGTAGTCGATCCCGACTACGAACACTTCGTTCTCGGCGACGGCAGCGAGTCCTTGAAAGAACTGCACGATACCGACCGTCACCAGGATGACTGCTGCCCCGATTGATGTTCCTACCGCGAAACCCTGCTTGACTGACGTTGTATCCGACATGGCGGTTTCCCTTGATTCGGTGGGGTGACCGGACACGTGCCCGGCACGTTGTACCGATCGTTGTTCCACCTGCTGACTGCCGTGAAACGGAAATGCCGGTCCGGTTCGGTGAGAAATCAGTGCGTTCTGCTCCGATGTGCGGACGAAATGTAACTTCTGGCCCCTGTTGATGCGATGTACCCGTTGCCGGAACGCGTGTGCGGAGGAATTGCTCGTAACCGAAGTTCACAGAAAACAAGAAGAATTCGGCACGGAATTCGACCTATTTGTCCAGCTGTACTGGTATTTTGACTGAATTGACCGGAAGCTACAGTCCGCGGAAAAGAGTAGCGAGAGAATGACGATCTTCGGCAGGCGTTCCGCGGGCATCTCCGCGACGGCCTTCGTCTTGGCAGCTGTTGTATCGACGGCACTTCCCGCGGTGGGGTCGGCAGCACCGGTCGCACTCACTCACGCGTGCACTCCCGAGATCAACGACAATTCGATGTCACTCGATCCGGCAGTGATAGACGGTTGGTACGACATCTCGACTGGTTCACCGGGAACGAAGATCAACTCGATCGAGGCTTGGCGGACAGTGCCGGGAGACATCCTCGAGTTTCGCGCATCGGTGACGATCAGAGCCCACGGAAGTCCCGTCCGAGGGACCCTTCGGATCGACGGCGCCGGCTTGACCGGAGATCAGGATTTGATCTCCAGAATGACGTTTACCCAAGACCTCGGTCGCTCAGGATCGACGGTCACCGATGCCGACGACGGCTCGGTCATTCCGGTTCGTGCCAAGCTCGCATTCGACGTCACAACTCCTGGACAAGTGGCACAGAACCAGACAGTCAACCTCTCGGCAGTCAAGATTGTCTTGGCAGGCGACACCACCGATCCGGGAGGTGAATGCCCCGGCCCCGGCCCGGGCTCCGGCGGCGGCGGGAATGGAAGCGGTGGCGGGAACGTCGGTGGTGACGGTTCCGGTGGGAACGGTGGGGATTCCGGTGACGCACTTCCCGGTCGTGACGTCGGAAACCGCGTACCAATTTCCCAGATTCCGTCCGGCCCGACTTCTCACCCGTGACAGCGGCACCTGGATCCACGGTCCGTCGAACATGGGCCGCTGCAGTAGTGGCGACAATGCTCTTGATCGGCGGATGTTCCGACGACGGTGACTCGCCGACCCGCGTCCTCGCGAC
The DNA here is from genome assembly GCF_002076325.1 of Rhodococcus sp. 66b. NCBI lineage: Bacteria > Bacillati > Actinomycetota > Actinomycetes > Mycobacteriales > Nocardiaceae > Rhodococcus > Rhodococcus sp. 66b. The sequence continues at coordinate 33,587 of NZ_MUZB01000021.1, forward strand.
CGGCCAACAAGATTTGCCGCCAGAGATTCGCGCTGTGGTCGACGGTCCGGATGTCCCGACCACGCTTCGCATAGTCGACAGCACCGCTGAAGTTCTGTCGATCAAGACGACGACAGACGGCTCGCTCATTCCGCCCGATGATGTCAGTGAGATCGGATGGTGGGCAGATTCGGCATTCCCGGGCTCGGGCGCGGGCACCGTGGTGATCACCGGACACATCAACGACATCTATCAAGGTGACGGATTCGGAAAGAAGTTCTCGACACTGGAAATCGGCTCGATCGTGACCGTGGCGGGCGCCGGGGGACAGACCTGGAACTACCGTATCGATGCGGTCGATCACTACGGCAAGGACGGCGAGCTGCCGGTCGAGAGATTGAACAGCCTCGACGGACCGGAAACCCTCGCGCTGATCACCTGCGGCGGCGAATTCGTCGGTCCACCCTTCGGCTACGAGGACAACGACGTCGCGTGGGGAAGTCCGGTGCCCGCATAGCCGAAAACCAGACGTCGGAACGGTTGATAAACTGAGCCCCGCGTTCGTGGCCATCCACGCACGTTTCGAAAGTCCGAAGAAGGAGATTGTGCTGTGGTTGACCTCGCCTATGTCATCGCTGGGTCCGAAGCGACTGGCGGTGCCGGCCTGCAGGTCGACCTGAAGACGTTCCAGGCATTGGACGTCTACGGCGTAGCGACCACCACATGCATCGTCTCGTTCGATCCCAAGAACAACTGGGGTCATCGCTTCGTTCCGATCGCTCCTGACGTGATCGCTGATCAGATCGAGGCTGCCACTGCGGCTCACGATCTGGACGTCGTCAAGATCGGCATGTTGGGCACTCCCGCCACGATCGAGGTTGTGGCAGAGGGTCTGCGTCGGCAGTCCTGGCGCCACGTCGTCCTCGACCCGGTCCTGATCTGCAAGGGCCAGGAGCCCGGCGCGGCTCTCGATACCGATACAGCACTTCGTGATTCGATCCTCCCGCTCGCCACCGTCATCACACCCAACCTGTTCGAGGCACGCACCCTCGCCGGAATGGGCAGCATCGAAAGCGTGGACGACCTCATCGAGGCCGCACGTCGTATCCACGACCTCGGACCCAAGTACGTGCTCGCAAAGGGTGGTGTCGAACTCGCCGGTGGCGACGCCGTCGACGTGTTGTTCGACGGGACCGACGTGACGGTTCTCTCCGCCCCCAAGGTCGGCGAAGAGCGCGTCTCGGGTGCCGGTTGCACGCTGGCCGCCGCAGTGACCGCCGAGCTGGCAAAGGGCGCCGACGTGGGAGAAGCCGTCGCTCTGGCCAAGAAGTTCGTCACGGCGGGCATCGAAGGCCGCGTCTCGGCGCACACGCCGTTCGACACCGTCTGGCAGGGCGCTTTCAAGGGATAGGCACACTGCGGCTCACATCGCCGCGTGCGGCCTGGCAGGATCGAGTGCGTGAGTACTGCGAACCTGAATCGAAGCGAAGTCGCCGAACGATCTCGAACCATCGACGTCACCGGGTACCGGGTGGAGTTGGATCTGCGATCGGCGGCGGACTCTGCCTCGAAGACCTTTTCGACCGTCACGACAATTGATCTGACGTCGTCGGCGGAGTCCACGTGGCTCGATTTCATCGGTGCTGCAGTCGATTCCGTAGAGGTCGACGGTGCGTCGATTCCGGTGGAGTACGACGGGTCCCGGATTGTGCTGCGCGGACTCGGCGGATCGAACGTCGTTCGGGTGGCAGCTCACGGCAACTACAGCCGTTCCGGTGAAGGGCTGCACCGATTTGTCGACGACGCTGACGATCAGACGTATCTGTACACGCAATACGAGCCCGCCGATGCCAGGCGTGTTTTCGCCTGCTTCGAGCAACCGGACCTCAAGGCGCCCTTCACATTCGAGGTGACAGCACCTGACGGCTGGGAAGTCCTGTCGAATCAGCCCGCGACACAGACGCTCTCCGTCGACGGTGCGCAACGCGTCACTTTCGCACCGACGCTGCCGATCTCGACTTACATCACCGCGATCGCGGCCGGGCCGTATCACCGCGTGGCCTCGTCGTGGAGTCGCGGCGAACTCACTGTCGAGTTGGGCGCTTTGTGCCGGGCGTCGTTGGCTCCACACCTCGATGCAGACAACGTTTTCGACATCACCCGTCAGGGGTTGGACTTCTACGCCGAGCACTTCGACTATCCGTATCCGTTCGGCAAGTACGACCAGATCTTCGTCCCCGAGTACAACCTCGGCGCCATGGAGAACCCGGGACTGGTGACCTTCACCGAGGCGTATGTGTTCCGCGGCACCGCAACCGACGAGCAGCATCAGCGTCGCGCCAACACGATCCTGCACGAAATGGCGCACATGTGGTTCGGCGATCTCGTGACCATGGTCTGGTGGGATGACTTGTGGCTCAAGGAATCCTTCGCCGACTTCATGGGATCGCTGGTCAGCGCCGAAGCCACTCGCTTCACCGATGCCTGGGTAGCATTTGCCATCAAGCGGAAGGCGTGGGCGTACCTCCAAGATCAGCTGCCGACCACGCATCCCATCGTCGCCGACATCGTCGATCTCGAAGCTGCGAAGCTGAACTTCGACGGAATCACCTACGCCAAGGGTGCCAGTGTCCTCAAGCAACTCGTGGCGTTCGTCGGCCGTGACGCGTTCTTCGAAGCGGCACGACGGTACTTCAAGGCCCACGCCTTCGGGAACACCACGCTTGTTGATCTGCTCGACGTGCTCGCGGAGACTTCCGGACGTGATGTGCGCGAATGGGCCCGAATCTGGTTGCAGACCACCGGAGTGTCCACGCTGTCGCTCGACGGAACAGACCTGGTTCAGACGGACCCGAGGCCGCATCGGCTCGCAGTCGGAATCTACGACTACAACGAGTCCGGAGATCTTGTTCGCACCGAACGCGTCGAACTCGACATCACCGAATCCCGCACGCCGGTCGACCTTCCGCCCGGAGCGCTCACACTGCTCAACGACGAAGACCTCACCTACGCGAAGGTGCGACTGGACGCGGAATCTCTGTCCACGGTCGAGGCATCCCTGGACCGCGTGAGCGATCCGCTTGCGCGCGGTGTGATCTGGTCGTCGCTGTGGAACTCGGTGCGCGATGCGCAGCTCTCGGTGTTCCGATACCTCGACATGGTGGAACGATTCGCTCCCGCAGAGACAGATCTTGCGATTCTCAGCGCGATCCTGACCGATGCCCAATACGCGGTTCTTCACTACGTTCCGAAAAGCTTGCGGCCCAATGTAAGTGCAGGCTGGTTGGAAACGACCTGGAAGGCGGTGTTCGAAGCCGAACCGGAGTCCGGAAGACAGCTGGCATGGGCACGGGCTCTGTCGGCCGCCGCAGCGGTCAACGATGCTCGCGCCGGCGAGCTGCGGTCGATACTCGACGGCACGTGCCCGGGACCGGTCGGACTGGCTCTCGATCCTGATCTGCGGTGGGCATTGTGGATCGCCCTGTCCGCGACCGGGCATGCGAGTGTAAGCGACTTCGACGGTGAGCTGAGCAAGGACAGCACGTCAGCGGGTCGAACGGCGTACGTCCGCGCCGCGGCGTCGATTCCCGATGGCGAGACCAAGGCGGCTGCCTGGGCGTCGGCGACCACCGATGCCTCACTCTCGAACGACCGCCTGGATGCGACGATCGCCGGATTCCGTTCGGGCACGGACCCGTCGTTGATCGAGGGATATGCGGTCGAGTACTTCTCGTCCCTGGGGAAGTGGTGGTCCGAACGCAGCATCGAGATCGCGCGACGGTTGGTGAACGGGCTCTTCCCGGCAGCTGAAGACACCTCTGCTGTCGATTCCTGGATCCAGGCCAATGCGGAGGCGCCCGCGTCGCTGCGGAGGCTTGTTCTCGAGCGTCGGGATCACCTGGCCCGAGACCTACGTGCCCAGGCGTCGAACGCAGTGATCTGACGCCATCAGCTCCGAAATGTCCTGTTCTTGGATATTGTCTAAACAGGGCTGCGACGGGAGACGACGTGCACACGATCACGGATCTGTCGCTGGTCACGGGCCCGGTTCCGCCCGTGGTGACGGTGCTCGGAATTCTGGCACTTCTTTGGCTGATCTTCTCGAGATCGAGGCGTCACGTGCTGATCTCGATTCCGGTCTGCATCGTCGCGGCAATCGCGATCACTCTCGTGCTGTACTGGCTGATCGAGAAGGTGTGGCACCCGTTCCCCGATCCGATTGCCCGTCCGGTCTACGTGTGGATCGGGTTGGGCATTCTCGGCGTGCTGCTGGGTGTTTCGCGGGTATTTGCGGCGACGCGGATCGACGGTCGCGTGCTCACCGTGGTCTCCGTGCTCCTGGTGGTCGTGTCGAGCGCGGCTCACGTGAATCTGCAGTTCCAGTCGTATCCGACGTTGGGAACAGCGCTGGGACTCTCGGACGCGGAGAAGGTTTCACTCGCCGACCTGGACGACGGCAAGGACGGGGCGGTACCGGTTTCGCAATGGAAGGCTCCCGCGGACATGCCGTCGGCGGGCAAGGTCAGCACGGTCACGATTGCGGGGACGGTCTCCGGATTCAGCGCCCGCGACGCCGAGATCTACCTACCGCCCGCGTATTTCACCAACCCACGACCGGAGTTGCCCGTGTTGGTCCTGCTTGCCGGCCAACCAGGCGCGCCCGAGGACTGGCTACAGGGCGGACGTCTCGTCCAGACCATGGACACCTACGCCGCTGCGCATTCGGGCTTGGCTCCCGTTGTCGTCGTTGCTGACGGGACCGGGTCGGAACTGGCGAATCCGCTCTGTGTCGATTCCCAACTCGGGAACGTCGCAACGTACCTTTCGCGCGATGTTCCCGACTGGGTGCGCGGGAACCTCCAGGTGGATCCCGACCCGAGGAAGTGGGCGATCGGGGGACTTTCCTACGGCGGTACCTGCGCGTTCCAGATGGCAACGAACTTCCCCGCGGTGTATCCGACGTTCCTGGATCTTTCCGGTCAGATCGAACCCACCCTCGGTGATCGGAAGCAGACGGTCGATGCAGCGTTCGGCGGTAACGAAGCCGCGTTCGTGGCAGTGAATCCGCAGGATCTGCTCCGGGAGAAGAAGTTCCCCGACAGCGCCGGAGTGTTCGTGGTCGGCAAGCAGGACAACGACTACCGCCCAGGTCTTCAAACGCTCTACGAAGCCGCAAAAGCCGCAGGGATGGACGTCCAGTACGCCGAGGTCGACGGAGGACACAGCTTCCAGGTGTGGTCGGCTGGATTGGCGAGTCAATTAGGTTGGCTGGGAACGCGACTCGGTCTGCCCGGATGAACGATCGTCTGGAAGTTCCGAAGACCCGATGATCAGCGGGTGAATTCTTCCGGTCGCCCCGGCTTCGGAGCCCAATCCCTGCGGATCTGCCACACTCGCGAGCCGAAGGTCGAGTGCGCCGGTCCATTCTCGGGTCAATTGCGCATCGAGTGCGTCGACGCGCTCGAGTAGCGGAGGGTGCTGGTCCGGCGGGCAGGCTTCGAGCAAGGTCGCGAATACCGCGCGTAGACGACGCTGGACCTGCGCGGAATTGGTACTGAAGTGCCGGATCTCGTCGGTGGCGACGGACACGTAATCGGTCCAGGTGCGTTGCTGCCCTCGGATCAGCGTGAGATCCGAGGTTGACGTGTCGAAGCGGACCCGCGGGGCGAGAAGTACCAGAAGATCTTCGATGTGGTCGAGAGCCTGCACGGCTCGGCCCGGGTCGTTGATGGCGGGTGACAGTGCCTTGAGCGCGATGTCCACGATCGACTGAAGCGCTGCACCGGGGCTGACGACCGGGCTGTGCGTGTCACCGAAGATCAAGCACGACATCAAGGTGTCCGGACGTACCTTCAGCGACGGTCCGCGTACCTCGAAGAGGGGCGCGTTCTGGGCGACGAACTCGCCGATGCTGGGGACGACCTCGACCGAGACGTCCCAGCGGCTCGCCAACCGCTGCAGTCGTGCGAGATCGATCGCCAGCAGAATCCGGCCGTCGGGTGAGAGGTGGCGCAGGCGAATCACCAGTGCGTCGGCGCTCTCGGAGGTTTCGGACTCGCGCGGTTGGGGGAGTGGGAGCGGCTGACTGGGTTTCGGTGCGCCGGAAGGTAAGTCCTCGTACAGCGGATAGGCACGAATCGTCGCGCTGCGACCCTGGGCCGCTATCCAACGCAGCAACCGACTGGAATTGAGAATCGACCCGACCTTCGCCACCAACGCGATGAACAGGATCGCACTGGCCAATGCCAGAAGCAGTGCGATCGCCGTGGAGATGGTCGGTGAGGAATTCTCCGAATCGAGCGCCAGATCGAGCGCAATGATCAAGGAGAAGACGAACGTGGCCAGAAACATGCCGATCGACCACCGCATGACTCGCTGTTGCGCAAGCATCGGGACCACCCGCACCGAAATCTGCGATGCGCCGAACTGCATTGCGAGGGTGATGGCGGTGAACACCAGACCGGTGAGAGTGATCATCCCGCCGGCGATGACGCTGAGCAGCGTTGCGGTGGCCCCGGCGTCCACGCCCTCGGAAATGGTACCGACGTCGCCGTCGCTCACCAGGTCTCCGTCGATTCCGACGAGGATGTTCGCGGTGACGACGGACAGCACGACGAGGATCACGGGGAGGCGCCAGACCGGGACTGTTCGTAATCGTCGGCGAGTTCGGCGCCAGCGAATTCTGTCCGAAAGCCGCCCTGATAATCCGACTTTCGTCGTAGGCGTCGTGGTGTCGACGACTGGGAGCGGTGGTGGGGTCGGGGGAGTGGAACCGAAACTTCCCGACACCGTTTCCTGAACGTAGATCTTCGCGTGGATCATCGGCTCGCGATACCGCTGCTCACGGGCGACCGCCCGGCTCATCTTGGCGGGCTTGTCGCGGTAACGCGAACGCGCCCACGGCGCACCCGGGCGACTCAACCGAATTGCTCCGACCAACAGAAGCGGGGTGAAGAACAGTCCGATCAAGCCGGTCCAGAGTTTGCCCTTCATCAACGTGATCACGGCGAGTCCGAGTTGGATCACGATCGCGACGACAACGCCGATCAACGTCGCCAGGCTACGGTCCTGCTCATACGGGTCGAACTCTCCCGCGAACCCGATCGGGTGGACTCCGAGAAGGAAAAGGAACGATATCGCGATGGCAACGAAAACCGCGTCGATGGACGAGCGACCCTCCTCGGCCCAGTAGACATCGCGCAGATGTAGCACGAGTGCGTACTCGTCGAGGACCAGCGCGCTGCCGATACCGAACACCGACGCGAGAACACAGTTGGCGATCGGGGTGTGATAGTCGGCCAGAGCGATGAAGGCAAAGCCGGACACGAGCATCATCATCAAACCGAAAACCATGTGGTGGATGTGCATTCCACCGGGCGTGACATTTCCTGGCCACCACGAGACCTCAGCTCGGATCATTCGAACGCTGAACCGAATGAACAGGAACGTCAGGACAAAGGCGAGCAGAAGGAAGAACAGTGGGAGTCTGCCGGTGTCGACGACCGTGTGCTCGAACCAGGACCGCACGGCGTCAGCTCTTGCTGGTGGCGAGCTTGATCAGCTGAGGAGCTGTCGCGTCCGGAAGGTAAGCACGCGTGAGCGCGATTCCGATTCGAGGCAGGTCGGCCTCGTCGCGGAAACACAGGAAAACGGGTTCGTATCTCGGCTTGAACTTCTTCTTGAATGCGTGAAGAGACCGGAAGCCGTAGAGCGGTTCCATCGCGGCTCCTAGCATGTCGAGGAGGCGGTCCATCGATGCGGCGTCGGCGCCGTCGTCGCTGCGGGCCAGTGGCGCGCCGGACAGTGAGACGAATTGGGCACCTTGTTCTTTGAATTCGAGGGCCGACGATGCGATGAGGAACTCGACCACCGGCCGGAAGCCGTCCGGGCGTCGACGCATGACGTCGAGCGTCCAACCCCGGACCACGCCGCCTTCGCCGTACACCGGCAACCACGAGGTGACGCCGTGAATACTTCCCGTCGGGTCGACGGCCAAGCCGACCCGGACGTCGCGATCGAGCGCCTCCTCGACGCTGCCGAGGGTGAACCCCATCTCGGGTAGTCCCTTGTCGCCCACCCATTCCTCGGATATAGCGCGCACCTGAGCCAACACGGAGAACGGCTCGTCTGCCAGTGTTGTCATCCGGAAGGTGATGTCGTCCTTCTTGGCCTTGTTGAGTGCCGAACGGATGTCCTGCCAGGACTTTCCGGTGAACTGCAATTCCGGCAGGTCGACGATCGTGTCCTCGGCGACCTGAACGGTGCGCCACCCCCGCCGTGTGGCGGCATCGGCTGTTTCCTTTCCTACGGAGAACAAGCAGGGAGTGAGGCCGTTGGCTTCGGACATCGTCGTGAACTCGTCGACCGCCGCGGCAAGTCGCTCGGGGCTCGCTATCGGATCGGCCAGCACCACGACGACACCGACATGCCGTTGGAATGCAACGACGCTCTCTCCCGACTCACCGAAGTAGTAACTGTTGCCGTCCCACGTCGTCATCCACGACATGGTTCCGCCGCCGTGCTGTTTGAGCAGTTCCCGAGCAGTGGCGCGAGGATCGTTCCCGGACAGCGGTCCGCCTCGAATCTTGCGCCGCATCGGCACGTGAAAAGCGTGACGGCCCTTGATCAGCAAGATGAGTTCGAGAAGCCAGAGCAGCGCGGTACCGACCGTGACGGCTCCGGCGCTTTCGTAGTCGAAGAAGATGACCGAACCGAGGACGAGGGCGGTGGCCAAGACCGTCAGAGAGCCGAACACCACGGCAACCCACCAGGCCCAGCGGCGACCTCGTCGCAACTGATCCGCGATCAGTGCAACGATGATCACGTCGACTAACGCGGTCCAGCCCGAACCGGTTTCGGCTTCCGTCGGCCCGAAGGGTCCACTGCCGGGGAACAACCACACGGCGATCTCGACCACTCCGATCAGGAGCAGGCCGATGAATCCGAGCAGACGGATCTCGCGTCGGGTTCGGGGGATGAAGCCGCGCTCTCCGTCACCGAAGAACTTTTCGCCGACCGGGAGGAAGATCGCGACCGCGATGAGGTGCTGTACGTCGGCGAGGCGACCTTCGAAGAGAAAGGCGATCGCGATGTACGCGCACAGGATGGCGCGCACTCGCATTCGCCAGGGCGAGCGCAGAGTTGCGGTGGTCGCGGCGAGTGCGGCGATGATTGCGGTGGTGACGCCGACGTCGCGGTGGGTGGCGAGGTTGCGAGCCCAATCCCAATCGGTGTGGCTGCCCGCCCAGAGGAGGAGCGATGCACCCAGTTCGCCCGCCAACTGACCGCTGATCGTGACGATGGCCGCGTTCTTGGTTCCCAGGCGCCACTCGCACCAGCCGACCGCAAAGGCAAAAACGACGATGATCGAAACATACTGACCCGGCGTCAATCCGAAGAACCAACCCGTGACGAGAGTCCACCACTTACCTTCCTGCAAGGCAGGGACTCCGTAGGCGATGTCGTCGAACCACGAGTAGGTACGGACGTGATTCCACAAGGCGCCGGTCGCGATCCCGACGACGGTGATGGTGAGCACGACGATCGAGGTGAACGGCACGCGCCGCAGGACGCTCAGCGCGTCGGAGGCAAAGCGAGAGGCCCGATTCGGCGCGCCTGGCGCGCTCTGGTCGGTCTGCGGGGTGGGGGTCTGGGACTGCTCAGCCATCGAGGTTCTCTTCTCGCCATGCCGCACGGTGGATTCTGCCTGTTCAGCATGACAGGAATACAGACCGATAATCAGGCGAAGCGGTCAAAATGGACGAGACTGGCTGGGGGTCTCAGTCTCGTGGCGCTACTGTCGAGCCATGGTGAACGGAGATTTACTGAATCGGGACCACCTGGTCGCCTCACTTGCCGCTTTCGAACCTCGGTCGGTCGAATTGGACGGAAGGCGCTCGGCGTCGGTGGTCATCGTGGTCATGCGGACTGCGGACGGAACACCCGTGTTCCCGGTGACGAAGCGGCCGAGCAAGATGCGCGCTCACCCCGGTCAGTTCGCGTTGCCAGGCGGAAGCGTCGACCCGGGTGAGTCTTCCGAACAAGCAGCGGTTCGGGAGCTGTCCGAAGAGTTGGGCGTCGACGTCCCTGAGTCGAACATCATCGGCCGGCTCGACGACTACGTCACCCGTTCGGGGTTTGTGATCCGACCGTTCGTCGTCTGGTCCGGTGAGGACATCGGTGGACTGGTACCCAATCCCGACGAGGTGGCCCAGGTGTATGCCGTGACGTCGGAGGAACTCGACGTGGACTCGCGATTCGTCACCATCGAGGAATCACCGAACCCGGTTATCCAATGGCCTTTCCGAACGAGCCTGATCCATGCGCCGACCGGAGCCGTCATCTATCAGTTCCGCGAAGTGCTGAACGGACGGAATACGCGCATCGACAACCTCGAGCAGCCGGTGTTCGCCTGGCGATAAGGTCAGCTCGACACGCTCGGGACAGTTCGGGCTACGGCGCCTCGGCGAATAGTCCGTCGTGCTGTGGAAAGCTGGCCGCACGGCAATCGAAAGACGCGAGGTGTGTGCAGTGAACTCTGGCGAACAAGAACTGGTCCCCACGGATCGGATTCTCACTGTTCCCAACGTGCTCAGTATCGTGCGTCTACTCGCTCTGCCGCTGTTCGCCTACCTGCTGCTCGTCACGCACTCGGACGGCTGGGCATTGGCGCTGCTGATGCTCAGCGGGTTCACCGACTGGCTCGACGGCAAGTTGGCCAGGGTGCTCGGGCAGACCTCGCGTCTGGGAGCGCTTCTCGACCCGTTGGTCGACCGCCTGTACGTCGTGACGACACTGGTCACCTTCGTTGCCCGCGATTTCATTCCCTGGTGGGTCGCGGCGATTTTGATCGGCCGTGATCTTCTACTCGCGTTGACGTTGCCGATCTACCGCCGGCGTGGACTGCCGCCGCCCGAGGTCATCTACCTCGGCAAGGCCGCGATCTTCCTGCTGATGTTCGCTCTGCCCTTGATTCTTGCCGGACACGGAGACTGGGCCATCGGACCGTTCACCCATGCCTTCGGTTTCGCTTTCCTGATCTGGGGAACCGTCCTGTACGTGTGGACTGCCGCGATCTACGTGCTCAAGGCCGTTGACGTTGCGCGAACGCACGAGGTCGTGCGCCGATGAAGTCGACCGGGGAGGACGTCCGTCGTAACCCGGTACCGTCGCTGCTTCGGTCGCTCATGACCGAACATCTCGATCCGGGCTACGAAGCGACGGCATTCGAACGCCAACACGAGCACACGACGAACAGATCCTCGAAGACGGGGCCGTGGCTGGCCCTCGGTGCACTGTTGATCGGGTTCATCGTCACGGTCTCTGCAGTTCAGGCCACCAAGCAGGTGACCGGCACCGAGGAGGTTCGAAGCGAGTTGGTCGCCAAGGTCCGTGACGCGGAGGATCGAATCGATTCGCTGGCCGCGTCCCGCGATTCACTCGGCGGCGACGTCGACGCCGCCCGTGGCTTGGCGCTCGAAGGCGATGCCAGAGGCAGCGCGGTCCTCGATCAATTGCGAGCGGTCGAATCCGGCGCAGGAGCCGAAGCTGTTCACGGGGAGGGGCTGGTGGTGACGTTGACTGACCCGGCCGGGCGCCCGAACCTCTCGGATGCGTCCCAGCGCAGCGTCGGCGGTAAGACAGTTGTCCTCGATCGCGATCTGCAGACCGTCGTCAACGCCCTGTGGGCTGGCGGAGCGGAGGCAATCGCCGTCGGCGGCGTGCGAATCGGGCCGACGGTGACCATCCGTCAGGCCGGCGGCGCGATGCTCGTCGACAACCAACCTGTCTTCTCGCCGTACCGCGTCGAGGCGATCGGCGACACGCGCGCGCTGCAGCGAGAGTTCGTCGTGAGCGACGCCTACGTGAGAATGTCGAGCGTCTCGCAACTGTACGGAGTCGGTTTCGCAGTGGCCGAGGACGACTCGTTGACACTGCCGCCCGCGACGCCTCGTGCGGTCCGGGTGGCAACAGAACCCACAGAACCCAAGTGACAGAAGGAGTTCGATGAAGGCCGGTTCCGCCCTGTACGGACTCGCAGCACTGGTCGTCGGCATCGTCTTGGGCGTCGTTTTCAGCCCGCAGGTCCCCGACGTCATCCAGCCCTATCTTCCGATCGCTGTCGTTGCGGCACTCGACGCCGTCTTCGGCGGACTACGCGCGTATCTGGACGAGATCTTCGACGCAAAGGTGTTCGTGGTCTCCTTCGTCTTCAACGTGCTCGTCGCGTCGTTGATCGTCTGGCTCGGCGATCAGTTGGGTGTGGGTACTCAACTCTCGACGGCAATCGTCGTCGTGTTGGGTATCCGGATCTTCGGCAACGCAGCGGCATTGCGACGACGACTGTTCGGAGCGTGAGCCATGTCCGACCACGCCACGACTGACCCCGAAGAACCACCGGTGACGACTACGGGTGAAGGTCGTCACGAGTTGCGTTCGCCGTCGAAACATCGCACGAACGTCGTGTTCGCGATCCTCGCCGCCGTGCTCCTGGGTGTGCTCGGTGTCGCGATTGCCACACAGGTACGCAGCACCGTGGCCGGAGATTCACTCGACGCCGCGCGCCCTGCCGACCTCCTGGTGGTTCTCGACAACTTGAATCGGCGTGAAGCCGCGCTGAGGCAGGAAGTCGCGAATCTTCAGGAATCGCTTGCCACTTTGGAAGCCGGCGGCAACACGGGAGCAGCGCTCGACGAGGCGCGGGCGCGGCTGACCTCGCTTTCCATTCAGGTGGGGACCGCTCCTGCTACCGGACCGGGTGTGACGATGACCCTGACGGATCCAGCAGGGGGCGTCGGCTCCGAAGTGATTCTCGATCTCATCCAGGAACTACGCGCTGCCGGTGCCGAAGCCATCTCGATCGCAGGTGCGAACGGCGAACCCATTCGTATCGGCGTGAACTCGTGGGTGAGCGGGCGCGGCGGCGAGATCGAATTGGACGGTACCCGGATCGAGCAGCCGTACACTGTGACCGCGATCGGGGATCCACCGACGTTGGCAGCAGCGTTGAACATTCCCGGAGGCGTTTTCGACAACGTCGCACGCAACGGCGGAACTTCCTCAGTCGACCAATCGCAGCAGGTCACGATCTCCGTCTTGCGACAATTGAATCCGCGCCAATACGCTCAACCCGGAAATTGATCTTTTGCGTCCGACTTTCGGACGGCCTGTGAAAGGAAGCCACTGTGAGTGAGCTCGATACACCTACCGATCTGCGCTACACCGCGGAGCACGAGTGGGTGAAGCGGACCGGCCCGACCTCAGTTCGAGTCGGTATCACCGACTTTGCTCAGTCGCAGCTCGGTGACGTCGTGTTCGTCCAGCTTCCTGCTGTCGACGAAGACGTGACCGCCGGTGAATCGCTCGGTGAGGTCGAGTCGACCAAGAGCGTCTCCGACATCTTTGCTCCGTTCACTGCGAAAGTTCTTGCAGCCAACGGTGAATTGGACGGACAGCCTGACCTCGTCAACACCGATCCGTACAACACGGGTTGGTTGGTCGAGCTCGAGGTCGCCGACGAGGCCACACTCGACGCCGCACTCGCGGCAACGCTGGACGCGGAGGCATACAAGGGACTCACGTCCGAGTAGAAAACCTGCGCGTGGACCGGCCAACTCGTGTTGTGTCGCGGCCTGTCTCGCTGCACGCGGCGGTCTGCGCAGGGTACGGTCGTTAGGTACGCATGTGCCGAGTCGGGGCGCAGGGCCGTATCGAACGTGACTGTGAAAGATGCTCGTGAAGAAAGTGCACTGCGTAGTCCAGTGATTCATGATCTGGATGATTGACCCAGGAGGAGAAACAGTGAGCGAGAACGGTAACGACGCGGGCTATGGGGAGTCGCCGGCGGAGACCACTTCGGTTTTCCGTGCGGACTTCCTCAATGAGCTCGACAACACCTCCTCTGCAGCACCGGCCGCCGAGCAGCCGGTTTCGGGCGTGGAAGGCCTTCCCGCCGGAGCCGCCCTTCTGGTGGTCAAGCGGGGACCGAATGCAGGATCCCGCTTTTTGCTCGATCAGCCGACGACGTCGGCAGGTCGGCACCCGGACAGCGACATCTTCCTCGACGACGTGACCGTCAGCCGTCGTCACGCCGAGTTCCGTCAGGAAGATGCAGATTTCCACGTCGTCGACGTCGGAAGCCTCAACGGCACCTACGTCAACCGTGAGCCTGTCGATTCGGCAGTTCTCGCGAACGGTGACGAGGTTCAGATCGGCAAGTTCCGTCTGGTGTTCCTCACCGGCCCTCGCGCCGGCGGTTCGCAGGTCGGCGAGTCGTCAGCAGGTGCGGGTAGCTAATGACGGCAGTGCGGCAGCAGAGCCAGCCCGGAATGTCGATTGGTTCCGTGCTGGATCGGTTGCGTCCAGATTTTCCCGACGTGACGATTTCGAAGATCCGTTTCCTCGAGTCCGAGGGCTTGATCAGCCCACAACGGACACCGTCGGGATACCGCAGATTCTCTGTCGAGGACTGCGAGCGTCTTCGCTTCGTGCTGACCGCTCAACGCGATCAGTACCTGCCGCTCAAAGTGATCAAAGAACAACTCGAAGCGATCGACAGCGGCGCAGCGACGGTGAGTGCAGAAGTTCCTGCGCCTCGTCGTGCTCGCGTCCTGTCGATCGCTACGGGCGATGTCTCACCCGAGGCTTTCCGGGTCGATCGCGAAGTTCGAGTCGGTCGTCAGGACCTTCTCGCTCGCGCCGACATCGACGATCGGTTTCTGACCGATCTGATCCGTACCGGTTTGGTCGTTCCCGGCGCAGCGGGCTTCTTCGACGAGGACGCCGTGACGCTGGCGCGCACCGCGAAGGCGATGTCCGAGTACGGCTTGGAGGTTCGTCATCTGCGGGCGTTCAAGTTGGCTGCTGATCGTGAAGCGGGACTCGTGACCCAGATCGCCGGACCGGTTGCCAAGGGTCGTGACGCCGGAGCACGTGATCGTGCCGAGGAAATGGTCCGGGAACTGGCTGCGCTGTCGCTGACATTGCACACATGTCTGGTCAAGTCGGCGGTTCGGGGAAGTCTCGATCGCTGAGTTCCTCGATCAGCGGGGCACACTCGAATAGAATTTCAGTACGACCGCATCGGAGTCGGTCGGCTGGATCACGTCAGGTTGGAGGCAAGCTCGATGGGCGAAATGCGTGTGATCGGAGTTCGTGTCGAGCAGCCTCAGAATCAGCCGGTCCTGTTGCTGCGAGAGTCCGACGGCGATCGGTACCTGCCGATCTGGATCGGGCAAACCGAAGCTACCGCGATTGTTCTCGAACAACAGGGAGTCGAGCCGGCGCGACCGCTGACTCACGACCTGATCAAGATCTTGATCGAATCATTCGGTCGGAGCCTCAAGGAAGTGCGGATCGTGGACCTGCAAGAGGGCACCTTCTACGCGGATCTCGTCTTCGACGAGCAGACCACCGTCTCGGCACGTCCGTCGGACTCGATTGCATTGGCCCTGCGCATCGGCGTTCCGATCTTCGCGTCGGAGGCTGTTCTCGCCGAGGCCGGTCTGGTCATTCCCGACGAGCGTGAAGACGAGGTCGAGAAGTTCAAGGAATTCCTTGACACCATCTCGCCGGACGACTTCAAAGCCACTGACGGTTAGTCCTGTTTGTCCGTAATCAGGCTTTAGTCTTCAACTCTCAAGTAGAGGTTGAGTCTCGGTCGGCGTGTTGCGTTGACCGAGCACCCTCGTGGTCTTACCGTTGCGTGCGGTGGAGATCTTCTCGCCTTGTCGATCGAGGCGTACTCTGGGTAAGTCCACTCATGGAATTACCTGCCTTGGATTCACATCTGAAAGTTCGGTCGGCACGGGATTCTCGTGACTGCTGATAGCACAGGTTGGTTACATGATGGCGAAGCGAGAGGGAGACGGCAGTGGAAGAACAGTCGAATGAGCGCGGAACGGGCATAGCCGATAGTGCCGAGCCGACTGCAGAAATGTCTTCCGAAGAGCTGCAGCCAGGCCTGTTCCCGGACGATTCCATCCCCGACGACCTCGTCGGATATCGAGTACCCAGTGCGTGCCAGATCGCCGGGATCACGTACCGCCAACTCGACTACTGGGCACGGACGTCGTTGGTTGTTCCGTCAATCCGCGGCGCTGCCGGATCCGGTAGCCAACGTCTGTACTCCTTCAAGGACATCCTCGTTCTGAAGATCGTGAAGCGTCTGCTCGACACCGGCATCTCACTGCAGAACATTCGCGTTGCCGTCGATCACCTCCGTAAGCGCGGCGTCCGCGATCTTGCCAACATCACCCTGTTCTCCGACGGCACCACCGTGTACGAATGCACGTCTCCCGAAGAGGTCGTCGACCTCCTCCAGGGTGGTCAGGGCGTATTCGGCATCGCCGTCAGTGGAGCGATGCGTGAACTCACCGGAACGATCGCCGACTTCCCAGCCGAGCGGGCTGACGGCGGCGAAAGCGATCCCAACCCGGAAGACGAGTTGGCTTCGCGACGCAAGAATCGCGCCAGCCGCAAAACCGGATAACGCACGTCACATCTCTTTGGAGGATGCCACGGTGCAGGTAGGCGTTTCGGTCAACTAGACTGGGCCTGCGTCGCCGGCGTACGGGAGAGCCTCGGATACCGATTCACCGAACTTGTCTTTGTTTCAGTCTTTGTCTCAAAGGCCAGTCGTGAGCGGGATCAGGGCGCCGAAGGAGCAATACCTCCCCGTCAATCTCTCAGGCACCAAGGACCGTACGGGCTCCGACGCCTCTGGAAAGCGGTGGGACAACCCACCCGCCGACGGGGAAAGGCTGTGGCTTCCGTCTATCGGCGGATCACTACCGAATCTCTCAGGCGCTCGGGAATCGAGCATGCGACAGAGGGGGAGGAACGCACCGCAGTTCGGTGTGTGTCCTGATCCTCCGATCTGTCTGGGAGTTGTCGTGATCGACGCTGCAAGCCGTATATTTGCCGACCGCCATGTCGGTCCGAACGCCGCGGAAATCGCGCGCATCCTCGAACTCGTCGGTGTCGATTCACTCGACGAACTGGCAACCAAGGCCGTTCCCTCCGTCATCCTCGACGCTGCCCCGAACGGCATCGCGGCCGGACTCGACGCTCTGCCGCTTCCGGTTGGAGAGCACGAGGCACTTGCCGAACTGACTGCACTCGCAGCCCAGAACACTGTCGCGACGTCGATGATCGGCCTCGGCTACTTCGACACGTTGACGCCGCCGGTGTTGTTGCGCAACATCATCGAGAACCCGGCCTGGTACACCGCGTACACCCCGTATCAGCCGGAGATCAGCCAGGGCCGCCTCGAAGCCCTCCTCAACTTCCAGACCATGGTCGCCGATCTCTCCGGCATGGAACTGGCCAACTCGTCGATGCTCGACGAGGCCACCGCCGCTGCCGAAGCCATGACGCTCCTGCGCCGCGCGAACCGCAGCAAGTCCCCACGCTTTGTCGTCGACGCGGACCTGTATCCGCAGACCCTCGCCGTCATCGAGACACGCGCCGAGCCGCTCGGCATCGAGATCGTCTCCGCAGATCTCACTGCCGGACTGCCCGAGGGCGATTTCTTCGGTGTCATCGCCCAGATCCCGGGCGCTTCGGGACGCGTCGTGGACTACACCTCGATCATCGCGGAAGCTCACGAGCGCGGCGCGCTAGTTGCCGTCGGCGCCGACCTTCTTGCGATGACGCTCATCACCTCGCCGGGTGAACTCGGTGCGGACGCGTGCTTCGGCACCACCCAGCGCTTCGGTGTTCCCATGGGGTACGGCGGACCGCACGCCGGTTACCTGGCCGTGCACTCCAAGCACGCGCGTCAGCTGCCCGGCCGTTTGGTCGGCGTCTCCATCGACGCCGACGGAGACAAGGCATACCGCCTCGCGCTGCAGACACGTGAGCAGCACATTCGCCGTGAGAAGGCGACATCCAACATCTGTACCGCGCAGGTGCTCCTCGCGATCCTCGCTGCGATGTACGCGAGTTACCACGGCGCCGAGGGGCTCAAGGCGATTGCGTTGCGCGTCGCTGCCCGCGCACACGCGTTGGCAAACGGCCTGCGCGAGGGCGGCGTGACCGTAGTCCACGATTCGTTCTTCGACACCGTCCTGGCTCAGGTTCCGGGCAAGGCAGCCGACGTCGTCGCTGCGGCCAAGGAATCCGGGATCAACCTGCGTTTGGTCGATGCCGATCATGTCGGTATCTCCTGCGACGAGGCCACCACCGCCGACCACGTCCTTGCCGTGCTCGACGCGTTCGGTATCGAGGATGCTGTTGTCGCCATCGAAGCCGAGGGCAACTCGGTTCCGGCTGCTCAGGAGCGCACGTCCGACTACCTGCAGCACGAAGCCTTCACCCGTTACCGTACGGAAACGGCAATGCTTCGCTACCTGCGCGCGCTCTCCGACAAGGACATCGCCCTCGATCGCAGCATGATCCCGCTGGGCTCGTGCACCATGAAGCTCAATGCGACCGCCGAGATGGAATCCATCACCTGGCCGGCGTTCAACGCGATCCATCCGTTCGCGCCCACGTCGGATGCACCCGGTCTGCTGAAGATCATCAAGCATCTCGAAGACTGGCTGGTCGCGGTCACCGGCTATGACAACGTCAGCCTCCAGCCCAACGCCGGCAGCCAGGGGGAGTACGCAGGCCTGCTCGCAATCCGCAACTACCACCTCAGCCGGGGCGACGACCACCGCGACACCTGCCTCATCCCGTCGAGCGCTCACGGCACCAACGCGGCGTCTGCCGTCATGGCCGGGATGCGCG
Organism: Rhodococcus sp. 66b; assembly: GCF_002076325.1. NCBI lineage: Bacteria > Bacillati > Actinomycetota > Actinomycetes > Mycobacteriales > Nocardiaceae > Rhodococcus > Rhodococcus sp. 66b. Next base: position 52,298 of record NZ_MUZB01000021.1, read on the forward strand.
TCGAGGTTGTTGCGTGCCGCCCCAACGGTGACGTCGACGTGGACGATCTGCGCGCGAAGATCGCCGATCATGCCGAGCGTCTCGCCGCGATCATGATCACCTACCCGTCCACCCACGGTGTCTACGAGCACGAGATCTCCGACATCTGCGCAGCGGTACACGACGCCGGTGGCCAGGTGTACGTCGACGGCGCCAACCTCAATGCGCTTGTCGGCCTTGCTCGTCCGGGCCGATTCGGCGGCGACGTCAGCCACCTGAATCTGCACAAGACCTTCTGCATCCCGCACGGCGGCGGCGGACCCGGCGTCGGCCCGATCGGTGTGCGCTCGCACCTGACGCCGTTCTTGCCCGGACACCCGATGGCCCCCGAACTCGGTGGTAGAGGCACGATCTCGGCAGCACCGTACGGCAGTGCGTCCATCCTGCCCATCACCTGGACCTACATCCGGATGATGGGTGCTCAGGGCCTGCGCCGCGCCAGCCTGACTGCCATCGCGTCGGCCAACTACATCGCGCGTCGACTCGACGAGTACTTCCCGGTTCTCTACACCGGCGAGAACGGCATGGTCGCGCACGAGTGCATCCTCGACCTCCGTGGGTTGACCAAGGACACTGGCGTCACCGTCGACGACGTGGCAAAGCGTCTGGCCGACTACGGTTTCCATGCGCCGACCATGAGCTTCCCCGTGGTCGGCACACTGATGGTCGAGCCCACCGAGAGCGAAAACCTCGAAGAGATCGACGAGTTCTGCGAGGCGATGATCGCTATTCGCGGCGAAATCGATCGCGTCGGCGCCGGCGAGTGGACGGTGGAGGACAACCCGCTACGCGGTGCTCCCCACACTGCCGGAAGCATTGCAGCGCAGTGGGATCACCCGTACTCGCGTGAGATCGCCGTCTTCCCGCGAGGCAAGGCTCGCCCGAAGGTGTGGCCGTCCGTGCGTCGTATCGACGGTGCACATGGCGACCGCAACCTGGTCTGCTCGTGCCCGCCGATCGAAGCGTTCGCAGGCAACTAAGGCGTGTGCCCGCCGGAGATCATCACCTCTCGCGTACGAGTTCGAGAACGGTGATCTCCGGCGGTGCGCCGACGCGTACCGGCGGGCCCCAAGCCCCGGCGCCACGCGTCGTGTACAGCACTGTGTTTCCGACCTTGTCCAAGCCTTGCACCGAAGGCTGCTGCAGCGGAACGAGATACCTCAGCGGCCACATCTGACCGCCGTGAGTGTGCCCGGACAGCTGCAGATCGATACCCATCTCGGACGCCTCGATCGCCTGACGCGGTTCGTGCGCGAGAAGCAAGGCGAAAGTATTCGGATCGCGACTTGCGAGCGCGGCAGTAAGGTTCGGCTCGTACGGGGCCGGCGACGTGTAGTCGTGGATGCCCACGATGTCGATGGTGTCGCCGTCATGCTGGATCGAGGCGCGACTGTTGCGAAGTGTGGTGATCCCCAATGTTTCCCACACGTCGAGCCATTTGCCACCGTCGTCCGCGTAGAACTCGTGGTTTCCGCTGACTCCGAAGATTCCGTCCGGCGCCTGAAGATCGGCGAGCGGAGCAAGATCGGGAGCAACTTTTGCGACGGTGCCGTCCACGAGATCGCCGCCGATCGCGATCAGATCGACATTCTGCGCGTTGACGATTTCGACCACCTTGCGGGTGAAGTCGACCCCGCGGGCCGGTCCCACGTGCAGGTCGGTGATCAAGGCGATCCGGTATCCGTTGAAGCCCTCGGGCAGGCGAGCGAGCGGCACGCGGACGCGTGAAATCTTGGGGCCCGACGCCTCGTAGACGCCGTAGCCGGCGGTGCCGATCGCCGCGAGAGTGACTGCTGCTGTAGCCAACTGCAACGTACGACGCTTGGCCGGGTCGACTTCGGTCGTGGTATCCGTGCGGCGTGCACGTAGTCGACTGATCCCGGCAAACAGGCCGATCACGAGCAGTCCGGGAATCAGGTACAGCCACGAAGCCAGCCAGACCCATCCGAGAAATCCGATCGGTCGCGCCCAGGACGTCGGAAAGATTTCGCCGCTGCCGACCCCGATGAGCGTCGAGACCGCCAAGACGACAAGCGCAGTGTCGGCAAGACGAGCCCATCGCCTCGGGATGCCGGTGGCGCGAACGAGTCGGCGGTGCAGGAACCAGGTCAGAAGGGCGAGAAGGACTGCAAAAACCGCGACGCGCCCCATCAGGACAGCATCTTGGTCACTGTGGCCGCGAGAGCGGGGTCGGACGTCGAATCGACGCGAACCAAGGTTCCGCCGGTCCGATCCGAGACGTCTTGGAGTGTGGAGACGTCGTCGCCCGCACCGACGACGATCACGTCGACCTGTACCGGACGCGACGGATTGCCCGCAGCGGCGATCGCGCTGAGCAGTTCGGCTCGCGTCGTGGTGGATTCGTCAGGTGTACTCGAGGTGATCAGCAGCACCGAGTTGACTCGTCCCGCGTCGAAACCGTCAACCGCGGCTTTGTACGAACTGGCAAGCGCCGGATACTTGGAGGTCTTTCCGCCGGCTCGAAGCCCGTTGAGGAAATCGGTGATGGTGGCACGCCGATTCGGCTCGGACAGTGAACCGCCCGGAACCAGGATGCGCTCGGACGGTTTTCCGTCGGTGCCCGTGCTGAACTCGCGAAGGCCGATGTCCGAAGCGTCAGGGCTGCGACCCAATTGCGTGTTCACTGCCGCGGCAACGTTCGCCAAGCGGGTAGTGCCACCGTCGTCGGTACCCATCGACGCCGACGTGTCCATCAGGATGGTGGCACTACGCGGAGAGACCGGATTGGCGACGATGTCACCGAGCGCAGCTGCGGTTTCGGCCGAAGCCGGTTTCAACGTGGACGAGATCTTGGCCGGAGACACCGCACCGAGATCGGGAAGATCTTGACCCTCGACCCGGAAACCGGCGCCGACGAACAACTGTGACTGATTCGGCTCACGCATGAAATCGGCAAACTGCGCCGCTGCGCGCGAGGCGGTTTCGTCGATCCCGCTGCCCGAGACGATGACCGCCGGATAGTCCGCGACTGGCGTTGCGCCGGCGGGGGAGTACGTCGTCATCGCCGCGTTCGCGCTCTGCGCTATCGACTGTTCCGTGGCCGGAACGGCTTTCACCGAATCCGGTGTTCCGGCGCTCAGTGCTCCGAGGGCTTCGGCGGTGGACGTCGGGGGAGTCGGCAAGGATTGGAACTGCAATGCCCGCGCACTGAGCGCAGCGTTGACCTGCGCGGACTTCGCCTGATCCGTCGTGACCGGACCGGCACCCGCATCGGCGACGTCGGCAGCGATTGCCTGTGCGGCCATCGAGGTTTCGGTACTTCCGACCGGCAGGGCGACCGTCAGATCGGAAGGCAATGACTTCCAACTCGATGCTGCGCCGGCCAATGCTGCCGCGGTCTCGGGGCCGGTTGCCAGAACGATCGGGGAACTCGCGAGCGAGCGAGGATCACCGTTGATCACGGCCTTGCCCGCCAGCGGCGCGAGTTCGAACGAGCTCGTCGGGATCCACAGGGAGGGACGCGGTCCCAATGCTGCGTCGTCCCAGGATGCCGCCGGACCGGCTTCGAGTGCCGTCGAGACCGACGCGGACGGCGCACCGTGCACCACGACGGTGATGCAGTGATCGCGCACGACCGGAGAGGTCTGGGTGTACCGCTTGGCCAGTTCCTCGATCTGTGGGGCGATGGACGGATCCGCGGTGACGTCGAGTGTCTTGTTGCCTTCGACGCACGTACCTGCTGCCTGCTGGCCCTGATCGTCGATCCGGTTGCTGAGGGCCTTCCACCCGAAGAGGCCTGCAACGATCAAGACGATCAGCACGACGACGAGAATCGGCCCCTTGCTGATACCTCTGGCGCCTGACCCGCCGCGATGTTCGCCCACGTACCTTGCCCTACCTTGGTCACTCGAAGAATGTCTGCTGAACGGACTGTGTCCTCGGCCAGTCTAGTGACGAATCTTCGGGGCCTACGCGAACAGCCTCGACACCGGTAGCGGTGCCGAGGCTGTTCGGGTTCAGCTTCGAGTTCGAAGAAGGTGAAATCAGGCGTTGGCAGCCTTGTACTCGCGGCGGCGGCGATGCAGGATCGGCTCCGTGTATCCGCTGGGCTGCTTCGCGCCTTCGAGGATGAGTTCCTTGGCAGCCTGGAACGCGATGTTGGAATCGAAATCAGGTGCCATGTTGCGGTACTCGGCGTCGCCCTCGTTCTGACGGTCGACAACCGGGGCCATGCGCTCGAGTGCACTGACAACGTCGCTCTCGCTGACGATGCCGTGACGCAGCCAGTTGGCGAGCAGCTGGCTCGAGATGCGCAGGGTGGCGCGGTCCTCCATGAGCGCGACATCGTGGATGTCGGGAACCTTGGAGCAGCCGACACCCGCGTCGATCCAGCGGACGACGTAGCCGAGGATGGACTGGCAGTTGTTGTCGAGCTCTTCCTTCTTCTCCGCGTCCGTCCAGTCGGTGCTGGGAGCGAGCGGGATGGTCAGGATGTCGTCGACGCTCGCACGCGGCTTGCCCTTCAGGCTGTCCTGAACAGCGAACACGTCGACGCGGTGGTAGTGCGTCGCGTGCAGCGTTGCGCCGGTCGGCGAAGGAACCCACGCGGTGTTGGCGCCGGCCTTGGGGTGGCCGATCTTCTGCTCGAGCATGTCTGCCATCAGCTCGGTCATGGCCCACATGCCCTTGCCGATCTGCGCCTTGCCCTGCAGGCCGCAGGCCAGTCCGGTGTCGACGTTCCAGTCCTCGTACGCACCGATCCACTTCTGCTTCTTCATCTCGGCCTTGCGCACCATCGCGCCGGCTTCCATGGAGGTGTGGATCTCGTCGCCGGTGCGGTCGAGGAAGCCGGTGTTGATGAACACGACGCGGTCGACTGCTTCCTTGATGCAGGCAGCGAGGTTGACTGTCGTGCGACGCTCCTCGTCCATGATGCCGACCTTGAGCGTGTTCTCGGGAAGCCCGAGGACCTGCTCGACGCGGCCGAACAGTTCGGTGGTGAAGGCAACTTCCTCGGGACCGTGCTGCTTGGGCTTGACGATGTAGATCGAGCCGGTGCGGCTGTTGTCGAGCGGGCCGTTGGCGTCACTGATCGAGAGGCCGTGCACTGCACAGGTGCTGGTGATCAAAGCGTCGAGAATGCCCTCGGGGACCTCGTTGCCGTCGGCATCGAGGATCGCGGGGTTGGTCATGAGGTGACCGACGTTGCGGACGAACAGGAGCGAACGACCGTGCAGGCTGAGTTCGCTGCCGTCGACGGCGGTGTACTTACGGTCGCCGTTGAGCGTACGAGTGAAGGACTTGGCGCCCTTCTTGATCTCCTCGGACAGATCACCGCGATTGAGGCCCAACCAGTTCCGGTAACCGACAACCTTGTCGTCGGCGTCGACAGCGGCGACCGAGTCCTCGAAGTCCATGATCGTGGTGACGGCCGATTCGAGAACGACGTCCTTGACACCGGCGGCGTCGGTGCTGCCGATCGGGGAAGACGCATCGATCTGGATCTCGGCGTGCAATCCGTTGTTGAGCAGCAGGATGCTCGTCGGTGCGTCCTTCTCGCCGAGGTAGCCGACGAACTTCTCCGGCTGCGCGAGGGTGGTGACCGTACCGTCTGCCAACGTGATCTTCAGTTCACTGCCGTCGATCACGTACTTGGTCGAATCTGCATGCGACCCCGACGCGAGAGGTGCTGCCGCGTCGAGGAATTCACGCGCCCAGGCGATGACCTTGTCGCCTCGGACCTTGTTGTAGCCGGAACCCTTCTCGGCGCCGTTCTCCTCCGAGATGGCGTTGGTGCCGTACAGCGCGTCGTACAACGAACCCCAGCGGGCGTTGGACGCGTTGAGAGCGAAGCGCGCGTTGAGGATCGGCACGACCAACTGCGGGCCGGCCGTCGAGGTGATCTCTGTGTCGACGTTCGCGGTGGTGACCGAGAACTCGGCAGGCGTCGGCAAGAGGTAGCCGATCTCCTGCAGGAACGCCTTGTATGCGGCAGCGTCGATGGGAGCGCCGGCATGATCGCGATGCCACTGATCGATCTGAGCCTGCAGATCGTCACGCTTGGCAAGCAAATCGCGGTTCTTCGGTGCGAGCTCGGTGATGACCTTGTCGGCGCCGGCCCAGAACGTCTCGGCGTCTACACCGGTGCCGGGAAGAGCCTCCTCGACCACGAAGTCGTAGAGAACCTTGGCAACCTGAAGACTGCCGACCTGAACGCGCTCAGTCATGAATAGCCTCACTTTTCCGAAAGCGGAGCACCACATATGGATGCCATGAACCAACATCAATGTTACCTGGGAGTATTCCCACCGCTGTCCGCGCCCTGAGCTGCGATAATCGGGCGCGAAGAGCTGAAACGATCAAGTGAAATTCGTTCTGTCTAGAGTTTGCGCGCGGAAATCTCGAAACCAGCCGCGCGTAGACGCTCGACCAGGACGTCGCCGAGCGCTGTCGCTGGAGTCAGAACGCCGGTGGCCGGGGGGAGATCCTTGTGGTCCTTCGCCAATGACAACGCAGATTCGCCGAGCATTACCGCCGTCGCGCTGTATCCCGGGTCGCCCTTCGCCTTCACTCGTGAGGTGTATCGAGCGCCGGTCGTGGTCGTGGTGAACACATCGAGCGTGAAGTGCCCCTTCTTCTGGGTGCTCTCGCTCGGGCCCTCGCCGGGTGCAGGCAATACCTTGTCGAGAAGGAAACGCGTCGGAGGTAGAGCGAGTCCGGCGACCAGCGCGCCGAGGCCGACTGCGACACCGCCCGCGATTACCGGTGACACCACCGAGGAGCCGACGCTCATCACCTCGCTGTACTTGAACTTCTTGCCGTACGCCCACTCTCGGAGCGCATTGCTGCGACGGACGACTCGTGTGTTGTACGACGCCATCACGAACGGTGCCTTCCAACCCTTCAACGACGGATCGATCTTCTTGCCGTCGACCACGCTCACGTCGCTCTGTCGTCCGAGGTCGGGCTCCCGGTCACGATCGGGGCTCAATGAATACGGCGAGGCCGCGAGTTTCCGCAGGCGCGCATCGTCTTTCGACACGTCGATCTGATTGCGAAGCGAATCGATCGTGCCACCGCTCACGCCGCCGCGCAGCGCCGTGACCACCAGCGTTGTGTCGGTGAGCTCACCGGCGCCGTCGGCAGTGACCTTCTCGTGGAGGACGTGAACTCCGAGATCGGAAGGGATGGAATCGAATCCGCAGGAATGGACGATCTTTGCGCCGGTCGAGACCGCCAGTTCATGGTTGGCGTCGATGCTCTCGCGGTGGAACAGCACCTCACCGGTGAGGTCGACGTAATGAGTTCCGGCGGAGGCGCATTCGTGAACAAGGGTGTGACCGTACTTGGCGTACGGGCCGACCGTGGTGGCGACGACCCGAGTTCGCTGCGCGAGCGCCTTCAATGCGGTGGCGTCGTCGGCGTCGGCGATGATCAAGGGGAGATCGGCCGCGGCGGTACCCAGATCGGCGCGAGTGGCTGCCAACTTCTCGAGGGAGCGGCCACCGAGGCCGATTTTCGTGCCTTCGGGAGCATGTTTGACGAGGTAGTCGGCGAGTAGCTTTCCGACGAAGCCGCTCGCTCCGTAGACGATGATGTCGAGTTCTCGGGCGGGCGAGGTTCCAGTCATGGAGCCAGCCTACAAACGCGCACTCGAAAGTGATGTGACAGAGGTCACTCAGCAGGGAGGGGTTCCTTGACGACGAGGATCGGAGCCTCCACTTCGAGCAGGAGACGCTGCAGCGGGCGTTCGAGGAGGAACTTGCCGATGGGGGACATCCGGCGTGTTCCGACGATCAGGAGATCGACACCCGCGCCGTGGACCAGGTTCACGAGCGCGGTCACCGGATCGCCGTCGTGCTCGGTGGTGCGCAGATCCCACTTCGTCTCCGAGAATCCACCGGCGTCGAGCGCTGACTGAATCTCGCCGCGAAGAGCGGCTCGATCGTCCTCGGTGTCTCCGGTGTCGGCCGTGTCCCCGATGTTGACATCGTCCAGGACGTGCAGAACCAGCAGTTCCTCGCTTCGACCCACGGATTCCCGTGCGGCGGCCACGATTGCGGCGCGGCCTTCCGGGCTGTCCTTGTGTACGACGGCGATCGTCATGGTTCCTCCGAGTCGGTGAGCAGGTTCGCAGTCCATTATCGCCTGCAATGCTGTGCCCTACCTGAATTGAGCTACTCGACACGGGGGTTTGGCGGTGACGAGATCGCCACATCGGGGCGCCTAGGTGCTGCCTGTCACCACTACGGGGTGCCGCCCATCACCACGGCGAGGTTTTGTAATCCTTGAGGAAGCAGCCGTGCAGGTCGACGCCCAACTCGCCCTGAACGATGGGGTCGTAGACGCGGGCTGCACCGTCGACAAGGTCGAGCGGCGCGTGGAAACCTTCGTCGGCCAACCGCATCTTGGTGAAGTGCGGGCGTTCGTCGGTGATCCAGCCGGTGTCGACGGCGGTCATGAGGATGCCGTCGTCGAGCATTTCCTTGGAGCTGGTGCGGGTCAGCATGTTCAGTGCTGCCTTGGCCATGTTGGTGTGCGGGTGGCCAGGGCCCTTGTATGCGCGGCTGAACTGGCCTTCCATGGCGGAGACATTCACGACGTACTTGCGTCGCGCAGCTGCCGCGGCCATCGACGGGCGTAGGCGTGAAACGAGGATGAAGGGCGCTACCGAGTTGCAGAGCTGGACTTCGAGAAGCTCGATCGGATCGACCTCTTCGACGGTCTGGACCCAACTGTTGGTGTGCGCGAGGTCCGGCAGCAGCCCGCCGGCGTCGATGGCGATGCCTTGCTCGATGCGATCGGGTGAAGCCGACTTGGCGACGAGTGCGAGTGAACTGACCGCGTCGGCGGACAGATTTCCGGAGGTGATGCTTGCGACGTCCGACAGCGATCCGGCCAGAGCCGCGGGGTGGGCGTCGCTCGTCTTGCCGAAGGTCAGGACATCAGGGAGTTCACCGGCGGGCAGTGCTCCGGACTCGGCATCAACCAGAGCGCCGTAGGCACCGGGGGAGCGTCGGACGGTCTGCGCGGCGTTGTTGATGAGGATGTCGAGCGGACCTTGTGCGGCAACGGAATCCGCGAGTGCAACAACCTGGGCGGGGTCGCGGAGGTCGATGCCGACGATGCGCAGACGGTGAATCCAGTCGTTGCTGTCTTCCATCGCCTTGAATCGGCGGATCGCGTCGTTGGGGAATCGCGTCGTGATGGTCAGATGTGCGCCGTCACGCAGCAGGCGCAGCGCGATGTACATACCGATCTTCGCGCGGCCGCCGGTCAGAAGTGCGCGTCGGCCGGTGAGATCAGTGCTCGCATCACGTTTGCTGCGGCTGGTGGCAGCGCACTCGGGGCACAGTTGGTGGTAGAAGGCGTCGACTGCGGTGTAGCGCTGCTTGCAGATGTAGCACGGTCGCGCCTTGATGAGCGTGCCGGCGGAAGCGCCGGCGGTGTTCGACTTGATCGGAATGCCTGCGGTCTCGTCGTCGATGCGATCGGGTGAACCTGTGGCAGTCGCGGCGACTACTTGGCGGTCCGCTTCGTTGACGGCTGCGCGCGAGGCGAGGCGGCGCTTCTTCTTGAGTCGCTTGAACAGATGGCCGACAGCGCGCTGCATGGTGATCGAATCGGGATGCTCGTCGTCGAGTTCGGCGGCTTCGGAAAGGACCTTCAGGCAGATTTCGAGTTCTGCGGGGTCGAGGCCGGTGAGTTCGGCTCGAGCAGATTCTGAATCGGCTGTTTCCAGCGAATCTGCCTGCAGTGCATCCGACTTCTTGGTGTCTGTATCCACTTCGAACTTCTGTTCCATCTCGATCGCCGCTCGCGCGGACTGTTCCCTGGTGCGGGAACTTCGCCAATTACGAGAAAAGCTCCGGTTCGATGAACCGGAGCTTTTCCTGTCTGTCTCAACACAGAGTGTCCGAGGGGGGACTTGAACCCCCACGTCCGTTAATAGGACACTAGCACCTCAAGCTAGCGCGTCTGCCATTCCGCCACTCGGACTCGGCCCCGATTTCTCGGTGCTGGGAAAGAGTATCCGATTAGGTCAGCTGCCCCAAATCGCCAGGTTGCGGGGCATTCCGGTCGCCCGCGTCGTTTGATTCGATGGTAGGAAAGTGGAATGACCACAACCCCGAATAATCCGAATCCGAGCAGAGCCGAAGCAGAAGTAGTCGAACTGGTCAGTTCTCTCATCCGCTTCGACACCTCGAACACGGGAGAACTCGAAACCACCAAGGGTGAGCGTGCGTGCGCGGAGTGGGTTGCCGCGCAGCTTCAAGAAGTCGGCTACGAGACGGAATACGTCGAGTCCGGTGCGCCCGGCCGCGGGAACGTCTTTGCTCGCTTGAAGGGAGCTGAGTCGGGTCGAGGTGCATTGATGCTTCACGGTCACCTCGACGTCGTTCCGGCCGAGCCCGCCGACTGGAGCGTCCATCCCTTTGCCGGCACCGTCCAGGACGGTTACGTCTGGGGGCGCGGCGCCGTGGACATGAAGGACATGGTCGGGATGATCCTGGCCCTCGCCAGGCAGTTCAAAGCGGAAGGCGTCGTACCGCCGCGTGATCTGGTGTTCGCCTTCGTGGCGGACGAGGAAGCTGGCGGAAAGTACGGATGCCAGTGGCTGGTCGAGCACCGCCCGGATCTGTTCGAGGGAGTGACCGAAGCCGTCGGTGAGGTGGGCGGTTTCTCGCTGACGGTTCCGCGGCCGGACGGAACCGACCGACGGCTCTACCTCGTGGAGACTGCGGAAAAGGGCCTCGGTTGGATGCGTCTGACGGCCAAGGGACGCGCCGGGCACGGCTCCTTCCTCCACGACGACAACGCAGTCGCGACACTCGCCGGCGCGGTCTCGAGACTCGCTGCTCATCAGTTCCCGATCGTGATCTCGGATTCGGTTGCCGAGTTCCTCACCGCCGTCGGCGAAGAGACCGGATTGGACTTCGATCCGGGATCACCTGACATCGACGGGACTCTCGCGAAGTTGGGGACGATCGCCAACATCATCGGGGCGACGTTCCGTGACACGGCGAACCCGACGATGCTCAAGGCCGGATACAAGGCGAACGTCATTCCGCAGACTGCCGAGGCGGTCTTCGACTGCCGCGTGCTGCCGGGACGGCAGGCTGAATTCGAGCGCACGGTGGACCAGCTGATCGGCCCCGACGTGACCCGCGAGTGGATCACCAAGCTCGATTCGTACGAAACAACGTTCGACGGCCACCTCGTAGACGCCATGAACGAGGCGATCCTCGCCCATGATCCGGAGGCTCGCACAGTTCCGTACATGCTCTCCGGCGGAACCGACGCGAAGGCATTCGCGAAACTGGGCATTCGCTGCTTCGGCTTCGCGCCGTTGCAGTTGCCGCCCGAGCTCGATTTCAGTGCGCTGTTCCACGGCGTCGACGAGCGAGTTCCGGTGGACGCACTACTGTTCGGGACACGTGTTCTGGAACATTTCCTGCTCAATTCCTGACGAGCACGTAGATAGATCCGTGAGCTCGACGCACATCGAGCTCTCTTGTCACAGAAAGGATTCGCATGGCGCACGATCCGTACGAACCATTGCCGAAGTTGCCGAGTTTCGAGCTGACCAGTGACGACATCACTGCGGGCCAGCCGCTGAAGCTTGCTCAGGCCAGTGGAGCCTTCGGAGTTCCCGGTGGCGAAGACATCTCACCGCAGCTCTCGTGGTCCGGCTTTCCGGCCGAGACGAAGAGCTTCGTGGTGACGGTGTTCGATCCGGACGCACCGACGGCGTCAGGATTCTGGCACTGGGCCGTGGCGAACATCCCCGCTTCCGTCACCCAACTCCCGGCCGGTGCCGGCGCGGCGGACAGCGATGTCCTGCCCGCCGGAACCGTCACCCTCCGCCACGACGGTGGCGGGTTCGGTTTCATCGGCGCAGGCCCGCCTCCCGGGCACGGTCCGCATCGCTACATCGTGGCGGTGCATGCCCTCGACGTGGAGACGCTCGACGGAGTCACCCCTGACTCGTCGCCGGCGTTCCTCGGTTTCAACGTGTTCCATCACGCGATTGCGCGTGCAACCCTGACCGGGACGTTCGAGGTCGAATAGTCACTTTGCTGTGCGCCTTTATTAACCGCGGGCGGTTAATAAAGGCGCACAGCAGTTTCTAGCGAGGGTTCTCAGCTCCCACAGCCTGGGCAATTGACGAGAAACCGGCTGCGCGGACCCGCTTGGCTATGCCCTTGTGGATGCTGCGAGCCCAGAACGGTCCGCCGTAGATGAAGCCGGTGTACCCCTGCACCAGCGTCGCGCCGGCGAGGATGCGTTCCCACGCCTGGTCGGCTGTCTCGATACCGCCGACCGAGATGATGGTCAGCTTGTCGCCGATGCGGGCGTACAGGCGCCGGAGCACCTCGAGCGAGCGGTCGGCAACCGGTGCACCGGACAGCCCGCCAGCGCCGAGTGCAGCTACCTCGGCATCCGGGGTCTTCAAACCGTCGCGGCGGATCGTGGTGTTGGTCGCGACGATTCCGGCAAGCCCGAGCTCGACTGCCAGATCGGCGACAGCGTCGACGTCCTCGTCCGAGAGATCGGGCGCGATCTTCACCAGTACCGGCACGCTGACGGTGTCGAGCACGGCCTGCAGGATCGGGCGCAGAGATTCGACGGCCTGCAGATCACGGAGTCCGGGTGTGTTCGGCGAGCTGACATTCACGACCATGAAGTCGGCCAGCGGACCCAGAAGCTGGGCGCTGGCCGTGTAGTCGGCAGCGGCGTCGGCAGCTTCGACGATCTTGGTCTTGCCGATGTTGGCACCGATCGGCACCGTGACGCGACGCTGTCGCAGGAAATTCGCCGCGTGACCAGCGCCGTGGTTGTTGAAGCCCATTCGGTTGATCAGAGCGCGGTCGGCCGGAAGTCGGAAGAGACGTGGCGCGGGATTACCGGGCTGAGCTTGGGCTGTCACTGTTCCGACCTCGGCGAAACCGAAGCCCAACGGGCCCCAGGCGTCGACTCCGGTGGCGTCCTTGTCGAATCCTGCGGCCAGACCGAGAGGTGCCGGGAACGTCAGACCGAAAGCCTGACTGCGCAGAACCGGGTCGTCGACGACAAGGACTTTTGCGACCAGCCAGCGAAGGGGAGCGAACCGTGTCACCAGTTTCATCGCGGTGAAGGCAATGTGGTGGATGCGTTCCGGTGGGACTCGGAACATCAGGCTCAGCAGCAGTTGGTACACGATTCTCCAGCTCTTCGATGGTGTGATTTTGTCAGCGGTTTCGATGGCGGCGGGTTCTGGTCGTCTGTTGAACGATCAGTGCTGAATGCCGTCCGGATCGGTCACGTGCAGCGGCGTCTTCTTTCGCTTGAGCAGCACGCGACGACTGCCGTCGGGGTAGAGACGGACTCGGGAGAGTTCCCACCCGCCGAACTCGGCCGAGATCGCCAGGCGCATCGACGCCGTGACCCGCGAAACGTTCGGCGGTAGCCGGAGCGGCACGTAGTCGAACTTGTCGTCCGACGTCTCCCACTGCGCGGGGATCCCGCGCGTACGCTTTTCCATCAGTTCTCCCGTGACGGGATGACCTGCAGCCCGTCACCGGTTGCCGATCCGACGATCAGATTGCCGTTGGAAGAGTCTACGGCCAACGAATTCGGCTGTCGCACCGTCTTGAACCGCCCGGTCTCCACGGGGATGCCGGACGACAGATCGAAGCCGACCACTTCGTTGGTCGCCGTCAGTGTCACCCACACCCGGTCCGCGGTCTCGTCGTAGGCGACGGCGTAAGGCGATTCGCCGACGGGGTAGCGCTGGTGCATCAGGAGCGGATCGGCCGTGAAGACGAGCAGTTCGTTGCCGGTGGTGTCGGTGACAAGGATGCGTCCGAAGCGATCGGTGGCCAGATGAGTTGCGCCCTCACCGGCGCGAAGAGCGACGCCGAGTTTGCCGTCTTCGAGATTGATCGCCGTCAGCGAGGTCTGACGGTGATCGAGGGCGCTCAGGTTGTCGCCGGTCACCGCAAGTTCGTCGACGGATGCAAACCCCGAAACCGTCTGTGACTGATCGGTCTTCGGGTCGACGATGTGAACTGAACCATTGTCCGTGCCGATCGCGATGCGGCCGTCGGTCAGCTCGACCGCGGAGTTCGCCTGGCCGTCGACCGGTATGGACGTCTGTTCGCCCGATGTCAGATTCAGCTTCACTACCTGGCGATCCATCGCCAGCAGAGCGCTACCGTCGGAGCCGATCGAAACGTCGCGTACGTCTGAATCCAGAGCTATCGGACGACCTGCGGAGGCGGGGTCGGCGCCGGCCAAACTGTCCGAAGGAACGACCAGCACCGATCGTGGGTCGTTGGCAACCAGAACAGCGCTGCGCGTGATCGGGTCGAATGTGATGGAATCGATCAGACCTGAATACGGGTGAACCACGCCGTCCGGGGTGCTGGTGGTGGCCGGTGAGACCGCTGCCGTAGCGGGATCGATCGTGATGAGGTCGTCTCCGCCATCTCCGGAAGAACATCCTGTGACCAGCAGAACCGCCGCCCCCATTGCTGCTGCAGTGGTGCGGATCCCTAGGCGAGCCATGTGTAGTTCCTCTTTTTCTTGTCATCTGTTCTTCACGCAGTGCGACTGTCATCGATCATCCCTGATCGCAGTCGGGCGCCGTTCATCGCGTCGAGGAACTACCGACCATTCCGCTCACACCCTTGACGCGATACCGTACGAACAGCGGTTGCGGTTGACGCTGCAATCACCGAGGAGATCATTGTGATTCCCACAGAACCCACCGATTCCGGCGCACAGCCGCCCGAACCGGCGCGGCCGGGCTTCGAGATCGAGGACCTTACCGTCGGCGCTCATGCACACGGTTTCGGCAGGTCCGACGGTCGAACTTTCGCGTTCCGCGTACGCAAGAGCGTGCTGTTCGTCGAGGTATACGGCGAATACTGCGAGCACAGTGTGCCGACCCCTTCGGACGTTGTCGCCACGGCGGAGCGATCGGTCACCGACATCGATCTGACCGACGAGCGAAGCATCGCCGGTGTGGTGCGCGACGCAGTTCTCTCGACCGAGACTGATTGGTCACATCCGGACGTCGGTGACGGCGTTCGTCAGGGCGAGGGTCGCAGCCTGCCGACGGTGAGAGCAGTCCTGAACAGGCTGGGATCGATCATCGATTCTGTTCGGTGAATTCTCGGCGCGGGATAACCAGCGTTGCTCCGGTTGTCGGATGCGGGAACACCTCGACCGGATAACCGTAGACGCGGGTCAGAAGCTCTTCGTGTAGCACCGATTCCGGGGGACCGTCGGCGGCGATGCGTCCATTCTCGAGTACGACGATTCGGTCGGCATACGCCGCTGCCAACGCGAGATCGTGCAAAACGACGACGACGGCATCGCCGTCCGCAGCGCGAGCGCGCGCCACGGACATCACCGCTTCCTGGTGTCCGAGATCGAGTGCTGCAGTCGGCTCGTCCAGCAGGATGGTCGACGTTTCCTGTGCCAGTACCCGGGCAAGAGCGACCCGCGCCTGCTCGCCACCGGACAGCACGGCGAACGGCCGATTGGCGAACCCCTCGACATCGCAGGTCTTCATCGCCGCGGTGATAGCAGCGCCGTCGCGGTCTTCTCGGCGCGTTCCGGCCCATGGCGCACGTCCCATGCGAACGACCTGGCGAGCGCTGAACGAAAATCCGATCGTGTGTTTCTGGGGGAGAACCGCGCGTCGGCGCGCCATGTCGATCGGCGCCCACTGAGTGAGGTCGGTGCCTTCGACGTCCACCCGCCCAGCGATGACGGGCTGATCACCGGCCAACGCCGCAAGAAGAGTCGACTTACCGGCGCCGTTCGGTCCGACGAGGACGACGAGCTCGCCTGCCCGGACTTCGATGGATACGCCTTCGAGAATGTGTCGACCACCGCGTTCGACGGTGATGTCGCGCGCTTCGAGGGTGACATCACCGACGCCAGGGCTTTCCGGTTCGGGGGTGACGCGGCCGAACAGTTCGCGCCAGTTTCTTACGAGGCTGCTCATGCCCACCCGCCCTGTTGCGCGCGTGTTCGTCGGAGAAGCCAGAAGAAGAAGGGGCCGCCAACCAGAGCGGTCAGCATTCCGAGGGGCAGGTCTGCGTTGTCGATCAGCGACCGCGAGCCGAGATCTGCGACAAGCAGAACCAGTGCGCCGGCAAGGGCGCTCGCCGGAATCAGCGCGCGGTGGCCGGGGCCGACAAGAATGCGCATCAGGTGCGGAACGACCAGTCCGACGAAGAGGATGATGCCGGTGAAGGCAACACTCGCCGAGACCAGGAGAGCGACGATCAGAACCGCGAACTGGCGCAGCCGTTCGACGTTGACACCCAGGTGACGAGCTGCATGTTCACCGAGTGCGAGAAGGTCCAGACGCGGAGCGATCATGACCGTCGCGGCAATTCCGACAACGGTCATCGGCGCCACGATCATGACGGCATTCCACGACGCTCCGTTGAGTGAGCCGAGTTGCCAGAACACGATCTGATCGCGAGCGGACGGGCTGGCGACGAAGGTGAAGAACGCGATGAGTCCGCCGGCGAACGCATTGATCGCGACGCCGGTCAGCACCAATGTCACTACTTCGGTTCGGCCTTCGTGGCGCGCAAGCAGGTAGACCGCCGCGGTGGTGAACAGCCCGGCGACGAACGCTGCCGCAGCAACGGCCCAGCCGGCCACGAACGTGCCGCCGACGACGATGACAGCGCTCGCGCCAACTGCAGCGCCCGCGGACACTCCGATCACCCCGGGCTCCGCGAGTGGATTGGAGAACACACCCTGCAGGAGCGCACCGGAACATCCCAGCGCCGCGCCGACACAGATGGCGAGCACGACGCGGGGGAAGCGAACCTCCCACAAAGTCACTTCACCGCTGGGATGGGCGGGCATCGGACCGAGATCGATCCCGATGCGGTGCAGGATGCTGCCCAAAACCTCGAGAGGCGATGTCGGAACTTGACCGATGCACGCCGACAGCACTGCGACGATCACCAGGGCGAGAGTCAAGCTGACCAGAACCGCACTCACCCGCGACCGCGACGCGGGGCCAGACGCCGACTTGTCGGCGCCCCCGACATCGTGTGAATCCTCGGCTGCGGACACAGACTTACCTGCTTCGGAACTACCTGTTTCTGTACTCACGAATCAGCACTCACAAATCTTTGCTCACGATCCACCGGGCTCGTAGATCGCTTCGGCGAGTGCCGCCATGACGCGTCCGGTGTTCGGCCCGAAGCTGAGCAGGACACCGTCCTCCATGTCGACTACTCGTTTGTTCTTTCCGGCCGGCGTCTGAGCGATGCCAGGGACCTTTTCGAGGCCGTCGATTCCGCCGATCGATGCCAATCCGTCCGTCATCATCAGCAGGGCGTCAGGCGCTGCGGCGATGAGCGCTTCGCTGGTGATGGGTACGAACTGTTGTGTGATGCCCGAGGCGGTACCCGCATCTGTGGCGCCGAGGGCCTCGATCAAGGAATCGGCACCCGAACCTGCACCGCCGATCATGGTGATGGCCGATCCGCGCATGTAGAGGAACGCGATCTTCAGTGGATCGCCGTCGTTGGGAACCAGATCGCGCGCAGCAGCGATCTCCGATTCGGTTCGATCGATCAGCGCTGCGCCCTGGGCCGGAACGCCGAGCGCGTCGGCGACTGCTTGGATCTGCCCCGGCACACCTTCGAGGGTTCGGGTCGGGTCGAAGAACACCACGGGAACACCGGCGGCGCGCAACTGATCCTGGACGCTCTTGGGCCCGATGCTCGTGTCAGTGAGAACCACGGTGGGATTCAAATCGAGGATGGCTTCGGTATTGAGCGATTGGCCGCCGACCGTGACAACCGGTACGTCCGCGACCGCGGGGAACTTGGCTGCGGTGTCGCGGCCGACAAGGTTGTCACCGAGGCCGAGCGCCACCGTTGTCGTTGCGAGCGTCCCGTAGCGGTCGGCCGCAACGATCCGGCTGTTGTCGGTGATGGTCACGTCGACGCCGTCGAAGCTCTTCACCGTCACGGGCAACGTCGCGGTCGGGTTGTCGGACACGGGAACCGGGCTGGAATCTTCGAGTACCACGGTCCGGGCACCCTGAGATGTCGTGGAATTGTCGCTGGATCCGCAAGCCACCAGACCGAAACCGGCTGCTGCGACCAGTGCCGCCGCGGCCAAGCGCTTCATCATTTGACGAGGTAGCTCTCGATGTCGCCTTCGAGATCGGCGAACAGGTCACCGTTGAGGCGGTACGCCAGATTCACCTCGTCGATGAAACGCTGCTGTTCTTCGGCCGGAATCTGCAGCGCATCCAGATTCGAGCGGTAGTCGTCCTTGAAAGGCTTCGGCTTGGGGATGCCTTCGAAGATGTAGAAGCGAAGTCCGTCGGTCTCGAATCCGTAGGCGCGCTCGAGCATCCGGCGGATGATCTGTCCGCCCGAGAGGTCACCCATGTATCGCAGGTAGTGATGTGCGACGAAGCCGGCGGGCCAGTCGAACGCCACCTCCTTCAGGCGGGCGATGTAACGCTCGGTTGCAGGCAAGGCCACGAGTTCGTCGCGCCAGTTCGGTCCGCCTAGGAACTCGAGATCGGCTTCGAGCGAAGCCACCCGCAACAGATCCTCGGACAGGAACGGAGCGACCAACTCGTTGTCGGCGTGTGTGCGGCCGGCCTCTTCGAGGCTCGTGTAGACGAGGTACGTCTGTCCCAGAAGAGCGGCGTAGCCAGCCGTGGTCAGCTCACCGCCGAGAAGCGCGCCTACGAATCGCGACTGCTCCGTCTCGCGGTGTGCTGCGTCCGTCTCGGTCTTGATTCGTTCGGAGAAGGCGGGGCCTGCGTCTGCGGAAAGGCTGTCTACGTCGAGCGTGGTCATTGATTCTCCTGAGGCTGTAGTCAAGCGTTGCCTACTAGGTTAGCCTGCCCTCGCCAACACGATACCTTCGGTATTTCGATCAGCGGGACAGATCAAGCGCTCACATCGTCGAGAGCCGCGGCAATCGCTTTCGGAAGTTCCAATTCTTCGGTTGCCAGTACTCCTGTCAACTGGGCGAGATCCCGCGTGCCGACGACGGCGCTGGCCACCCCGGCGCGATCGCGCGCCCAGGCCAGTGCCACCGCCAGTGGGGAAGTACCCAGACCGTCGGCGGCGGTAACGACTGCGTCGACCACCCGGATCGAGGAATCGGTCAGATAGCTCTGTACATCTTGCGAATGTGCTTCGTCGGCGCCGCGGGAATCGACGGGAATGCCGTCGCGGTACTTGCCGGTCAGAACACCGCCCGCCAGGGGTACTGCGGCGAACACTCCGACGCCGTGGTGGGCCGCCGCTGCGAACAATTCTTCCTCGACGCCGCGCGCGAGCAACGAGTACTCGGCCTGCGTCGCGGCGAGTGTTGTTGCGCCACCGGCTCCGACGGCCGTCGCGAGCTGCCAGCCGAGGTAGCCGCGCACGCCCACATACCGCACCTTGCCGCTCGAGACCGCGTAGTCGAGGGTTGCTGCAACCTCGTCGACGGGCGTGAGCGGATCCCAGGTTGCGACCTGCCACATGTCGAGGAAGTCGGTTCCGAGTTCACGAAGAGTCGCGTCGAGCTGGCGGAGCAATCCGCGCCGCGAGCAGTCGACGCGGTCGGTGCCGATCGGAGTGGGATCGATGCCGGCGCTCGAGCTGATGATGAGTTCGTCACGTGGAACGACGTCGTCGAGCAACTCGGCGAGGATCCGTTGCGCCGCACCGGCGCCGTATGCGGGCGAGGTGTCGACCAAGGTTCCGCCGGCCTCGGCGAAGGCGAGCAGCTGCGCCGCAGCCTCGTCGCCGTCCGTGTCGCGTCCCCATGTCAGTGTGCCGAGCCCAAGTCGCGAGACCCGAAGTCCGCTCGTTCCGACAGATCTGTGCTTCATAACCGCCTGCATCTCGCGCCCGACTCGTGTGCGCAAGTGCGGCACCCGAGAGATCTCACCACGTGCAGACTAGTAGGCGCTCGCCTCGAGTCGGGGTATTCGGACACGGACGTGCCGGGCGCGGCGCGGCGTCGTGGGCCCCGGTAGCGTGGCGCCGGTGAAACGTGAACCCGACACACGAAACCTGTGTGCAGTAACCCCATTCGAATCAGCCGGGATCGGTGAGTGATGGGCGAAGCGATGACCTGGCTCCAGGCCGTGATCCTGGGCCTCGTGCAGGGATTGACCGAGTTCTTGCCCATCTCGTCGTCCGGACATTTGCGAATCGTGTCGGAGATATTCTTCGGCAGTGACGCCGGTGCGTCGTTCACCGCGGTGACGCAGCTCGGCACCGAACTGGCTGTGTTGATCTACTTCGCGCGCGACATCGTGAGGATCATCACTGCCTGGTTCCGGGGTGTGTTCAATGCCGAGCACCGGGGCGATCTCGATTACCGGATGGGCTGGTACGTCATCATCGGTACCATTCCGGTCGGCATCCTCGGGTTTCTGTTCAAAGACCAGATCCGTACCGGCGCACGCAATCTGTGGCTGATTGCCACGATGTTGATCGTGTTCGCGCTCGTCATCGCCGCTGCCGAGTACTACGGACGCAAGACGCGCCCGATCGAATCGCTCACAGCGCGCGACGGCATCATCATGGGTTCGGCTCAGGCGCTAGCGCTCATCCCGGGTGTCTCACGTTCGGGTGGCACGATCAGTGCCGGTCTTTTCCTCGGACTCACCCGTGAGGCCGCAGCTCGTTACTCGTTCCTGCTGGCGATCCCGGCGGTTCTCGCCTCCGGTTTGTTCAGCCTCCCGGATGCCTTCGAGCCGGCCGGTGAGGGTCTGAACGCGAGCGGTCCGCAGTTGCTGGTGGCAACCGTCATCGCCTTCGCGGTCGGTTACGCAGCGATCGCCTGGCTGCTTCGATTTGTTGTCGATCACTCCATGTACTGGTTCGTGGGATACAGAATCGCTCTCGGCGTAGTCGTCCTTGCGCTGCTGGCCACAGGGGTCGTGTCCGCGACATAGAGCCCGTTTCGACGTCGACCACCCGTCCGTGCGGCCACCGCCCCATTAGGGTTGTGGAATGACAGTTGTCCTACTGCGGCACGGGCGGTCGACGTCCAACACTGCCCATACCCTGGCCGGTCGAACGCCGGGTGTGGAACTCGACGACCACGGCCGGAAACAGGCCGAAGGCGTCGTCGATCGGCTGGTCGGTCTGGACATCGCGGAGATCGTCCGCTCGCCGCTGTTGCGGTGCGAGCAGACGGTCGGCCCCATTGCCGTCGACCGTGGTCTGACGCCGGTGGTCGAGGATCGCCTGATCGAGGTCGATTACGGCGACTGGACGGGTCGCCCGCTGAAGGAACTCTTGGAAGAACCGCTCTGGAAAGTGGTGCAGCGCCATGCTTCCGGTGCGGTCTTTCCCGGCGGTGAAGGGCTGGCCCAGGTACAGGCGCGAGCCGTTGCCGCGATCCGAGAGCACGATGCACGGCTGGCCGAAGAACACGGCAAGGACGTCGTCTGGATCGCCTGCACACACGGTGACGTCATCAAATCGGTTCTCGCCGACGCGTTTGCGATGCACCTCGACTCGTTCCAGCGGATCGTCGCCGAGCCGGCCTCGGTCAGCGTGATTCGCTACACGGCCACACTGCCGTTCGTTCTTCGAGTCAACGACACCGGAGACGTGCTCGCAGCGATCAGTGCAGCGAAGACCGCGACCAACGGTTCGGCTCCCGCGCAGGAGTCCGTACCCGGCGGAGAGGTCGGTGCGTGAGCTGTGACGGATAATGGGTATTCAGTGATGTTCTGCTCGAACTCGAGGAGGTGCAATGTCGCGCGCGATTCACGTATTTCGCACTCCTGACCGATTTGTCGCAGGAACGGTGGGCGAGCCCGGTGACAGGTCTTTCTATCTCCAAGCCGTGCACGATTCACGGGTGGTGAGTGTGCTGCTCGAGAAGCAGCAGGTTCAGGTCCTCGCCGATCGCATGGGCCTTCTCCTCGAAGAGGTACATCGACGCTTCGGAACCGAGGTTCCGCCGCAGGCCGACGATGTCTCCGATCTCAGCCCGCTGGTCACACCGCTCGACGCGGAGTTCCGGGTCGGCACGATGGGGCTCGGTTGGGACGCCGATGCCGGTGCGGTCGTCGTGGAGTTGCTTGCCGTCAGCGAGACGGAGTTCGACGAATCGGTTGTCCTCGACGACGCCGACGACGGTCCGGATGCGGTCCGTGTGTTCCTGACCCCGGAGCAAGCGCGCGAATTCTCGCTCCGATCCGAACGCGTCATCGCGGCGGGACGCGCGCCATGCCCTCTGTGTGGTGAGCCGCTGGCGCCCGAGGGGCACGTGTGCATCCGAACCAACGGATACCGGCGCGGCGAGTCCTTCGGTTTTGCGATCGACGCAGACGACGACGAGGTCTGACGTCGTGTCCGAACCTGGTGTGCCGGACGTTCTGCTCGAGGGTGATCTGACCCTGATCGGCCAGATCACCACGGCAAGCAACGCCACGCTGGTGTGCGAGTCGACTCTGGGGGAGCAGTCCACCCGTGTGGTCTACAAACCGGTGCGGGGTGAACGCCCACTGTGGGATTTCCCGGACGGCACTCTGGCCGGGCGTGAGGTTGCGTCGTACCGCGTGTCCGAGGCGCTGGGCTGGGGAGTGATTCCGCGAACAGTGTTGCGGGACGGTCCTTTCGGGCCAGGCATGGTGCAGCGTTGGATTGACACCGTCGATCGCCGCGCGGATGGATCCGGCGGACTCGAGATGGTCGACCTGTGCAGTCCGGGCAATGTTCCGCCAGGGTGGTTCGAGGTCCTGCAGGCCTTCGACTCGGAGGGTGAACCAGTCTCTCTGATCCATGCGGACGATCCACGGCTGCAGCGAATGGCCGTTCTGGACGTCCTCATCAACAACGCCGACCGCAAAGGTGGTCACGCCCTCGAAGGCGTCGACGGCTCGGTGTACGGCGTTGATCACGGAATCTGTCTTCACTCGGAGAACAAGCTGCGGACCGTGTTGTGGGGGTGGGCGGGGCAGCCCGTACCCGGTGCCTTGATCGCCGACGTCGCCGAATTCGCGACAACGCTCGATGGAGATCTCGGGGACGAGTTGTCCGAACTGATCACGGAAGAGGAAATCGTGGCCTTGGCGGTCCGGGCGATGCAGTTCGCAGAGTCGGCCGTGATGCCCGAACCGAACGGCCATCGAACGATTCCCTGGCCGGCTTTCTAGTCTCGAGACGTTTCCTGCTGTTCGCGAGTTGCCGTCTTCAATCCGGGTGAGCGAACCAATCGCAGTAGTTGTTCGCGCAGCGCGGCGACGTCCCCGACGCCGACGGTCAACGCCGCATCTTCCTTCTCGAGCGTCAGTAGTCGCTCGTACGTCAGTCTTCCGGCGTCGGTTATCGCGATCACGCGCCGACGCTCGTCCCGCGGATCGGTGTCACGCGTGACGTAACCCGCTCGTTCGAGACGGTCGATCGTGCGGCTCATCGTCTGATCGGTGACGCGGGCGTTCTTCGCGATGTCGCGTTGAGACGCCGCCCCACCGGCGATCGAGTGGAGCACGATCAGGCCCGCGTGCGTCATGTCCTGAGACCGCAGAACCTTCTCCCACGAGTGCTCTACCAGGCGCGCAGCGGTGGACAACAGCCGGCCGGTTGGCCAGTCGTCCAGGCCGTCGCTGCTCATGTTTTTGCCTTCCGTTTGCAATTACTCAGCATGCTGAACAAAATAGTCGGCAAGTCCTCTCTGCTGCCGATCCCTGGAGACCCAGTGAGCACACCAGTACAAAATCGTCCTGTTCGTCGCCTTCGATGGATTGTGCCAGCTCTCCTCGTGATCGGCTGGCTGGCAATCGGAGGATTCGGCGGCCCGTTCGCCGGAAAGCTCAGCACCGTGCAGCAGAACGACAACACGTCGTTCCTGCCGGCGTCGGCCGAAGCCACCGAGGTGGCAAAGCTTCAAGAGAGCTTCACGGACACCCGCTTCGTGCCGGCCATCGTCGTGGCGGAACGACCAGGTGGCCTCGAGCCCACCGACTCCACCTTCCTGTCCCAGACCGTCGATTCGTTTGTCGGTACCGAGGGATTCGGTGACGCGTCATCGCCGCCGATCCCGTCGGCCGACGGCCAGGCGTTGCAGATGTTCCTGCCGGTCGACAGCACCCTCGAGGTCAAGGACAGCGTGAAAGCGCTGCGCGCGGCGCTGGAGTCGAGCCCTGACGGACTGACAGTCAAGGTCACCGGCCCCGCTGGGCAGGTTGCGGATCTGTCGGCAGCATTCGCCGGTATCGACGGACTGCTGTTGTTGGTAGCCGGATCCGTCGTGATCCTGATCCTGATCATCGTCTACCGGAGTCCGATCCTGCCGTTCGTGGTGATCTTTTCGGCGATCTTCGCACTCGGATTGTCGAGCTTGCTCGTGTATCTGCTCGCCGACGCGGACGTCATCGCACTGAACGGTCAGAGCCAGGGCATCCTGTTCATCCTCGTGTTCGGTGCCGCCACCGACTACGCGCTGCTTCTGGTCTCTCGCTACCGGGAAGAATTGCGGATCGAGAAGGACAAGTACGCAGCAATGCGGACTGCGTGGCGCGCGACGCTCGAACCCGTCGCGGCGTCTGCCGGAACGGTCATCGCGGGCGTTCTGTGCCTGTTGCTCTCCGACCTGAACTCGAACCGCGGACTCGGTCCGGTGGCCGCCATCGGTATCGCCGCGTCCTTCCTCGCATCGATGACGTTCCTACCCGCTGTCCTCGTTCTGTTCGGGCGGACTGCGTACTGGCCGACCAAGCCGAAGTTCGACGCCGACCGCGAGCACCACGACGAGGCGAACGATCACCGGTTCTGGGCCGGGCTCGCTGCTCGAATCGGACGGCACCCGCGCCGCTTCTGGGTGGCGTCGACGCTGGTGCTTGTGATCTTCGCGCTGATGATGCCGCAGTTCAAAGCCAGCGGTGTCTCTTCGTCCGACATCTTCTTGCTCGACGTCGATTCGGTTGCAGGCCAGGAGATTCTCGGCGAGCACTTCGACGCGGGTTCGGGTTCCCCGGCCGTGGTCATCGCGAATGCGGATCAGGTGGACGCCGTCGCGGCAGCCAGTCGCGTGGAGGGCGTCAGCGACGTGAGCGTCGTGCAGAACGGGGGAGCCCCACTGGTTGTCGACGGACGAGTCTCCCTGCAGGCGACGTTGACTGACGCTGCCGACTCACTCGAGGCCGAAGACACCATCGTGCGACTACGTGATGCAGTTCACTCCGTGGATGGTGCCGACGCGTTGGTCGGTGGCGTCACTGCGACCGACCTCGACACGAAGACCACCTCGACACGGGACCGAACACTCATCATTCCCGTGGTGATCATCGTGGTGTTCGTGATTCTCTCCCTGTTGCTGCGTTCGCTTCTCGCACCGCTGCTTCTCATGGGCACCGTTGTGCTCTCGTTTGCTGCGACACTGGGCATTTCGTCGCTGGTGTTCGACCACGTCTTCGGGTTCCCCGGCGCGGATCCGGTGGTCCCGCTGTTTGCGTTCGTGTTCCTGGTGGCTCTGGGAATCGACTACAACATCTTCCTCATGACGAGGGTGCGTGAGGAAGCGCTGAAGATCGGCACTCGGGCGGGTGCGCTGCGGGGACTCACCGTGACCGGCGGGGTGATCACCTCTGCCGGAGTTGTTCTGGCAGCAACCTTCTCGGCGTTGGCGGTGATCCCGCTGTTGTTCCTCGCGCAGATCGCGTTCATCGTGGCGTTCGGTGTCCTGCTCGACGCTCTGATCGTCCGATCCTTGCTGGTCCCGGCCCTGACCTACGACATCGGTCAGAAGATCTGGTGGCCGAGCAAGCTCGCGTCGACGCCCGAACCGGAGCAGGATCAGCCAGCACCTTCCCAGCCTCAGAGCAGTCTCCACTAGGCTCGGCAGCATGCAGTCTTGGTCCGATACCGCACTCCCGTCCGTTCCCGGTCAGGGGCCGCCGTTGCGGCTGTACGACACAGCCGACCGTCAGGTTCGCCCCGTCACCCCGGGCAAGAAGGCGACGATGTACGTCTGCGGCATCACCCCGTACGACGCCACCCACCTCGGTCACGCGGCCACCTACCTCACGTTCGACCTCGTGAACCGCATCTGGCGCGACGCCGGACACGACGTCCACTACGTCCAGAACGTGACCGACGTGGACGACCCGCTGTTCGAGCGGGCTAATCGCGACGGCGAGGACTGGATCGTCCTCGGCATGCGTGAGACCGCGCTCTTCCGGGAGGACATGGAAGCGCTGCGCGTGCTTCCGCCGAAGGACTACATCGGCGCCGTCGAATCGGTGAACGAAGTAGTCGAGTTGGTGGAGAAATTCGTGGCGTCCGGCGCCGCGTACATCGTCGACGACGCGGAGTTCCCCGACGTCTACTTCCGCGCCGACGCGACCGAGCAGTTCGGCTACGAGTCGGGCTACGACCGCGCGACGATGGAGAAGTTCTTTGCCGAACGCGGCGGAGATCCCGATCGCGTCGGAAAGCGCAATCCGCTCGACGCTCTCGTCTGGCGGGCGGAGCGTCCGGGCGAGCCTTCGTGGCCCTCACCCTTCGGGCCGGGGCGCCCCGGTTGGCACATCGAGTGCGCGGCCATTGCGCTCAACCGCATCGGCTCCGGCTTCGACGTCCAGGGCGGTGGCAGCGACCTGATCTTCCCGCACCACGAGTTCTCGGCAGCACATGCCGAATCGGCAACGGGTGATCGCCGTTTTGCGCGGCACTACGTGCACACCGGCATGATCGGCCTCGACGGCGAGAAGATGTCGAAGAGTCGCGGAAACCTCGTCTTCGTCTCGAAACTGCGCGGTGAAGGGGTCGATCCCGCAGCAATTCGTCTCGGATTGCTCTCCGGCCACTACCGC
Source organism: Rhodococcus sp. 66b (assembly GCF_002076325.1). Classification (NCBI taxonomy): domain Bacteria; kingdom Bacillati; phylum Actinomycetota; class Actinomycetes; order Mycobacteriales; family Nocardiaceae; genus Rhodococcus; species Rhodococcus sp. 66b. The sequence continues at coordinate 79,122 of NZ_MUZB01000021.1, forward strand.
CAGGATCGCGCGTGGACCGATCAGGTCCTCGAGGATGCTCAGTCGCGTCTGAAGGTATGGCGCGAGGCAGCGGCTCTCGATTCCGCGCCGTCAGCCACCGACACTGTTGCGCGTTTGCGTCAGCATTTGGCCGACGATCTCGACACTCCGAAGGCGCTCGACGCGCTCGACGGTTGGGCACGCCGCGCCATCGAGGGCGGCGGATCCGACACGCAGGCACCCGGCGAGTTCGCCGATGCCGTCGACGCCCTACTGGGTATTTCGCTTCGCTGAACCCCTGCTGTGCGCCTTTATTAACCGCGGGCGGTTAATAAAGGCGCACAGCAGTTTCTAGGCGTAGTCCAACGCACCTTCGGCTGGTGTCGGCACCCGGCGCCGTAGCGGCGAGCCCAATGCCCGCGCCAGATCCGTTCCGTCGTGCTCGGCGAGCAGCTCACCGTTCGACCACACCAGCAGCGCGGCGCTGACAGCTTGTTCGGCCGTGGAGTGCGCGAGGTCGTAGTGCGCACAGCCGGGGACGTCTGCGTACGTGATCCACAGGTCGTAGCCGGTCATGAAGAGATCCAGGTCGAACTGAACGCTCAAGCCGAGCAGCTCGCTGCGTCCGTTGTCGTCGACACCGGCGAAGGCCTCGTCCAGTGCCAGCAGACGCGGGGCGTGCGGGTCGGCCGAGTCCAGCATGACGTGCGCCGCGGCGAACAAAGGAAGGTGCAGCGAAACCGACTGCTCGCCACCGGACAGCGCGCTGTGCCGCGCGACGGTAAGGCGGTCTTCCTTGCCCTCACCGCTGATGAGGGTGAACGAGAACACGCGCCACTGCCTGTAGTCGAGCGCCGAGGACAGGATTTCCGGGTACGAGCGTTCGGGGTGCGCCGCACGGGCAGTACGGATCTGGGTCGCGAAATGAGCTCGCAGAGTAGCGAGTTCATCGACGCCGAGGGCCGACGCATCTCGATCCAGCAGCTTGGAGATCGCTCGCGAGCTGTCGTCGAGGTTGTCGGCGAGCACCCAGTGAACGCCGATGGTGTTGCCCGAGGACATCCGACGCTCACGCATCTCTGTGCCCATCTGTGCGATCAACACGCGTGCGTCGACCGTGCGCTCGTGGATCTGCTGAGCCAATCCGGTCAGCAGGGCATCTTCGAGAATGCGACGCTCGGATTCGGTGAGCAACTGCTCCTGATCGCCGCGAGCATCGTGGATCCGCGTTGCGAATTCACCGATCGACGAATAGCCCTGATCGTCCTGCACTCGTACGACGGTCAGTCCGTCCGGTGCATCCCACTGCAGGCGGTAGTCCTGTCCGGCCGCCGCGAGTTGGGCGTCGAAGTCCTGCAACGCCGAGGTCAGTGCCGTGCGGGTTGCCTTGCGGGCACCGTCGGTGACGCGTACCGCCGAGGTCGCAGCCTCGAGCGCTCGGTACAACTTGTCGACGTCTTCGGGGAGGACGGGCGGGTGGGCGGCGTCCTCGCTGCGGTCTTCGTTCTGGATGCGGTAGACCAACTGATCGGGGCTCATCCACGCCGCTGAACTTGCCGGCCAGCTCAGATGTTCCTTGACGCCCAACAACTCGAGAAGGTCCGGGCGAGCATAGGGTGCGAGTCGCTCTGCATCACTGCGGGTTTCGGTCAGGGTGTGACGCAACGTCTCGACGGCGGTGTTGTACGCACCCTCTGCCGTGCCGATCTGGAGGACCGCAGCGTCGTACGCCTTTCGCGCAGCACGCTGTTCGACCTTGCATTCTTCGATCTTCGCGCGGGCTTTTGCCAGGTCGAGGTCGATCTGCTCGGCGCTGGCCCCGAGGGTGTCGCGCAGTGTCTCGAGGCGCTGGACCTGCTGAAGCAGACTCTCCTCGGCGATGGCGGCCTCTTCGGCGAATTCCTCCGCATTGGCGCGTGATTCGTCGAGACGGTCGCGAGACTCGCGTTCGAGTTCGACTTCCTTGGCATGTTCGCGTCGGCAGCGCAGCGCCAGTTCGCCCTGCTTCTCGAAATGACGGATCGCCGCCGCGAGGGAGTCGAGTTCACGGCCGACGTGCGGGGTCCGGTGCTGCGACGCCGTCGCCCGGAGTTGCTTTTCCTTCGCCGCGAGATCGGCGATCGCCGCATCGAGTTCGCGTTGTGCCGTTTCCGTGGCCTCCGAGCGAGTGCGGAGTGCACCGGCGGATTCGGTGACGGTTTTGAGTGCGCGGAGGATCGATCCTGTCTTCGGCAATTCCTTTGCCGCAGAGTTGATTCGGCTCAGCTGCTCGTTGGTCTGCGTCACCAGTGCCTTGGCTGCATCGACTGCCGCGGCAAGTTCTTCCAGAGCCGCGTCGATCTCGGTGATCCGAGCTTCGCGTCGACGCGCCCGCGCTGTCGTGCCGATGTACTCGGCGTCGGCCTTGACGTGCCGGCCACGCGCGACGCCCTGCCAGAAGCGCCCGTCGACGCCGATCGCGACGCTGGCATCGGAGTCGCCCGGTGCCTCGACGAGACTGATCGACGCGAGAATGTCCTGTACCCGAGCGTCGGGTACGTCGGCATTGCCTTCGACCTCGAGGACGTCGGCCAGCGTTCGTCCCTTCGGGCGCTGTTTGACCGGCAGAGCGGTCAGGAACTGCTCACTGACGTGATCGGGAATCGTCTCGTCGGGGCAGACCCAGCCGTCCAGCAGATTTGCCGCCTGGAGTGCGGATTCGATTCCCGTGGCCACGTCTGGTTCGACGGAATCGGCGAAGCGCACCAGCTGCCACAGCGGTGCCCCACCCAGATCACTGCGGTTGTCGGTGCGTGCGTGGAAGGCCGGCGGAGCGTCGTCGTGTTCCGCCGAGACGGCCTTGCGCTCGGATTTCAGAGCTGCGATGGAGGCGTGTGATGCAGATATTTCAGCTTCGGCCTCACGACGTCGCTCGCGCAGCGTCTCGGTGCCTGCCTCGGTGTGCTCGGTGAGAACTGCGGACAGCGCCGGAGCGTCCTCGTCGCCGACTTCGGCGAGCGCCGCGTCGAGAGCCTCGAACAGCGACGTGTCGGCGCCGACAGCTGAGAACAAGGAAGAGTGATCGGTCCACCACGCGCGCAGCCCACTGGCGCACTGACTGCGTGCGAGTTCCACGGCAGCTTCGCCCTCGAGCACAGCGGCCTTGGACGCTTCGAGCAGCTCTTGTCCACGGCGCGAGCTGTTTTCGGCCCGGGTTCGTTCGGTAGCGGCCTTCTCGACGGTCGCGAGCGCAGTGCGGACCACGCGTACGTCGCCGTCACGTTCCTCGGCATGGCCACGCACTGCTGCGGTGATCTGGTCGCTGCGTGAGCCGTCGGGCAGGGGAGTCCAGACGATGCCGGCGTCCTCGGCGGCTGCCTGCAGTTCGTCCTCGGCGCGCGAGAGTGCCTCGGCTGCACGCTTGACCGACGATGCAGCCTTGTCGGCTTCGTCGCCGCGTTGCGCGAGTGCAGCCTGCGCCTTCCTCGACTTGTCTGCCTGTTGCTCGGTCGAGAGCTTGAGCGTCGAGACGGCCTGGGCGAGATCGTCGAGTTGCTGTTTGCCTTCGTAGGCGCTCGAGCGTTGCAACGCCTCGACATTGGCGCGCGCGTTCTCGAGTGCCTGCTCGGCCTGGTTGAAGCGCTCCTCGGCTGCTGCCCGGGCTTCACGGCTGCGGGTCTGGGCGAGCGACGACTCGTCCATGGCGGCAACGCCTCTGGTGACTGCTGCGAGGCGGGTGCTGACCTGTTCGATCTCTCCGCGAGACTGCTGACGCAGGTACTTGGTGTAGACGCCGATGAAACTCTGCGCTGCCTGATCGGCGGCTGCGAGCCCCTCGAGCGCGCGGCCGACCTCTTCCATATCGCTGAACGAACGCGCAGCTTCGAGGACGAGTTGGTCGTCGAGTGGACGGAGGCCGTCGGTGAGCGCTTGCGAAAGGCCCTTCGGATCAAGGTTCTTCGCGAGCTGGGGACGGCGAAGCGTGAGAATGAGATTGATCAGCTGGTCGTAGCGCTGCACTCCGAGACCGAACATTCGCGCGTCGATCGCGGTGCGGTAGTCGAGGGGACGGTCGGTGATGGAATCGCTGCCGAGTTGTTCGGCCAACTGCTTCTTGGTGAGAGGACGATCGTCGTTGCCGATCAGCGAGAAGTCGACTCCGACGCGGCCGTCGGCGACGAAGTACCAGCGGGTGACCTTGTCGTTGGTGCGGGTTGCCCGCATGCCGATTCCCACGGTCACCGACTCGGGATCTTCGAGGGAGCCGCGGCAGAACTCCATCCACACGTAGGAGTGCGCGCTGTCCTGGCCCCGGTAGAGAAGGTTGGACTTCATCGTGCGCTCTTCACCGGCGAAGGGGTTGAGGCGCCGCGGTTCGATGCGGCCGTCGAAAACGAACGGGAACAAGACCTCGAGGGCCTTGGTCTTACCGGATCCGTTTGGCCCTCGTAGGACCAGTCGACCGTCGGCGAACGAGAACTCCTGGTCTCGGTAATCCCAGAGGTTGATGATTCCAGCCCGAGTAGGTCGGAAGCGGGCGTTGCTCATACGTTCTCTACCTCTGATAGTTCGCCGTTGGTGGAAGATTCGGGGCCGAATTCGTCGACCGGATCCGGTGCGGAGTTGTCTACCGCGAAGTCGATCTGAGGATCGCGTTCGCGTACGGAGACCACGACGTCGCGGTACCGGGCAAGGACGGGCAACACCAGTACGCCGCCGTCGACCGCATGCGTCAGGCGCAGACGTTGCAGCAACCCGAGCGCCTGCTTGCGCAGCCCGTTGTGGTCGGCCTGCCATTGCGCTGCGAACGTGCGTCCGAACTGGTCCACCAACTCGGTGACCTTGTCGGCGAGCCAGTCGTCGTCGATCATCGGGTACGTGACGGGTTCCGGGGGCTCGGCCGGTTCGCCGGCAGGCAACACGAAGTCGTCGTCCTCGTCGGCGAGGTCCTCGAAGATCCCGGCCTCCGGGATGGCGGCATCGAGTTGTTCGATCAGGTGATCGTCCGACACGTGCGGGATCGGAAGTTTCGGCAGCTCCGGAGCGTCGACGTCGAGTACGCGGTCGGCAATCTCGCCGGCGAGGAGTAGAGCTACCTGGGCGATAGTTCCGGTGCTCGGGAAGCGGACGTCGGAGAGGCGACCGGTGGGATCGATCATCGCGATTCCCTCGGCGCGACGCTCGGCCACCAACCCCGTCAGTAGTTCGACTTCCGACGCGGTCTTGGGCTGCGCCAAGGCGATCAATTCGTGCTGATCGAGTTCACCCGCCAGTACGACCGGCCGCTCGACCAGAGCCCGACGCACTCGGCGTCCGATCTCTTTCGCGTCCACCGGAATTCCGTCGTCCTCGGCAGCGCTCGAGGTCTCCGTGGCCAGGAGTCCGCGGATGGAGTGCAGGTGTTGCAGGGCGCGCGGCGGACGGAACAGGGCTACGACGACGGAACGGTCGATGTCGTAGAGCGCTTCTCCCGCTTCGGGATTGGACGCCCAGCCGTTTGCGTCACCGTCGGCGAGTGCGATGGCGCCTCTGACGCCGAGCCAGCCCACTGCGTCGACGAAGGCGTCGCGGTCCGACGCACGATCGGTGGAGAGTTCGACGCCGTCGACTTGTGCAGCGTCGGCCGCGACGTGATCGGCCAACTCCGACAACGTGATCTGGTTCCCGGCGCGGCCCAACGCGGCCAGGCACAGTGCCAGGTAGGCGTAACGCGTGCGATCGAAGGTTCGCTCGGAGGCAGTTCGGGCCGGTGCCGACGGGTTGAGTCGATCCGACACCGTGAACAGGCGCGCGGTGGTCTCCGTCACCTCGAGGCGGTAGCCGAACAGTTCGAGTAGGTCGTCACGCAGCTCGGTGGCCCAACGGCGCAAGAGCGGCAACGCAATTCGATCCGGGTACGTCGAGGTGATCAGGTGGTTGGACAGGATCACTCGCGCCGCGCGTTGATACGAGTCGAGGGCAAGGGGCGTGATCTCGCGAGCTCTCATCGAACACTGACCTCGATGCCGTCGAGGTGCATACGCCCGCGGGCGGTCTTGATGGTGGTCGAACCGTCCGAGGGACTGAGCGTCAGCTTCACCCCGTTCTCACTACCGGTGGAACTCTTGACGCGTCCCACCACCGGAACACGCGCGGTCAGTGCTGCATTGAGCAGACTCAGCAAAACTTCGGTCTCCTGCTCGTTGAGTTCACGCTGATAGACGCCGTTGGACGCGAGTGATTGCGCCGCAGCGCTGCGCGTACGTTGCGCTGCCAACTGCTCTTCGCGTAGGCGGCGGATGCTGCCGTCGTTGCGGGCGACCTTGCTCGGCAATCCTGGTGAGGGCGGGCGACCGGTTTCGGCGAGTGTTCGCGCGATCTCGACCGGCGGTGCCTCCCACCACGAACGTGAGTGAGAAATGATGTCGGCGTCCGGATGCACCATCGAGAGGTGGCGTGGACGGCCGAGGTCGAACACTGCCTGGAACAGAGCATGAGCTGCGTCTTCGGACGGCGTGGCGGCGAACCAGCCGGCGAGGTGCCGGAGCTGGCTCTCGCGGCTGACGCCGCCGCGACGGGTTTCCGTGACGCGGCGAAGGAGCGCCAGAACCGCGGCGATCGCGCTCATCGTGCCCTCACGTAGACGCTCGGACTCGCTGATCCCCGATTCCGCGGAGACGAACCAGGCGGTCAATCCTCGCCAACGCGCAGCCCAGTCGTCTTCGCGTTCGGTGATCGGGACGAACACCCGTTCGTCACTGGCGGCGGCGAGGCGGATCATGCGATCGACCCCGGTGGATTCGACGTGCTCGATCGCTTCCTTGAGCTTGGGGGCGTAGCGCGCCAGATCGGAGCTGAACTCCCGCATGTGCGTGAGCAGAGCGTCCTTGTGCGTGAGGAAAGCCTGCGGAGTGATCTCCGTGGTCCGTACGAGGTCGCCGAGGGTCAGATAGAAGTGCGCGGCTCGATCGGCCATGTCGGAGAGCGTCGAGTCGAGGCGCTTGAGCTTGCGGAAGATCAGGTCGCCGTCGGAGCTTCGGTTGGCCTCGGCGAGTTCGGACATGTCTGCGAGCAGGTCCGGCAGAGCGAGGCGCGAGAGCGAGGCCGAGTCCAGGCGTGCGGCGAGAACGTCTTCGACTGATCGATAGACCTGGTATCCGGCCTGACCGAACTGGTAGACGAAGTGGCGATTGCGGTACTCGGCCAGCGTGGCCGCGCGGGTGCCGTCGTAGCTGCGCTCGAGGATCTCCCACACATGGAGCTGATCCAACAGGGGAGAGACCTCTGCTGCCGACAGATCGGCCGCCGGATCTGATCCACCGATCTTCTCGAGGATTTGCGCGACGGCTCCGGCATGCAGCAGGACGGTGTAGTTGGCGCGAGCATGGTCGAAGGCACGAAGTACCCAGAGGTACTCGGCCCGTTTTTCCGCGATCGTGAACGAAAACAGCTTCAGTCGATTGGTGTCGGCGTACGCGGCGTAATCGGGCGCACTCGTTTCTTCCACCATGACAGGGTAGGCGAGAGACGCCCCCTCTTTTTCCTACGGGCGATCCGTAGCAGGGGATGCGGCGCGTCGCCACTGCGATTCGTTCTGGATCATCCATGTGAGCAGGTGCTCGGCCGCCGCCTCGTCGGAGTCCGGGCCGACCAGCAGATCGGCGAACGCTTGGCTGGGGGCGACGATGCGGATGCCGTCGCGGGTGAGCAATCGGTCGAAGGCAGACGGTGAGAGGGGAGCGGTGATCCACACGTCACCGCCGGATTCCACACGCCGTAGTCCGAGAGCGTCGGCGAACTGATCGACGTTGTCGGCATGGAAGTGGGCACGTCGAGTGGGCGCGTACCGAGCAAAGGGTGCCGCCGCTATCGATGCGGTACCGGCGTAGATGTGACCGCTGAGCTGACGCAGTTGATCGAATAGTGCTTCCAACCCGTCCGGCGCGTGAAAGCCGTGAGGCGTCGGCGCTTTGGCGCCGGCTTCGGCCGCCCATTCACGAAGCATCTTCGGCCAGCGGACGTCACCGATCCCGCCGCGGGGGAGCCTGGTCACCAGTTCACGATCCGACAGTGTCTGAACCACCCGATAGGTTGCTCCCGTCGACGCACCGGCCAGGCGCACCAAGGCAGTGATCGCCAGCGGCGCCGCGAAATCGGCAAGCGCACGCACGACCCGAGCTGACGGATCGCCCGTCAGTTGTCCGGAAGGACGTCCGGGCCCCCGCCACGGATCGGCGTCGGCTCCGCGTCCACGCACCCAGACGGCGGGTCGATCAGCGGTCAACGACACATTGCCCGTGGCGTCTGCGTACGAGATCGCGTGGGAATCGAGCTGCCGGCGGACCGGCTCGGAGAGATATTTTGCGCACACGAAGCCGGGCTGACCGGTGGGGAAGCGATCGGCGATACCGGGAACGTCGCTGCTCAGGACACCGTGAGCGGCGTAGACGCCGAATTTGGCCACCGAGCCGTCAGGGGAGCGGAGGTCGAGTCGGAGTGGAGCCTCGGACAGGTCAGGGGAGCGCTGCGTCGACAAAGACCAGGTAGGAGGCAAATTTTCTTCGATGACGGCAACCGATCGCCGAAAAATGTCGATCGGCCGTTCCGGTTCCGACTCAGATTCGCTCATGTTCCAATGGTATCAATATCTGTCGACGACGGAAACACAGGATTTACCGAATAATGTTCGCCCTGACAGCCTCGCAACAACGGTGGTCGCTTTCGCCGACAAACTCACTACCTACACAACTTCAAATTCGAAACTGCCGAGACCGATCAGCGTTGCTTCGGCATGATCAGGGGAGCGACGACGGCGAGCAATAATGCGGGGATCAGGAAGCTCGCGGCAGGCGAAGAGTCGTAAATCGGTGTCAGGGCCAGGGGAGCAAGAGCGGCGCCGCCGAAGCGCATCGCTTGGACGACCGACACGGCGCCGCCGCGATTGGGCCCCGCGGATCCGAGCACCGCCGCGTTGACGCCGACAAGGACGAACTGGCTCGCGACACCTGCGACAAACCATGCGATCGCGATCACCGGCACCAAGCCGGCAAGGCCGACGACGGAGACCAGAACTGCTCCGCCCAGTGCACCGATCATCACGGAGGAGCGTGCGCCGATGCGATCGATGAGGATTCCGATGCGCCGGGCCGAGAGGATGCCGGCCACGCCGAAGACGGTGAGCAGTAGGCCGCGGACGGTGGGGGACAGCCCGAACTCGTCTTCGAAGCGGAAGGCGAGCAGGAAGCTCAGTCCACCGAGGGCGCCCCAGCCGAGCAATGCAGCGATACCGATGCGGAGCACTTCGGGGCGTAATGCATCGCGGAGACGGGCGGGAGTGGTCGCTGCCGGTGCTTCGGACTTCGGGAGTCCGACGGCTCCCAGGATGCCCGCGACCACTGCGATGACGAGAAAGGCCAGACGCCAGTCGAATTCGGCCGCCAGTCCGCCGATCAACGGAGCCGACGACTGCCCTGCAGCCTGGAATGCGCCGAAGGCGCCAAGGGCTCGACCCAATCGAGCCTGCGGAGTTGCGGCCGCCAACGAAGCAAGCAGCAGCGGCGTGGTGAATGCGTTCGCGGATCCCTGCAGTACCCGGGCGGCCAGGAAGATCTCGAGTGTCGGGGCGAGGAAGCATGCCAACGACGCGAAGACGTAGACGCCGTATGCGATCCGCACCGTCCGGACCTTGCCCCACCGTGTCCCGAGCGTCCCCGACACCAACATCAGAGCGGCGAAGGGGAGCAGGTACGCGGTGAGGGAGGAGGCGGCCGCCGACGGTCCGACCCCCAGATCGTCACCGATCTCGGGGAGGATCGAAGCAACCACGCCGCCGCCGAACGGGCCGAGGAACCCGCCGGCGTACAGCGCGATCAGTTGAAGCCGGAGGCGCAGTGGGCGCTGCGTACTTCCACCTTCTTCTGGAGTGTTCTTGCTCACAGTCCGAAGCTGCCGGGGCCTCGCCGTCTGAGGTAGCGCTCGAATTCCGCCGCGATGGCGTCGCCGTCGATCTTGGAGATTGCTTCGCTGATGTCGGTTTCGGCGTCTCCGCGCTCTTCCAGGGTGCGCACGTATTCGCCGATTTCCTCGTCGTCCGCGGTCATTTCGTTGACCGCTTCCTCCCAATCCTCCGACTGAGCTGGGAGTTCACCGAGGGGGACCTCGATGTCGAGAACATCCTCGACTCGTTGAAGGAGGGCCACTGTGGCCTTCGGGTTGGGTGGCTGCGAGACGTAGTGCGGAACCGCTGCCCAGAACGAAATAGCGGGTACACCAGCACGAACGCACTCATCCTGAAGAACTCCGGTGATGCCTGTCGGGCCTTCGTATCGGGTCTGTTCGAGGTTGAATCGTGCCGCGGATTCGCTGCTGTACGCCGTGCCCGTGACCGGCACCGGGCGGGTGTGCGGAGTATCGGCGAGCAGGGCTCCGAGGATGACCACGGTCTTGACGTTCAGTTGGTCGATCAACTCGAGCAGATCCTCGCAGAAACTGCGCCACCGCATGTTGGGTTCGATCCCGCGAAGAAGGACGATGTCGCTCTCACTGCCTGGAGGCGAACAGACCGACAAACGTGTTGCCGGCCAAACGATTTCGCGAGTGACACCGTCGACCTGACGGACCGTGGGACGGTTGACCTGGTAGTCGTAGTAGTCCTCGGAATCGAGTTCGGCGAGCGGCTGGGCATCCCAGATCAGCTCGAGATGTTCGACCGCACCGCTGGCTGCGTCACCGGCGTCGTTCCAGCCCTCGAAAGCTGCAACGAGGATGGGATCACGTAGGACAGGGATGTCGCCCTCGAGGCGGTCGCTGCTGTCGACGGCAAAGCCGTCAGGGCTCTCGAAGGCCGCCGAATCGTCGAAATCGACCGGGCCGTCGGGAGTGACGGGGAACTCACTTGGACTCACCCACCCAGCCTACGGCCAGAGCTTGTCGGTGCGCCCACTACTCTGGACGGCATGTCTGCCCCATTTAACTCTGCCCTGCTTGATGCGCTGAAACAGCGCGTTGTCATCGGCGACGGAGCGATGGGCACCATGTTGCAGGCCGC
>NZ_MUZB01000022.1:0-77686 GCF_002076325.1 Rhodococcus sp. 66b
AGCTTGTCGCCCTCGACTCCGTCGGCGCGGATCTCGTCGGCGAACTGTGAGATGTTGTCCAGAACCTGACCCATGATCTTTCCGCCTCCACTGATAGTCGATCAACGACCATTAAAGTAGAACACGTTCTAGAAACTTGCGGAAGTGAAATGGCCGACATTTCTTACACTCACACGGTCTGCAGTTCCGACGGGAGTTCGACGGCGTCGCTACCCGAGGCCGCAAGCAACTGTGCGTATCGCCCACCTTGTTGCACAAGTTCGTCGTGGGTGCCCTTTTCCACAACCACGCCCTGGTCGAGGACCGCGATGAGATCCGCATCTCGAACCGTGGAGAGTCGGTGCGCTACAACAAGAGTGGTGCGTCCGACCATCAGCTCGTCGAGCGCGTCCTGCAGCGCACGTTCAGTGCGATTGTCCAAGGCGCTCGTCGCCTCGTCGAGGACCAGGATCGGCGGATTCCGCAGAACTGTGCGCGCGATCGCGATGCGCTGTTTCTCACCACCGGAGAATCGGTAGCCGCGCTCGCCGACCATGGTGTCGTACCCGTCGTCGAGGCCGGAGATGAACTCGTGGATTTGCGCGATGCGCGCTGCTTGCTCGATCTCGGCGTCGGTGGCATCGGGTTTCGCGAACCGAAGGTTCTCACGAATCGTCGTATGGAAGAGGTACGTCTCCTGCGACACCACGCCCACCAGATCGGAGACCGTCGCCAGATCGAGGTCCCGCAGATCGATGTCGTCGATTCTCACCGATCCCGCAGTCGGGTCGTACAGACGTGCCGCCAAGTATCCGAGGGTGGTCTTGCCCGAACCTGTGGAGCCGACCAGCGCCAAGGTTCCGCCGGCCGGGACCGTGAGGTCGATGTTGTCGAGAGTCTTGCTGTCGGTTCCTGGATACGAGAAGTCGACGTGGTCGAACCGAAGTTCGCCGGACATCTTGGTGCGGTCGAAGCTCTTCGACTCTTCCGGATCCGCAATGTCGATCGGCAGATCCAGGTACTCGAACACGCGACTGAACAGTGCCATCGAACTCTGCACCTCGACGCCCGTGTTGAGCAGCATCATGGTGGGGCGGAACAATTGGGTCTGCAGTGTGGTGAATGCGACGAGGGTGCCGACGGTGATGGTGTTGCCGTGATCGAGAGTGAAACCGGCAAACCAGTAGACCAGTGCGGGCATGGCCGCGAAAGTGATCGACATGGTCGCCATGCGCCACTTGCCGGCCATCATGGCCCGGAGTTCGACGTCCGCGACTTCCGCTGAACGCTCGGTGAATCGATCCGTCAGAGCCGACTTCGCGCCGGTCGTCTTGCCGAGGAGAATGCCACTGACGGAGAGAGATTCCTCCACCTGGACCGACAGATCACTGAGTAGCTTCTGCCGCTTACCCGAGATCTTGCGGCGCTCGTCACCGATCTTGCGTGCGATACGGATGAACACCGGCAAGATCGCCAGCGAGAAGATGGCGAGTCGCCAATCCAGAAGGAACAGAGCAACAATGGTGGCTGCCACGGTCGTTGCATTCTGCGCGATGGACGTTGCCGTGTTGGTGACCACCGACTGCATACCGCCGATGTCGTTGGCAATGCGCGACTGAACTTCTCCGGTTCGGGTTCGAGCGAAGAATCCGAGCGACTGATTCTGCAGATGCGAGTAGACCCGCACACGCAGTTGGTGCATCAGTTTCTGGCCGATGCTGTTGGACATCCAAGTCTGCGCCACGCCGAGACAGCTCGTGATCACGGCAATGGCGATCATGCCGATGGCCAGAACGCTGACGAGTCCGAGGTTCTTGTCCGGGATCGCCTTGTCGAGCATTTCGCGTAGGAGCAGCGGACTGCCCAACGCCACGATCGCGCTGAGTGTGATGACCGCGGTGACGATGGCGATCTGAGTTCGATACGGCGCGAACAGTCCGAGTACGCGCTTTGCCGGTACGGAGTCCGCCGGAGTGATCTCGACAGCGGATCGTTCGATGTTTCGCATGTGATCTGGTTTCACGTTCTACCTCCTGGAGGCTTTCTCACCCTAGTTTCATATTGATGAGGTTACCTCACTATGAGGCTGACACCAACAACGCTAGACTGACGCCATGCATTCCCGAGAGCGCGAACTCACCGACGTAGTGATGTCCGTGGCACGGCTCATCCGCCGACGCCAAGTGGCAGCGCTGGAACCATTCGGTCTCTCGCCGTCGCAAAGCCGAGCGCTGCGAGTACTGACCCGAGTGGGCGAGCCGGTTCGACTCGGGTTTCTTGCCGAGCGATTGCGCATCGTTCCGCGGTCGGCGACCGACGTCGTGGATTCCCTCGAAGAGGCCGGATGGGTGCGCCGCACTCCCGATCCGAACGATCGGCGAGCCGTGTTACTCGAGCTCACCGACGCCGGCGCTACCCTCGCTGCCGACGTCGCGAAAGCTCAACGACGCGAATCCTCGGATGTGTTCGACGACCTCGACGAATCGGAGCGAGCAACTCTCACCGAACTTCTCGAGCGAGTGGACGCGGGGCACGACTCTCGGCCCCGCGACTGCCCGAAACCTTCGGTGTGAGTCCTCACGCAGCGACGGTGTCGACTGCGTCCTCGACATTCTCCGCCGACGTCGGCTTGCTCTGACGCTCGATCTTCGAGATGCAACGAGCAAGGTCCGCGCCAACTGCCGTCGCCCGCAACTCGAGATCGGAACGAGGCACACCCTCTTTGGTCGTGTACTCGTTGGTGCGCAACTCCCCCGCCACCATGACCGGATCACCCTTCATGATGGATGCGCCGACGCCGGTGACCAACCGCCGCCAGCAACTGACCGTGAGATAGAGGGTCGCTCCGTCCGTCCACTCTCCGGTCACCGCGTCTTTGCGACGCGTGTTGCTCGCCATCCGAAAGCTCAGCACCTCCTCGCCATTGGTTGTCTGCCGCTTCACCGGATTGGTGATGACGGTTCCGACAACCGTTGCATGCGTTTCGTACATGTCCGATCCCCCTTCGAACTCCAGAACCCGCCAACTGCCGCGGGGCCGATCATTGCGTCGGCAGTTTCGATTGTGGAACGGCAAACGCCTGGCTCGGGATTTCGATTTCCACCTGTGCATCGGCGGGACAGCTGTGGAGAAACAGCACTGCCCGAGCCAAACGGCCCGGGCAGTGTCGGAACTAAGTGCTAGTGGAGGATTCGTCGGATTTCTTCTCGCTGGGTGTCTCGTCCGCAGAGTCCTCGCTTGCAGTCTCCGCGTCAGCAGCCTCACGCGGTTTCCACCCCTCGCGGTCCCGCCTGGCCAATTCGGCGAACATGGCGTTGTGAGCAGCGAGGTCGGCGTCGTGGTCACGCTCGGCCGCACGGTCCGTTCGGCGCGCGGTCCTTCCGTCACTGCGCGACCACTGAACCAGCAGCGCGAGCATGACCACCATGAGTGGGATCTCGCCGGTCGCCCACGCGATGCTGCCGCCCAGCTGCTGATCGCCGATCAGGTCGTTGTTCCAACCGAGTCCGAGCGAGCGGAAGTACGCGCCGCCCATGACGGCGGTGGTGCTCATCAATGCCACGCCGAAAAACGCGTGGAACGGAAGTGAGCCGAAGACCATCGCCAGCTTGGTCACCGGCTGCAATTGGCGTGGTGACGGGTCTATTCCGATCGCCACCCAGTAGAAGAGATAGCCGCTGAGGATGAAGTGCAGGTTCATCAGCAGGTGAGCGCTGTGCGAGTCGACGGTCGCGCCGTAGATTCCGCCGAGATACAGCGCGTAGAAACCGCCGACGAAGAGAACTGCCGCAACGATCGGGTGGGTGATGAATCGTGAGAACGGGCTGTGCAGCGCGGTCAGAATCCACTCGCGAATGCCTGGCACGCCGTCCTTGCCCGCCGGATCGAGCGCCCGCAGAGCCAAAGTGATCGGCGCACCCAGAACCAGCAGGACTGGGCCCAACATCGACAGCGCCATATGTGCGCCCATGTGAACGCTGAAGACTGCCGGCGCGTACTTGCCGACACCGGACGACGTGGCGATCAGGAGCACCGCGCAACCGCTCATCCAGGCGATGGTTCGGCCGACGGGCCAGGAGTCTCCACGCTTGGCCAGCTTGCGCAGGCCGATGCCGTACAGAATCGCCGCAGCAATTGCGGCGGTGCCGAACATGAGGTCGAATCGCCAGTCCGTCACGAACGCCATGAACGACGGCGGGTCCGGAAGGTTGTAACCGAGTTCGACCTCGGGGATCGAGGGAATCGACAGCGGCGGAGGCGGCGGGGTACGACCGAGGCCGATCGCGAGACCGATGGTCGCCGCCATCACGATCGTTTCGGCGCCGGCAAATCGAATCAGGGCAGAGCGACTCTTCGGGTTCTCCGCCAGCGCCGGTAGCGCCCGACTCCGCTGAGCCCAACCGAAGAACCCGAGGATGATCAGTGCAACTGTTTTGGCGACGATCAATCGTCCGTAGGTCGTGGTGAACACGTCGTCGAGAGGCAGACGGACAATCGCATTGATGACGCCGCTGAATCCCATGACGACGAAGCAGATGGATGCGACCGTCGAAAAGCGTCGGGCTGCTACGTCGGTGTAATCGCCGCCGCGGCGCGCGTGGGCCAGTAGCGCGAACAACCCGCCGGCCCAGAGCGAAGCCGCCACGAGGTGCAGGATCAGACTATTGGTAGCGATGTCATGCGAGCCGCCCGAAGACGAGTGACCGGTGAGAGCAAGCGGCATCAGTCCGAGGAGACCGACCAGCAGCAGGAGCGGAGTCCACCACCAGCGCAGTGTCAGTCGGGCCAGGATCGCCAGAACAACCGCGATGATCGCCGTCCAACGCCAAGCGCCGGCGATCTCGACCTGATCGAGTCCCGACCAGAGGTTTGCCGGTTTGATCGCTTCGGCAAACGGCTGACCCGACGTGTCAGAGAGCGTCAGAGGCACCATCATGAACGAACAGATCGCCCACACGATCGCGGCGTG
Source organism: Rhodococcus sp. 66b (assembly GCF_002076325.1). Lineage (NCBI taxonomy): Bacteria > Bacillati > Actinomycetota > Actinomycetes > Mycobacteriales > Nocardiaceae > Rhodococcus > Rhodococcus sp. 66b. The sequence goes on from NZ_MUZB01000022.1 coordinate 4,949, forward strand.
CGATGCAGTTCGGACTGCCCGATAGCCGTCGACGTCGAGGACACCCGACTTCTGCGGCGGCACGAAGAACGCGGCCAGAAGCAGTGACCCGATCGCGATGACTGCGGCGATCTCCCCCAGTGCGCGCATCGCGGGCAGGCCGTACGTGGTGATCGGGCCTGGATCCGGGATACCCAGAAGAGTCAGTGCCTGCGACGCGGAGAATCCCACCACGATGGCTGCGGTGAGCCCTGCGATGAGTCCACTGACCACGAATATCGCGGTCGAAGAAGCGGGTGCACCGCTGTGCTGTGTGGACTCCGGTGGGGAATCTGTCGGCGCGAGGTCGGGTGTAGCCATACCTCAAGGGTAGGACCTTCGCGAACCGACTACGACAACGCGTCGGAGTTGGGCGGCGCGCGTCACATCCCGAACCCTCGAGTATGATGTTCCACGCGCCTCCGTAGCTCAGGGGATAGAGCAAGAGCCTTCTAATCTCTTGGTCGCAGGTTCGAATCCTGCCGGGGGCACCACAAGATTTGATTCACGGATAGTCACACTGCGTGGACGAGCGGCCGCTGGGCAGAGCAGTCCGATCCGGACCGAAACCTAGCCCACAAATTACGTGCCGTCCGCAGTAATCTGCCTCGCATGAAGAAGGCACTTCCGAAGACCCTGAAGTCACTCGCCCGGACGGTTGGAATCCTGGCATTCGCGATCGTCGTGGTATCCGTCGTCGAGAGGTTCACCGGAGCACATCAACCGACGACCGGTCCCGCGTCGTTGACCGGACCCGACCAATCGTTGTAGCCCTTCCCTTGCGACAAAGGCCGTCTCACGAAGTTCTACGACGAGAGCCGGTAGGCAATTGCCCACCAATGCCGGCTGAGTCGCGTGCACCGCGCTATACAGAGCGGCCGTGAGTGTCACAGAACCTCTCAGCTCTGGATCCCAAGGCGTAACAGCAGCCGGGGCAGTCGAACCTTGCGGGCAGCCATGGGTGTAGCACCAATGACACAAGCTGCGTCAGAATGGTTGCGCGAGAACTCGATTCGTAGGTCCGATTTCGCGAAGTGTCCAGAGAGCTGCGAAAAGTACCGGCTGTGGGACCTCGCGGCTACTCGGTGCGGTTGCTCGGATGTGGCGACTGCGCACCGATCGAACCGGCCGCATCCGCCGTCAGCGACTACGCAACGACCGTCACCATTTGACTCCGGGCATCGAAAGCGCTTGAAAAGTAAGCCATTTCATCGTGCCGAGATGCGCGAGAACGACCTGAACTTGCGAGGTCTCGAGATCTTCGAAGAAGCCTCCGACGTGGCATTTTCCGAGATCCACTCACATCCCAGGCAGTGCCTCATCCGTGCGCACAAGAGCGTCGCCAAAAGTCGCTGCGGCGCGTGATCAGCTGGACTGACGTAACCGTACCGAAGGCTTTCTACGAAAAGCTGGGCGATTCTTCGTCTCGAAATGCCATGTCGGCCCCCGAAGCATTAGCGACGGTTAACTCAGGCCGAAATCCAATCTGCTAAGAAAAACGAATCTAATGTGACCCCTATCTCTGGATCCTTTCAGAACAGGGGTTTCGATGACGCGCGACTGAATTCACCCCCTAATTCACCCTCCTCCTATACACAGAAAAATGATTTGCATTTATGTCGAGCGTGTGTGCACAGATAATTCGCTCCACGCCTTGTCGTTCCGACAGCAAATAAGGGGCGGTGAACTGCATAAAGGCCCATTCGGTACAGCAGCGCCGACTCGGCTCGGCCGCTCACCGATTGTCGACAAGGGCCAAGGCAGGCATGCAACTGATGGTCGAGATCGAATTGTGATGAACCAGCCAGTTAACTTGAAAGAAATCAACGGAAGATAGATATACCCAGCTAAGCGCATTTTTTCTTGCATGGACGCACGTCCATGGCGTGTCCAGCTATGCGATTTGCTCGTGTTAGATTCCTGATTGCGCATCGCCCGGTTTGCGCCTTCTGCGTTGTTTGCGCGGAATTTGCATCTTCTCGCGAACGGCCCCGCGCACATTTCTTTACGTTGTGCCAAAGAAAGGAATTTCATGAAAACCGTCACGGCAGCGAAGCACGCAGCACGAAGACTCCCCCTCGGAGCCATCGCACTGTTGCTATTGCTATCCGGGATGGTGCTCATGCCCGAACTGCAATGAATCGCGCAGGAAAGATCCTCGGCCGCAGCCTTTAGTACCTCGTAGGTCGTCGCGTTAGGGAATGCCGGCGGTCGATCTTTCTTGGAATTTCCTGGCCTACCCAGAGCCGGCCGTCGGTCTGCGCTGGCGCCAACCAGGTCCGATTACCAACTGTTCGGCTCCGCAATAGGACGCCTGAGAATCACCAACGCTCGCATTCAGGCTCCAGAGCTGCTCCAAGGTCCCGTTTCGCTATTCGCCGGCCCCGGAAACGGGGCCTAAATCATGTGTTCTGAACGAAAGGTGTTCGTCATGCGTAACCGTGTCTTCCCACGCCGTGCCGGGGAGGGGGTGGTGTCTCGGTGGGCGGGGTTGGGGATGATTGTTGCGGTCCTGGCGCTGGTCATATCGTCGTTCTCATTCGTCCAAGTTGCCTCGGCAGATGACATCGGGACCTCGACCACCACAGTTCCGACCACCACAGTTCCGACCACAACGAAGCCGCCCGCGACTACGACGGAGGCGCCACTGAAAACGACGGCGCCGCCTACTTCCACGTCGGAGTCACCCACTTCTGCGAAACCGCCGATCACATCCACAGCGCCCCCGTCTACGACTTCTGTGGCGGCGCAGCGACTGGCCGCACGCGGAGTCAATCCCGGCATCGATGTGAAAATCACCGACGTCCAGGTCGAGGGAAAGAACGACCAGCAGATCACGGTCGGGGACTCCGTCACGGTGAAGGGCACCTGGGACGCGTCAAGCGCGAGCCCGCAACCGGGCGACCAGTTCACCATCGGATTCCCTGACGAGTTGAAGCTCCAGTCCAACCCGACGATCGCGCTCGAGGGCGACGACGGGACGGTTTGGGGCACATGCGATCTGGTTGCTTCCACCAATCTGATGACGTGTGTTCTCTCCGATGCCGTGGCGGATCGCCCGGACGAGGTGAAGGGCGATTTCTTCGTCTACACCAAGGCTGTCGCGTACACCACCGAAGAGAAAGTTGATTTCACGATCAACGGCAGTTTCGACGTGACGCACGAGCTACCCGGCGGTGGCGGCATCAGCGACGGCAGCGTGATCAGCGCTGCCAAGAAGTCCGGCCAACTCCAGGGCAACAAGCAGTCTGTGCGCTGGACCATCGACATTCCCGGTGCCGATCTGGCCGCACTGGACGCGGGCGGCACCGGTTCGGTGACCCTGAGCGACGCGCTCTCAGAGAACATGAAGCTGTGTACGGGCAACCTGCTCAACGCGAAGCTGTTGTCCGGTCGCCCGAACGATCTCAAGCCGGTCGCAGGCGGCGTCACCGTCACCCAGAGTGCCGCTGGAGATCCAGTCAGCATCGCGCTCGACAACGGCGGCCCCTTCGAAAGAAACAAGCTCTACCGCATCGAGTACACCTCGTGCACAACCAGCGGCGAAGTGGACAACACGGGCACCGTCTACGACAACTCCGTGACCATCGGCGGGAACACCGTAGGCGCGGCAGGCGTCGGCCAGGATTGGTCGCCACAGACCGGGCCGTCGAAGTCCGGCGGTTGGGCCGGGGGCACCCGGTACAGCGAGATCGACTGGAGCATAACGCTTCCGGGCACTTTCATCGCGAGCCTCCCCGACCAGAAAGTCATCATCAAGGAGACTCTCGGCGCCAATCACGAGGTCTGCGAGGGCGGCCTCGTCCCGACGGTCTGGCGCGCGAACCGTCTACCCGGGCTGAACGGTGAAACAACCAACCACGTCAACGTCACCTCCGAGTTCGACATCGACGCTTCCGGTGCCACGGCGAGTGCCCAATCCTTCAGCATGACCATCACGCCGAAGGAAAAGATCAAGCAAGACTCGACGCAGTACTACTACGTGAAGTTCCGGTCCTGTGTGATCGAGAAGGAGGTGCCGGACTCCTCTGATGTGTTCACCAATACGGCGGTCGTCAACGGCATCTCCAAAGACGCTTCGGTGACGGGGCCCAAGTTCGAGGGCGGCAAGACCGGCACGCTCAACACCGAACCGAAGGACGTCGCGGGCGAGAAGCAGCCTGCCGGCACGACCATCGACTGGAAGGTGCAGGTCTCCGGGCACACCCTCGAGGGCCTCGACGCACCGGCGGTCATCACCGACACGTTCTCCGACAGCTTGGCGGTGTGTGATGTCAGCGGCGATCTGAAGAAGGACCTCAATTTCAAGGTCACCGCGCGCGACTTCCTTGCAAAAGAGGGCGGGACGGACATCACCGCGGGCACCACGGTCACACGCAGCGGCGACAACGGGATTGCCATCACCCTCCCGAAGGACGCGGGCGACTACAACCGTGAGACACGCTATTACGTCGAATACACCCTCTGCACCAGCAGCGGTGGGCTGGATCAGCGCGGCACGGTTTACGGGAACTCGGTCTTCTACAACGGCAAGACTCAGTCGACGCAGAGTGTCAAGCAGGAATGGGGCGGTGGCGGCACCGGTCAAGGTGTGTCGCGGGGCTCGTTCTCGCTTCTGAAGGAGATCGCTCCCTTCTCCGAGAAATTCCCGCAAGACACCGAGTTCACCGTGAAAGTCGAGGAGTTCGCCCCCGGGCAAATCCCAGCGACCGACGCCCCGGTGAGCTCCTACGAGATCAAGGTGAAGGCTGACGGGACACCGGTCAGTGGGATCAACCCCCGCGGAACCGGCTGGCAGATCCGACTGTCCGAGATCAACCTCCCCACCGTTGACGGTGTGTATTTCGAGAGAGGGACTTTCCGCCCGTCAGAGGGTGTGACGCTCAACGGGGACCGCACCGAGGCGCTGGTGACCATCACGCCGAAGAGCAATGTCGGTGTCACACTGCTCAACAAAGCGAGTCTGGGATCGGCGCGGATCACCAAGTCCGTCATCGGTGACGGAGCGCGCACGGGACTCGAGGCTTTCGTCGTCAACGCAGAGATCGCCTTTGGTGACGACGCCGCCGGCAACGAGTTGCGTCAATTCACTCTGAAGGACGGTCAGCACTACGAACTGGGCAAATTGCCCATCGGAGCGAAAGTCACCTTCACCGAGGTACAACCGATGAACACCGACCTCGTGACCTGGTCGGAGCCGGTGATCAACCCGAAAATGCTCACCATCGGCGCCGATGCGTCGGCGAACACGGTCTCCGTCACCAACGAGGCCAAGATCACGCAAGGCACCTTCGAAGTGAGCAAGAAACTCACGGGCCCGAAGGCGTTCGACAAGGCCGTACCGGCGAGCTTCGACGTGATTGCCACCTGGCTCGATACGGACGACAAACCGCAGAGCAAGACACTGTCTCTTCCGTCCGACGGCACCGCGGTTCCGTTCGGCGAGAACCTGCCCGGTGGCACCGAAGTCACACTGACAGAGCTGGTTCCGGCAAACGGTGACGGTCTCGCCTATGGCGTGCCCGCATACTCCGGGAATGTCAGGATCAATCCGGACAACGCAGCCGTGGTGACCATCGGCAAGGATCTGCGCAAGATCGAGGTGTCGAACTTCGTCGACGTCAACGACGGCACTCTGCGCATCGCAAAGCAGGTCGGCGGTGAGGCCGCCGAGGCCGTCGGCGACGACGTGGAGTTCACGGTCGAGGCGCGTTGGCGCGACGGTGTGGAGTACCGCACCCAGGTGCTGAGCGTCAAGCAGGGACAGACCACACCGCTCGGCGTCGACCTCCCCGTCGGCACCGAGGTGACCTTCACCGAGACCGGCCGTCCCGATGTCGACGGAGTCGAGTGGGGCACCATCTCCTGGGGAACCAGCCCGGAAGGCGAATCGTGGCTGCATTCGAACCTCGACGGCACCGCGACGGGCATAGTCTCCGACGACCCGACCGACGGTCGACTGATCACGCTGTCGAACGAGGCGCTGTGGAAATTCGGATCGGTCGAATTCACGAAGTTCATCCTCGACGCTGACGGCAACCCCGTCCGCGCCCCCGAGGCCGACCTGCCTGACAGCACGAAGTTCGAAGTCCGTATCGACGGAATCGATCCGGCGCTCCCCGCCGGAACCGATTTCCCGGCAGTGGGCCAGACCATCACCCTCGATGCCGGAAACGACTGGAGCTGGACGTCCGACGAGGTTGTGCCGCGGAACACCGTGATCACCTTCTCCGAGGTCGACCCCAAGCCCCTGGCCGGTATCGACTGGGCGCGGCCGTATTACTACGTGTCCGCGGATGCCGGTGACGCCGAATACCGCGACACCGTCAAGGCGGTAGCCGGTGAGAAGGCTGTGGTGGAGATCCACAACCGCCCGATCCCGACCACCGAGGTGGATATCGACAAGATCGTGACCGGCCCCAAGGGCGGCCAGGTGGCAAAGGACGGATCCACGATCTTCCAGGTCACGGCTACGTGGACGGACATCGACAATGAGGCGCGGTCTTGTGTTCTCGATGTCAGACCGGGCGCTTCGGTCACTCCGACCGCCCAGTGCGACGCAGCCGTCATCGACGGCCGGGTCCAGTTCCCGCTGAACACCGACATCACTTTCACAGAAACCGGTGCTCACACTGACGTCACCAACGTCAAGTGGGGTGAAGTGATCTGGGGCGTCAAGGAAGGCAAGGCGGACGTCTCGAATATCGACGGCGACCCGACCGCAACTTCCGTCAAGCTCACCGGCGAAGCAAACAAGTCGGTGGTCCTGGGACTCGAGAACAAAACCAGCAGCAATGGGCTGATCATCATCCCGATCCCGATCCCGCTGCCGCCGGGGGAAATCCCGACGTGGCCGGGCTCTGAGGTACCCGGAGGACCAGGCACCGACGTGTCGACTCCCGGCAACAACACTCCCGGCAATAACGGTGGTGGACACAACGGTGCTCCGGGCACGCCTGCTCCGGGAAATCCTGCTCAGGCCAAACCGGACCAGTCATCGTCCCTGCCGGTAACCGGCGCGAACGTCATCTGGCTCGCCGGTCTGGCGCTGGCGCTGATCGGCGGTGGCGCATGGCTCACCCTGCGTAACCGCAAGCGTGCACCCGGCCGGGAGTAACTCCCAACCAGGAATACCGAAACAGGGCGGGTGGCGACCTACGCCTGGTCGCCCCCGCCCTGTTTCACCGTCACGACGTATCTATCTCGCGGCCGCCCCCGTGGCCCACCCCTCGAAGGAGAAACACCATGTCATTCCTCCCGTTCCCGATCGTCATCGAAGGCATCGAGACCACTGGTTCTGCCGCGATCGACGGCCTCGGTCGCCTGTCCGTACTCCTTTACGATCTCCTCGGCGGTACCGGAAGCGCCACGATCAACGCGGGCAGCTAGTTCGATACGGCACCAATTCGACACATCAGCTAGCTCGGTAGATCTGTGAAGAGGAGACCCCGGTCCGTGAGCGATACCAAAGTTCGAGGGCATCGGCGGCCGGGCACAGGCCAGGTAATCGGCGAACTGCTCCTCACGGCCGGGGTCGTCGTCCTGCTGTTCGTCATCTATGAGGCGTTCTGGACCAATATCGTCTCAGGGCGGCTCCAGGACGAGCTCAACAACAGTCTGGAGGAATCCTGGGCCGAAGACCCCGAAGCCCCAGGAGCGATCGACGGTCAGCCGGTGTCCCCGCTGATCCCTGTGCTCGGCGAGGGATTCGCGCGCGTGCATTTCCCCACACTCGGCGCCGCGTACGCAATCGTCGAGGGCACACGCAACGAGGACCTGCGGGCCGGCCCCGGCCACTACCCGGACTCGCAGATGCCCGGCGAAGCCGGAAACTTCGCGCTCGCCGGGCACCGCAATGGTTCCGGCGCAGTCTTCCAACACCTGGATCGACTCGATGCATGCGATGCCGTCGTCGTGGAGACCGAGTCCCAGTGGATGACGTACCGGTTACTCCCACTCGACCAGGCCTCGCCCGAACGTCGCGCTGCGGCGAAAGCCTGCTTGAATCCCGAGCAAGCCGATCGGGTTTCCGAAGGCGACTACGCCCATCTCCTCGGGCGGCACATCACCGTGCCCGGGGATGTTGCGGTCGTCAACCCGCTGCCCGGAAGCCCTTGGGCCGAGCCCGACGCCACGCTGGAAAGTATGTTGACACTGACCACGTGCCATCCGCTCTACTCGAACAGCGAACGCTTGATCGTCCACGCGGTTCTCGTCGAAACAATCTCGAAGACTTCGGGCACCATTCCCGCGGCATTCCAGGAGCAATGAATGTACGGCTACCTCTGGGGCGCGCTCCCCGGCCCCCGACCAGTGAAGGCCCTGCTGGCGATCGTTCTCTTGGTCGCGGTGGTGCTGCTACTCATGGAAGTCGTATTTCCTTGGGTGTCAGAGCATATGCCCTACTCCGACGTGACCGTATAGAGCGCCCGTGCAGGTCGGCCGACACCGGCACAAGGCCCGGCTGGAGCCCGAAGGCGCTGTCCTACATCGGACTCGACGGACCTACGATGATTCTGGCGTGTCGATGCAAACCAGTTTCCGCGTGTGTCGGAACGGCTCGCCTAGTTGACGCTCGAGGCTCTCCGGAATGTTCGTTCGACGCCTGAGCGAGCACTGAGACCGGACTCCGCCGCTACAGAACCTTCGTGAAGATCTGCGCCGGCGCTGCCGTCTCGAGCTTGTCCAGCGCCTCAACCAACCTGACGAAGTGCTCGGTATGAGTGTGGGCGTCGAGGTGCTCCTGCGATTCCCATTCCTCCGCCAACACGAGCTCGCAGGGATTGTCGGTGCGCTGCAGTAACTCGTAATTGATGCAGCCGACCTCTTTTCGGGTCTCGGTGACAAGTTCGTCATACAACCGAAGCACTTCCGCGAGATCGCCCTGCTCCACCGTTGTTGGCACCAACACCCTGATCACAAAGACTCTCCGATTCGACTGTCCTGCAATAGCCCGTCGGCTCGAAGTCTGCCGTAGACCTCCGACAGATCGACATTTCCGTTGTGACTCGAAGTTTGCGGACAGGCGCAATATCTACGAAACACCCCCGATACCGGAGGTTCGTAGGGTTTGCCGAAGTCGGGCTCGCAATCAGCAGCGCAGCCCTGGGCCCGGGCGAGGGGTAAGCACATGAGTGGAAATGCAGTTCGCTTGCAAGCGATCAAGGACGTCGAGGCCTACACACCTCCGGTGGTCAGTTTCACCACCGACGAGACACCCGGCGAGGTGTTCGGTGCCAACGTCTTCAACAAGGTGGTCATGCAGAAGCGACTGCCCAAGCTCGTCTACAAGTCGGTGATGGCGACGATCGAGCAAGGCAAACCGCTTGATCCCATGGTCGCCGATGCGGTCGCGTCGGCGATGAAGGACTGGGCGTTGGAGAAAGGCGCAACCCACTACGCCCACGTCTTCTATCCACTGACCGGGTTGACGGCCGAGAAGCACGACAGCTTCCTCGAGCCGGTCGGCGACGGCAGTGCACTGGCGGAGTTCGCCGGCAAGACCTTGATCCAAGGTGAACCCGACGCCTCGAGTTTCCCGAACGGCGGGCTGCGCAACACATTCGAGGCTCGCGGATACACCGGCTGGGATGTCACGAGCCCGGCCTACGTTCTCGAAAACCCCAACGGCAACACACTGTGTATCCCGACCGTGTTCGTTTCGATGACCGGCGAAGCGCTCGACCACAAGACTCCCCTGCTGCGTTCACAACAGGCAATGGGTTTCCACGCCGAACGAATCCTGAAGTTGTTCGGCCACGACGACCCCGAGCACATCGTGTCGTTCTGCGGTCCCGAGCAGGAGTACTTCCTGATCGATCGACACTTCTTCCTCGCCCGCCCCGACCTCCTCAACGCCGGCCGAACACTCTTCGGCGCAAAGCCGCCCAAGGGCCAGGAGTTCGACGACCACTACTTCGGGGCGATCCCGGAACGTGTGCTCGGATTCATGATGGACACCGAGCGGGAACTGTTCAAACTCGGTATCCCCGCCAAGACACGGCACAACGAGGTTGCCCCCGGCCAGTTCGAAATCGCCCCGATGTTCGAGCGAGGCAACATCGCCGCCGACCACCAGCAGTTGCTGATGACCACCTTCAAGACCATCGCCAAGAAGCACGGCATGGAATGTCTGTTCCACGAGAAGCCGTTCGACGGTGTCAACGGCTCCGGCAAGCACGTCAACTTCTCGCTGGGCAACTCCGAACTCGGCAGTTTGCTTGTCCCCGGCGACAATCCGCATGACAACGCCCAGTTCCTCGTATTCTGCGCCGCAGTCATCCGGGCCGTCCACAAATACGCCGGCCTCCTGCGCGCGTCGGTCGCATCGGCAACCAACGATCACCGTCTCGGTGCCAACGAGGCGCCCCCGGCAATCATCTCGATCTTCCTCGGCGATCAACTGGCCGACGTCTTCGAGCAGATCGCCAAGGGCGCGGCAACATCGTCGAAGGACAAGGGCACCATGATGATCGGAGCCGACACCCTTCCCGTCCTGCCGACCGATCCGGGCGACCGCAACCGCACGAGCCCATTTGCCTTCACCGGCAACCGTTTCGAGTTCCGCGCACCAGGATCGCTGCAAACAGTCAACGGCCCGATGGTCACCATCAACACGATCATGGCCGAGGCCTTGGACTACATGGCCACCGAACTGGAGGCCGCGGTTGCCGACGGCGCGGATTTCGACACCGCCGTCCAGAATCTGCTCACCGAGATCATCACCAACCACGGTGCGGTTGTCTTCAACGGCGACGGTTACTCGGAGAACTGGCAGATCGAGGCCGAGTCTCGCGGCCTGCCGAACCTTCGCACGACGCTGGACGCCCTTCCTGAACTGATCACCGAGTCCTCGATGGAACTCTTCGAGAAGTACAAGGTCTTCAACCACCGAGAGATGCACAGTCGCTACGAGGTCGGACTCGAACAGTACGCACTGAGCATCGGCGTCGAGGCACGCCTGGCCGCCGAAATCGGTACGACGCTGATCCTTCCGGCTGCAGTGCGCCACCAGACGGAAGTTGCGCAGAACTTCGTCGCACTGAAGTCCGCCGGCCTCGAACCGGATTCAGCTCCGCTCGAAGAAGTGTCGGCGCCCGTTGCGGCTCTGCGCACAGCGCTCGCGGCCCTGCGCGCAGCAATCGACACCGACGCCGGCGAGTCGCCATTCGATCAGGCCAAGCACGCACAGGACGCACTCCTGCCCGCCATGGCCGAGGTACGTGCAGCGGCCGACTTCCTCGAAACCATCGTCGCCGACGATCACTGGCCACTCCCGACGTATCAGGAAATGCTCTTCATTCTCTGAGCATCACCGAAATCAACGCTCACAAAACTGTGGCCTGCAACTCGATCGAGTTGCAGGCCACAGTTGTTGAATCTCGCTCGGGCTAGCGGTCTTCCGGCATCGTGACTTCGAGGACGCGAGCCTCACCGGTGGTCGCGGGGTCAGGACGATCGCGCGAATCCGACGACGCCATCTTGAGTCCGTTCAAGTCGGTTCGCATGTAGATGACGTTGTAACGGTCCCACGTGGTGGCGACGAATTCGAGGAACTGTCCGCTCGCCCACGGGTGCATGAATCCGCCGTACAACGCGGGCAACGTGATTCCGCTCAACAGAGTTTGCGTACCGCTCCACGGGCCTTGCGGTTGGTCGGCCTGACGGATCACGAGGTTGCCCTCGGCACTGGTGTACATCGCGACGTACTTGTTCAGGTAGTCGTTCCACTGCACGGCAAGTTCACTGACCGGCGCTTTGATGACCTGCACCGCATCGGTATCTCGCGGACTCCAACCGGAGCCGTCCCAGTATTCGTACGCGCCGAGGTTTCTGATGTCGGCTCCGGCAACTCGCGCCAGGATCGCCTTACCGAAACGGCCTGAGGGAGTTCCGTATTCGTACAGGTAACCATCGCGTCCGTCGACGAAGGCACTCTGCTGGAAGTTGGAATTGATCGGTGATACCGCCGGAATCCCCGGGATACCGAGTCCTTCTGTGTTCGCGCGAACCGTCGCCGGATCGAGCTCCCAGTTCTCGCCGTTGTCCGTGGAGAAAGCCAGAGCCGAATAGTTGGTGGTCCAGGCTCCTGGTTCGTCCCACGACCGAACGGACATGAATCTGATGTACTGCACACCACCGTAAGAGATTCCAGCGGTCGGGATGGTGGTGAACTCGCCCGGAATGCCGAATCCCGGAATGATCTCCTTGGAATGATTGGGGCCGTCCAAAGGAGAACTGTCGATCTTCATCCCGTCGGCAATGGCGGTGTCGTTGCTGCGGAACAACACGTTGCTGCGCCAGTCGTCACCCGGGGTGTCGCAGTCGCCAACCGTATCGCCGAATGCCATCAGTACGTCGTGATCCGGCCCCGAAAGACCGTTGTCCCACATGATTCCGAGGTCGGTTCCCGACACGTTGAACCGCTCGATAGTGTTGTTGGGACTGCCTGGGCCAGTGACCATTTCGATCGCTTTGGTGCGGCCGGTCAGCACCGGCAGAGCACCGTTGGGCGAGCCGGTGATCCACGGCAACGCGTTGGCGAGGGAGCCGGTACCGGCGGAACCACTGCCAAGTGATCCGGTCAGCGAACCGAGCGAACCCGTCATCGATCCGGCGGAACCACTTCCTCCCGACCCACACGGTCCGCCGATCGCCGACGCAGACGGTGCTGCGGCAATCGTCGCGGCAATCGTGACGACGCCTATCGACAACATCGCCGACATGGAGTGTTTTTTTACGCACGTGCAGCCCCTCTGATCATTTCGACTCCCGTTCGGACCACAGGCACAGTGATCCCCGACCGCAGAAGCAAACCATTTGGACTGTGTTAAGAGAGTGAAAGCTGAGCAAATTGTTATAAATCGCCCGTTCAACTGACACAAGTGACAGCTGTGTCCGATTTCACCTTCACAGGACAGTTGTCCGATACAGCAATAAAGGCGCCTAGTATGTAACGGAAATGTAAAAGAGTTCTCACAACGAGGTAGGTGAGCGGTGTCCGTACGTGACCGCGTAGCGCAGATTTACGATCAGGTTTTGGTTCGCAATGCAGGAGAGCCCGAGTTCCATCAGGCCGCCGCAGAGGTCTTCGAGTCTCTTCACGTAGTGCTCGAACGCCACCCCCGCTACGCCGACGCCGGACTCATCGAGCGGCTTTGCGAGCCGGAACGCCAGATCATCTTCCGCGTGCCGTGGACCGACGACCAGGGCAACGTTCACGTCAACCGTGGCTTCCGCGTGCAGTACAACAGTGCACTCGGCCCCTACAAGGGCGGCCTGCGCTTCCACCCCAGCGTCAACCTGGGCATCGTGAAGTTCCTCGGCTTCGAGCAGATCTTCAAGAACTCACTCACCGGCCTGCCCATCGGCGGCGGCAAGGGTGGCTCGGACTTCGATCCCAAGGGCCGCTCCGACGCAGAGGTCATGCGCTTCTGTCAGTCCTTCATGACCGAACTGCAGCGTCACATCGGTGAATACACCGACGTTCCGGCCGGCGACATCGGCGTCGGTGGTCGCGAGATCGGCTACCTGTTCGGTCAGTACAAGCGGCTGACCAACACGTACGAGTCGGGCGTCCTCACCGGCAAGGGCATCACCTGGGGCGGATCGCAGGTTCGCACCGAGGCCACCGGCTACGGCGTCGCGTACTTCGTCGCCGAAATGCTCAAGGCAAAGGGTGAAGGCCTCGAAGGCAAGAACGTCGTGATCTCCGGATCCGGCAATGTCGCCATCTACGCAATCCAGAAGATCCACCAGCTCGGCGGCGTCGCGATCGCCTGCTCGGATTCCTCGGGATACATCGTGGACAAGAAGGGCATCGATCTCGACCTCCTCAAGGAGATCAAGGAAGTTCGCCGCGGCCGCATCAGCGAGTACGCCGACGCAGTTCCGCATGCCGAGTTCATCGCCGATGGCTCCATCTGGGACGTGCCGTGCGACGTCGCACTCCCCTGCGCGACTCAGAACGAGCTCGACGAAGATGCCGCAAAGACCTTGATCGCCAACGGCGTTCAGGCCGTTGCCGAAGGCGCGAACATGCCCACCACCCCCGGTGGCATCCAGCTCTTCCGTGACGCGAACGTAGCCTTCGCGCCCGGCAAGGCGGCCAACGCCGGTGGCGTCGCAACCTCCGCCCTCGAAATGCAGCAGAATGCTTCGCGTGATTCCTGGAGCTTCGAGTACACCGACGAGCGTCTCGCCGGAATCATGCGCGGCATTCACAAGCGCACCATCAACACCGCTGCCGAGTACGGAAAGCCGGGCGACTACGTGCACGGCGCGAACATTGCCGGCTTCGTGAAGGTGGCCGACGCCATGATTTCGCTGGGCGTCATCTAGAGATTTCCGCAATACAGACAGCAGTACAAAAAGGGGTGATTTCACCCTGAACCGGTTCCCGTACATCGGACTGGTCGAATCAATACCTAGGCCTCGAGGGCCCTGGGTCCGCGAGGACCCAGGGCCCTCGAGCTTGATCTGAGCAAATCGCCCGCGACGAGCACCGTGGGCGCCGGCAATGATCCCAGACGGAACTCGTGGTGTCCTCCGAATCCGTTTTCCCCTCTGACGTCGAAAAACACCGTAAGTGGACGATTGTTTAGGTCCGCAGCGCGTGGGGCATATGGACTTATCTTCACATTTGTCCATTTCACAGTTGGACGATCGTTCATGTGGTAGAAATCACAACGCCTGGCGCAATTCGATCCGCAAATTTCAGCGGCGAGTATGCCCCCGAACAAGGCCTCAGCGTGTACCCCGCTTCGTAACGCGCCGAGCCTCCGGGTGCCTGTGCCAGGCGACGCACCTGTCTAGAGGAGGCCACCCATGTCCCCAGCGCTGCTGAACAACCCGGGACCGCTCATGTTGGGAGGCAAGCCCGCCTCCACAGCGGTCAACGACGTCATCCCACTGGCAAGCGATCTCGTAGATCACCTGTCCCGTGCCAACCCGACGTTGACTTCCCTCCAAACGGAGGCAGTTCGTCGGGAACTGATTGCGGTGATCGTGCAGGGGCTCCAAGTGGGGATCCAGCTGCTGGATCACCGCAAACTTCCCACCGACCAAGAGTTGGACGGCATTCACACGATGACCGTCCAACAAGCATTGAAAGGCGTGCCACTCAGCGCGATCCTCAACTTGACCAACGAGGGCATCAGCACTTTCCGCACCCTCATCCTCAGCCGGGCCGACGCCGAGGACTCCGCCAATCTCGGGGATCTCAACGAGTTCTTGTTCGCACTCGCGCAGCGGCTTCACTCGTTCATCTCGATCAGCTATCTCTCGGCTCTTCCAGCTGGCTCCCAACTCGGGGAATACTCCGCCGGCGCTCTCGTGAAAGCCATGCTGGACGGCGACGATCCCACCCAGCTTGCGTTGCAGATGGGCGTTGAACTCGCACCCCGCTATCTCGTCCTGCGGCTCCTGGTGAACCTGCCGCCCATCCGCCCGGGAGCACGCAACGGCAACCACCAGCGCATACAGGCCTACCGTGACCTCTCCGTCGCTCAATCGAAAATCGCGGCCCACTTCGGGTCGGCACTGCTCGAAGCTCCTGCACCGCAACGTGGTCTGGTCCTGATCGAGGGCACACCCGACTGGGGAACAGTGTGCGAGGTCATCCAACGTGCACGCGCAACGGTCGGGGTGGAGATCACAGCAATCGCCGAGAACGCCGCGGTACGAGATATCGCCGCCGCCCAAGCAACCACTCACGAATTGGCGCAACTCGTGCGGCGCCTGAGACTGCCGGCGCGGTCGTACCGAATGGAAGACCTCGCGCTCGAGTATCAACTCACTCGGGGTGGCGCAGGCCGCGACAGCTTGATCAATCTTCTAAGGCCACTCGACGGCAATCCGGAACTGCTGCAGACATTGTCCATACACCTCGCCAACGGCCAGCATCGTCAGCGCACCGCGTCGGCGCTCGGCCTGCACACCAACACCGTCGACAATCGAATCAAGCGCATCGCAACCCTGACCGGATTGGATCCGGCCCTGCCCTCTGAACTGCTCAAACTGCGCGCTGCCATGATCTCTCTGACTTTCGCAAGCACTGATGTGGACAATCGTCCAGCGAAAATGTGAACACTCACATCCTCGCTATTAGCTGTCCACGTGTGGCGCCTGGACCCCACTTTTCCGCTCCGAACCGGGCTATAAAAGTGTGGTGCGAATCACCGCGCAAACCAGTAACAATTAAGGGGAAACACATGATCAACGGCCAGGATAACGCTCTCCTCGGTGCCTTCTTCGACACCATCCTGCAGCTCTTCAACGCGGGCAGCACCGGCACGGGCTCGACGGATGGCGGCGGCGTCTCCTAGGACGAATCTCGGGCCCTGTGCGAGAGAATCTCTCGCACAGGGCCCGCTCCAAGCCGCCTGACACTGTGATGGCGGTGACCACGGTGACCACCACGTCGCCACCGCTGAAACCAGGAGCAAGCACATGATCGCCGCACCAACCACAGGCGCTTTGGCCGTCGTCATGAACACCGTCCTACAGATGTTCAACGCCGGCAGCAGTTTCCTCTACACCAACAACTCTCCGATTGGCGGCGGCGGCGGCGAAACTCCCACGACGCCTGCTCCCTGATCGACTTACCCGCTCGCATCACAAAGTCGCGGCACAGACAGGAACCACCGTGATAAACCAGCACACCCTGGGCAGCCTGGTCATCGACTTCGGCTCACTCTCCCGAGCACTCGGCTTCGGCAACGGCTCTATCGTGTCGCTCGGCAGCACCGGAAGTGGCTGAAACAGCCCGCCTGACCACGTCGACGAACCCGTCGCCGCTCACCTTGCTCACCACATTTCGAAACAGAAAGCAGGTCCCCCTGTGCCTACAATTCCGCTCACCGGCGACCCCATCGTCATCAACATCATCGTCCAGCTACTGAGCGCGGGTAGCAGCAATGCGCTCGCATTGGGCGGGGTCGGTAGCAGCGGTCTCGGCAGCACCGGGCTCGGCAGCTTCGACTCGGCGAGCCTCGGAAGCGCTGCTTAGGGCCTCACTTGTGATCGGTGTTCGATCCGCGTCTTCGGCCGCCGAAACAGTCCACGAAACCCACGTTGCCCTCCGTCATCTGTGACGGAGGGCAACGTGGTCGTTCAGGCGAAACGGCTCGCGGTTGGGCGATCCGGCCGTCGGCCTTACTGTCTCGGCGATCGAAGAGTTGGAATCAACGCCAATCTTCCGGTGGATCGGTCTCGTCGTGCTCGATGGTCACGGACTCCGAACGATCGTCAGCCGCAGCCTTTTTCGCTGCTTCACGCATCTCGATTCCGTCGGACACCCAGTCACCGATCTCGCGCGTCACGTCTCGAACAGCCCCGGCGATGATCATCGCGATGGAGCCCACGTGGTTGGCTGCACTTTCGGTCAGTTCCTGGACCGTGTCCTTGCGGCGTTCGAATTTCCCGACCATCAGTGTGTGCCTCTCAGGCTGCAGTTCGCTGGCGCTCGACGATAACACCGGGAGGGGTCTTCGACTTGACCAAACCGGGCGGAAGAGCGAGCTTGAAGATCTTGCCCCATACCGAACCGATCTGCTTGAAGAACCCACCGGTGTTGTACGGCAAACCGTACTTCCCACACAATTCTTTCACCTGGGGAGCGAGTTCCGGATAACGATGCGCAGGCAGGTCCGGGAACAGGTGGTGCTCGATCTGGTGCGAGAGGTTGCCGGACATGATGTGGAAGAGCGGGCTTCCCTCGATGTTGGCGCTGCCGAGCATCTGACGCACGTACCACTGACCACGAGTCTCGTCGGCCGTCTCGTCCTCGGTGAAGCTCTGTACGCCGGTGGGGAAATGGCCACAGAAGATGATCGAGTACGTCCACACGTTTCGGACCAGGTTGGCGGTGACGTTCCCCGCGAGAGTGGTCACGAACAGCGGCCCCGTCAGAACCGGGAAGATGACGTAGTCCTTGAGGACCTGCTTGCCCGCCTTGTTCCACCAGCCCTTCAGAAGCGGCTTGACGTCGTGCCACTTGCGTTTGCCCTGGATGACGTTCTCGATCTCGAGATCGTGCATCATCACACCCCACTCGAAGAGCATCATCAAGGCAAAGGCCCAGACCGGATTACCGAGGTAATAGGGGTTCCACTTCTGCGCGTCGTCGATACGCAGGATGCCGTATCCGATGTCACGGTCTTTGCCGAGAATATTGGTGTACGTGTGATGCATGTAGTTGTGCGAGTGGCGCCACTGGTCGGCCGGGCACACCGTATCCCATTCGAAGACTTCGGAATTGAGCCCGGGTTCCCGCATCCAGTCATATTGACCGTGCATGACGTTGTGGCCGATCTCCATGTTGTCGAGAATCTTCGACACACTCAGCGCACCGACTGCCGCGAGCCACACCGGCGGTAGGAATCCGAGGTACATCAAGCCGCGACCTGCGACCTCGAACCCGCGCTGAGCCTTGATGATCTTGTAGATGTACTCCCGGTCTTCGGCCCCAAGCGAAGCGACGGTGCGATCACGCAAGGCGTCCAACTCGCGGCCGATCTCCTCGACCTGCTCGTACGTCAGGACGACGGGAGCGTCGTCCTTCGCATCGGAACCGTTGCCGAGGAACGGGAGGGTGGGAAGTGAAAGTCCAAACATGTCGGTCTCCAGACAGTCGTGTGGAAAATGGGACTTCAGATGTCGACGGTGACGTCGCCGACGGGAGCGCTGACGCACAGCTGGATCTTCTTGTCCGGCTCGTCGTCTGTCTCACCGGTGCGCACGTTTCGGGTACGACCCGCCTTCTTGACGGAGGTGCAGGAGAAGCAGATTCCCATCCGGCATCCGTATTCGGGATTGAGGCCCGCAGCTTCTGCTTGTTCGAGAAGTGTTTCGCCGGAGTTCTCGGCCGCCACCCCACTTTTGGTGAATGACACCTCGCCGCCGGCCTCACCCGGCTCGGCCACCGCCGGCGCGAACTCCTCGGTATTGAGCAAGTGCTCGACGTCGACCTCACGGAACACCTCACGCACTCCCCGCATCAGACCGGGAGGCCCGCAGAGATAAGCCTGGGCGTCGATCGTGTCCGGATCGGCGATCCACGGAGCCACGGCGTCGAGGTGCCCGCGATCGAAGAAACCTTCGAGGTCACCTCCACCGCTTTCGGTGTACACGAGTACCAGTTTCACGTTCGGGTTCTGCTCGGCGATGGTCTTCAGCGCGCGCGTGTATGCCACGTCGGCATCGGTGTTCGCGTAATGCACGAACACGATCTCGCCCGAGTGCTCCTCCTCCACCAGCGTCCGAAGCATCGACATGACCGGGGTGATTCCACTGCCGCCACTGATCAACAACACCCGACGCGGGCGGTCGACGGGAAGGGAGAACACACCGTCTGCCTGCGAGAGGCTGACAACGAGTCCGGGCGCCGCGTTGGCGTACAGATACTGCGACACCAGGCCACCGGGATGCGCTTTCACGGTGAGCTCGATCAGCCCGCTGCGCGTAGACGCGCCGCCGGCCGGCGAGTAGCAGCGAGTGTGACGAACACCGTCGATCACCACGCCCAACTGCACGAACTGGCCCGCCTGAAAACCGCGCCACTGGCGAGTCGGGCGCAGCGTCAGAGTGACGGAGTCAGCGGTCGGATGGTCGACGGCGACAACCTGCGCGCGGATGTCACGAACGGTCGCCATCGGGTTGACCAACTCGAGGTACCGATCGATCTGATGTGGAGCAGCCATGGCTTCGATCAGTCCCACCAAGGACAGTCCGCGCCGAGGTGTGGACTTCGGTGTCGTGTTCTCAGGAGCAGATGCGATTGTCATGACCCTCCTCGTACTTCGGTTGCCGGGTGTATCGATTGCTGGGCTAGCTTCCCCCGACGGCGTGAATTCAGTGTACAAATGTTCACCGAAGATAGTGTGACAGGTGCACACAAGTACATGTCAACAAGAATGTGATCCGAGTTACACGAGTTGCCGAAAGGAGCCGGAATGCCTGTACCTACACTCGACGTCGTGACGAAGGCCGGACCGGTGAACCCAGAGCGCAGGGAACCCGACAACAGGGAACCGGAAAGTCGTGCCGCAAAGAAGGAACGCACACGCCAAGCGCTCCTGGACACTGCCATGGACCTCTCGGCCGATCGCGGCTTCGCCGGAATCAGCTTGCGAGAGGTAGCCAGGGAAGCCGGGATCGTTCCGACGGCGTTCTACCGCCACTTCGCTTCACTGGAGGACGTCGGTGTCGTCCTCGTCGAAGAGAGCATGCGCATGTTGCGCCAGATGCTGCGCGACGCAAGGCGTAATCCCAGCACCAAGGACGCCGCTACGTCACTGGGCATCCTTGTGCGACAAGTGCATACACACGAGCGACAGTTTCGGTTCCTCTGCCGCGAACGCTACAGCGGCGTCAGTGAGGTACGACGTGCGATAGCCACTGAAATGCGGTTGTTCGTCAGCGAACTGACCATCGACCTCTCCAGAATTGCCGGACTGGAAAGCTGGTCGTCGGACGATCTGGAAATGGCTGCCGACCTGATCGTCTCGACGATGTTCAGCGCTGTCGTCGAACTGCTGGACGCCGGGACGGCCGGGTATCGCGACGAAGCCGCCGTCATCACACGAGCCGAGAAGCAACTGCGAGTCATCATGCTCGGAATGGCCACCTGGAATCCACCTCGAAACTGACCTCGGGTTCACCTTTTCGACGTACGGTGAGAGTCATGTCTTCCACGAGTACATACGAAATCCCCGTTGGCGACCTCACCTTCGACGTACTGATCTCGGGCCCGGACGACGGCATTCCGCTGGTAGCGCTGCACGGCTTCCCGGAGAGCGCCGCATCCTGGGGCAAGGTCACACCACTGCTCACCGCGGCGGGATACCGTGTGATCGCACCGAATCAGCGCGGATACTCCGCCGGCGCGCGCCCCGAAGGGGTGGATGCCTACAAGATCGAGCATCTGGTAGCCGACGTCGTCGGATTGCTCGACGCACTCGGCCTGTCCGACGCGCATCTGGTCGGCCACGACTGGGGTTCGGCGGTCGCCTGGCAGGTCGCCGGTCGCCATCCGAACCGGATCCGCAGCCTGACAGCCATCTCGGTCCCCCACCCCACCGCCTTCGGTTGGGCACTCCGCGAGGACGAGGACCAGAAGCAACGCTCGTCGTACATCGGACTTCTCCGACAGGAGGGCAAAGCCGAGGAAGTGTTGTCGGAGGACAACTTCCGCCGGCTGCGCGCCATGTTCGACGGCCAGATCGATCCTGAATTCGCCGACGAGCACATTCGTGTCCTGAGCGGGGAGGGCGCGCTCACCGGCGCCTTGAACTGGTACCGCGCGATGACTCGCGACTTCGGCGACATCGATCGCACCACCGTGCCGACCACGTATGTCTGGAGCACCGGCGACACAGCGCTCGGCCGCGCAGGCGCAGAACGCTGTGGTGAATTCGTGGACGCTCCCTACGAGTTCGTCGTGCTCGACGGCGGAAGTCACTGGATTCCGGAGGAGCGAGCCGAAGAGTTGGCCGAGGCAATCCTCGCACGTGCAGGATCCTGATCGTCGCGACGAATTCGGCTCTATGTATGTTGTCATACATAGAGCCGAATTGATTCCACCACCAGGAGTTCTGCGATGACCGAGACCGTTGCACCACCCCATCCGTTCGACACCGCTGTCGGATTGACGCCACTCACGGCCGGCTTGTCGACCGGCGAAACCAATCCGGCGTACAACAACATGGTCGGGCCGTTCGGCGGCGTCACCGCTGCCACATTGCTCGAATCTGTACTGAAGCACCCCGAACGCCTCGGCGATCCGCTGTCGTTGACCGTCAACTTTGCCGGTCCGATCTCCGAGGGCGCCTTCGAGATCTCCGCCCGGCCGGTGCGTACCAACCGCTCGACGCAGCACTGGTCCATCGAACTGTCTCAGGACGGAACCGTCGCCACTACCGCGACGGCTGTGTTCGGTACCAGGCGTGAAACCTGGTCGTCTACCGAGATCACGATGCCGGAAGTTCCGTCGGCCGAAAACGTTGCGCTGCTGCCGTTCCCCGAGTTCATCGCCTGGGCACAGAACTACGAGATGCGCTTTGTCGAAGGTGCGATCCCCGATCTGGAGTCGGGCGAGCACCCCGACTCGACCACGACGCTCTGGGTGCGAGATCAGCCGGCACGCGCTCTCGACTTCACGTCGCTGACCGCACTGTGTGATGTCTTCTTCCCACGAGTCTTCTTGCGCCGAGGCAAGATGGCTCCGGCCGGAACGGTCTCGATGACCATCTACTTCCACGCCGACGCTCAGACGCTGACCGCACAGGCAGACAATTCCGTGCTGGGAACGGCGCGGACCCAACGGTTCGGAAACGGATACTTCGATCAGTCGG
This sequence comes from Rhodococcus sp. 66b, assembly GCF_002076325.1. Taxonomy (NCBI): domain Bacteria; kingdom Bacillati; phylum Actinomycetota; class Actinomycetes; order Mycobacteriales; family Nocardiaceae; genus Rhodococcus; species Rhodococcus sp. 66b. The sequence goes on from NZ_MUZB01000022.1 coordinate 27,319, forward strand.
CCGAAATTTGGGGCAGTGACGGCGCATTGCTCGCTACGACACACCAGTTGGTCTACTTCAAGGATTGACGGGGATCGCACTGTCCCCTTCCGGCGCCTTCACCATCGACAATGCGGCAAGGCCGACGCCGAGAACCACCAGCAGTCCGATGATGCCGGCACGGTCTGCACCGAAGAGCCAAGCGAACAGGCCGAACAGTGTCGGCGCCAAGAACGACACTGCTCGGCCTGTGGTCGCATACAGGCCGAACATCTGACCTTCACGCCCAGGCGGGGTGATGCGTGCCAAGAAGGTTCGTGCCGAAGACTGAGCGGGCCCGACGAACAGGCAGAGGGCGAGACCGAAGATCCAGAACATCACCGGCCCGGACACCGCGATCAATATCGCGCCGACCACGATCATCGACGCCAGCGAGACGGTGATGACCTGTTTGGGTCCGATCCGATCGTCGAAGCGTCCGGCCACCAATGCACCGATTGCGGAAATCACGTTGGCGGCAACACCGAACAGCAGGACGTCGGCCGCACTGATTCCGTAGACGTTGACAGCCAACACGGCTCCGAAGGTGAACACACCCGCCAGACCGTCACGAAAGAGTGCGCTCGCGATCAGGTACCAGATCGTGCGCCTGTCGACGTTCCAGAGTTCGCGCAGATCGCGCCACAACACCCGATAGGAGTCGAGGAACCCGGCCTTGGACGCTCCCGGATCGACCGCGGGGCTGGGCAACTCGGGAACCTTGAAGAACACCGGAATCGCGAAGACCGCGAACCACACTGCAGCCAGCAGTGCCACCATCCGGATGTTCATGCCGCCGTCGGTGGTCAATCCCAGGAATCCCCGAGTGTCGCCGTCGCCGACGATGAACCCGAAGTAGCACAGCAACAGCAGCACGATTCCGCCGAAATATCCCATGGCCCAGCCGAAGCCGGAGACTCGTCCCAGATTCTCCGGTGTCGACACCTGCCGCATCATGGCGTTGTACGGAACGCCGGCCAGTTCGAAAATCACCGAACCGATTGCGAGCAGAACCAATCCGAGCCACAGGTAGCGGTAGTTGTCTTCGACGAAATAGAGACCCGCCATCGAGAGCACGGTGATGCCGGTGAGTATCGCGAGCGAGAGTTTGCGTTTACCCGACGCATCGAAACGCTGTCCGGTGATCGGGGCGAGTATCGCGATGAAGAAGCCGGCGATCCCGAGAGCCCAACTGAGCCACGTAGTTGCCGAAATCGTGCCGGGCAGGTCGTCGCCGACCGCGTCGGTGAGATAGACCGAGAAGACGAACGTGAGGATCACGGCATTGAATGCTGCCGATCCCCAATCCCACAGCCCCCACGCGAACACTTGACTCTTCGTGGCCGCACCACCGATGCCTGCGGGTGGCTCGGCCTGCATGCTCGTGGACTCGGCGCTCATACGGCGAAGCCTAACTGCGCGCGGGCGACTCGGCGCCTCTCTCCGAAGTCGACATACAAAACCTTCTATGCACCCAAGTTAGTACGCACTTAGTTGCATACGCACCTGAGTGCATAGATACTTTTTCCATGGCACTCGAACATGCGTTGCTCGTCTCCCTGTCCGAACAGGATGCGTCGGGATACGACCTCACACGCCGGTTCGACAAGTCGATCGGCTTCTTCCACAGCGCGACGCACCAGCAGATCTACCGAGTCCTCAAGCGAATGGACGAGGCAGGCTGGGTGGAGGTGGAGGCCATCGCGCAGGACGGCCGCCCGGACAAGAAGATGTACCGCGTCAGCGATGCCGGCCGCGCCGAACTGACCCGATGGATCGCCGAGCCGTCCGAACCGAACCACCTGCGCAACGAGTTGGCCATCAAGATCAGGGCCGCAGCGCACGCCGATCTCCCCGCTCTACGACGCGAAGTCGCTCGCCACCGCGACGGCCACGCCGCCCGCCTCGACGTCTACCGACTCATCGAAAAGCGTGACTTCCCTAATCCAGCAGCACTTTCCGGCTCTTCACTGCACCAGTACCTGGTACTTCGCGGCGGTATCCGCGTCGAAGAAGGATTCACCGACTGGTGCCAGGAAGTTCTGGACGCATTGCCCACTGGCGAGTACGCCATCGAAGACACTGGCGAGTACGCCATCGAAGACACCGGCGAGTACGCCACGGAAGGACATCTTCAGTCATGACGGATACACAGTTCCCCCGCCTGCTCGAACCGCTCGACCTCGGATTCACGACGCTGAAGAACCGCGTCGTCATGGGATCGATCCACACCGGCCTCGAAGATCGCGCGAAGGACACCGACCGCTTGGCCGAGTACTTCGCCGAACGTGCCCGTGGCGGAGTCGGCTTGATCATCACCGGCGGCTACGCGCCCAACCGCACCGGTTGGCTCTTGCCCTTCGGTGCCAAGCTGACCAACCGCATCGAAGCGCGCCGTCACCGCCGGATCACCAAGGCGGTTCACGACGCGGGCGGAAAGATCGCCATGCAGATCCTGCACGCCGGCCGCTACAGCTACCAGCCTTTCAGTGTCTCCGCGTCGTCGATCAAGGCGCCCATCAACCCGTTCCGTCCGCGCAAGCTGACCGGCCGTGGGGTGCGTTGGCAGATCCGCAACTACGTTCGCTGCGCGCGCCTGGCCAAGTCCGCGGGTTACGACGGCGTCGAAATCATGGGCGGTGAGGGCTACTTCATCAACCAGTTCCTCTGCGAGCGCACGAACAAGCGCACCGACCAGTGGGGCGGCAGTTCCGAGAACCGTCGACGCATGGCAGTCGAAATCGTGCGACGCACACGCAAGGCTGTCGGCCCGAACTTCATCATCGTGTTCCGGCTGTCGATGGCAGATCTGGTCGAGGGCGGTCAGACCTGGGATGAAATCGTCTCACTGGCAAAGGAAGTCGAAGCCGCCGGCGCCACGATCATCAACACCGACATCGGGTGGCACGAGTCACGGGTGCCCACCATCGTCACCTCGGTTCCCCGAGCAGCCTTTGTCGACATCACCGGCAAACTCGAGAAGCACGTCGACATTCCGGTAGCCGCCTCGAATCGGATCAACATGCCCGAGACTGCCGAAGAGATCCTCAACCGCGGTGACGCACAATTGATTTCGATGGCCAGGCCGATGCTCGCCGATCCCGACTGGGTGAACAAAGCAGAACGTGGAGCGTCCGACGAGATCAACACGTGCATTGCCTGCAACCAGGCCTGCCTCGACCACGCCTTCGTTCACAAGCAGGTCTCCTGCCTGCTCAACCCGCGCGCGGGCCGCGAAACCACACTGATCCTCTCCCCCACTCGGCGGACCAAGAACCTCGCCGTCGTCGGTGCCGGTCCTGCCGGACTTTCCGCAGCACTCAATCTTGCTCAGCGTGGTCATTCGGTCACGTTGTTCGAGGCTTCGGACAAGATCGGCGGACAGTTCGGGATCGCACAGCTCATTCCGGGTAAGGAAGAGTTCGCCGAAACCATTCGCTACTACACCCGCATGCTGGACGTGGCCGGAGTGACGGTCAAGCTCGAAACCCGCGTCGCACCGGCAGATCTCATCGGATCCTTCGACGAAGTGGTGGTTGCCACCGGCGTGACACCGCGCGTTCCCAAGATCCCCGGCATCGAGAACTCGAAGGTGCTGACCTACGCCGAGGTCGTCCGAGAGGGCAAGCCCGTCGGCAAGTCCGTCGCCGTCATCGGCGCCGGCGGCATCGGCGTCGACGTGAGCGAATTCCTCACGCACCCGACTTCCCCCACTCTTCATCTCAAGGAGTGGAAGCAGGAATGGGGCGTCACCGAACCCGAAATGGCCCCGGGCGCTCTAACCACTCCGGTACCGGAGCTCTCCGAGCGGGAGGTCTACCTCCTCCAACGCAAGCCAGGACGCATCGGCGCCGGCCTCGCGAAGACCACCGGCTGGGTCCATCGGGCGGCCCTCAAGAACAAGGGCGTCCACGAGCTCTCGGGCGTCAACTACGAGCGCATCGACGACGCCGGCCTGCACATCACCTTCGGTGAGAAGCACGAGAAGCCCCGACTTCTCGAGGTCGACACCATCGTCATCTGCGCCGGGCAGGAGTCGGTTCGCGATCTCGTGGACGAACTGACCGTCGCGGGCGTGGTGACCCACATCATCGGCGGCGCCGACGTGGCAGGAGAACTCGACGCCAAGCGTGCCATCGAACAGGGCACACGACTGGCCGCGAAGATCTGACCGGCTACGCTGACTGATCGTGAGCCTGCCGACACCCACAACCACAGCCCGCGCCGTAGTGACCGGCGCCTCCTCCGGCATCGGAGAGGCACTGGCCGCTGATCTGGCATCACGCGGACATTCCCTGATCCTCGTTGCCCGTCGTGGCGAGGTCATGGAGGTCCTCGCCGAGAAGCTTCGCGCCGCGCACGGCGTCGAGGTGGAGGTCCGTGCATCGGACCTCTCCGACAGCGCGGCGCGTGCCGTTCTGGTCGAGGAACTCGGTGGCCGCGACATCAGCATCCTGTGCAACAACGCCGGTATCGCCACCTTCGGGCCGATCGCCGAGCTGGACCCGGCATACGAGCGCGACCAGGTCGAGCTCAACGCCGTTGCAGTGCACGATCTCACGCTGGCCGTGCTGCCCGGCATGCTCGCACGCAAGTCCGGAGCCATCCTGATGGTCGGGTCCGCGGCCGGAAACATGCCGATCCCCAACAACGCGACGTACGCCGCCACGAAGGCGTTCGTGAACACCTTCGCGGAATCGTTGCGAGGTGAACTCAAGGGCACCGGAGTGAACGTCACCCTGCTCGCCCCAGGCCCAGTACGCACCGAAACCCCGGACCCGGCCGAAGCGTCGATCGTCGACAAGCTCGTCCCGGACTTCTTCTGGATCTCGAGCGAGTACACCGCCAAGGTCTCGCTCGACGGCCTGGCCGAGAACAAGATGCGCGTCGTACCGGGCATCTTGAGCAAGGCGATGTCCGTCGCGGGCGGCTACAGCCCGCGTGCCGTCGTTGCGCCCATCGTGGGCACGTTCTACAAGAAGCTCGGCGGCTGATTCACGCAAACTTCTCAGAGCAGGCCATAGCAGACCATATAGTCGGTTAATGGCGATGCGAAGAACACTGGCAGTCGGGGCAATCCTTCTTTTGACCGGAGGGTTGCCCTTACTGCTGCCCACGGCAGCGAATGCATGTTCGTGCGCATCATCGGCTACCCCGGAAGAAGCCGTGAGCGTCTCCAGCACCGTTTTCCTCGGGACTCCGACGGAGAAAACTTCGGACGGGTTCGAGGACACCTACCTGTTCGACGTCAGCCGGGTCTACAAAGGCGATCTGGCATCGGTGACGTCGGTGGGGACACTCGCGAACGGGAACGGTTGTGGCACAAGCTACGTGCTCGGCACCGAGCAGCTGATGTTCGTTTCTGCGCCGTACGACGTCGACGCCGAGCACGAGGGGCACAGCTGCGGGCCGGCTACCGAAACCGGGTTCGACATCCAAGCGGCGGTCGAGTCCGTGTACGGCGCCGGTTACGCCCCGAGCGCCGGCGGAACTCCGTCCGTTGGTGTGTCCGCCGACAGATCGGCGGTCATCGGCGGAGGCGCCGCGGTGGCATTGCTCGCGGTGCTCGGTTGGTTCGGATGGAAGCGCCGGCGAGCACAGTGATTCGACAGGCACAGTGATTCGAGCCCCGTCAGGGCCGCGTCAACCTCGTTCGGCGGCGCGTCAAGTAAGCGTCAAGAACCGCCCCACCGGTGATCTTCGGGAGTAGATCTGAAGGTAGCCCGCAACACGGCGGGTCACCTTCAGGAGATCGACGTGACGCTACTCGAAATCTTCCCCTCCCTACGCGGCGCAATGACACCGCGTATGGATCCTGCGTTGTGGCCCATCAGTACTCGCCACGACCACAGCGGGCGTGTCTGCATCGGCGACGTCTCCCTCGAAGAGATCGCGGACCAGTACGGCACACCGACGTACGTCGTCGACGAGGCGGACGTGCGGCACCGCTGCCGCACGTATCGAGAGATCTTCCCCGACTCGGAGATCGTGTACGCCGGCAAGGCACTGATGATTCGAGCGATGGCTACCTGGGTCTCCGACGAGGGACTCGGGGTGGATGTCTGTTCCGCCGGTGAACTCGCCGTCGCGCTCGCCGCGGGCGTGGACCCCCACCGAATCATCCTGCACGGCAATGCCAAATCGGTTTCCGAACTGAGGGCGGCGGTCAACGCGGGTGTGGGCCGGATCGTCCTCGACTCCCCCAGCGAAGCGGTACGGCTCGCGTCGGTGTGTACCCACCGACAGAAGGTGTTGATCAGAGTCACACCCGGCATCGACATACACGGACACAAGGCAGTGTCCACAGGCATCTTGGACCAAAAGTTCGGCCTACCAGCGTTTTCCGAAGAACTGGAACGTACGGTATCCGTCGTCGCCAACGCGGCGCACCTGCAACTCATCGGCCTGCATTGCCATCTCGGCTCCCAGATCACCGATCCCGAACTCTTCCGCCCCGCGATCGAGACGATGATCGCACAGATGGACGACATACGACGCACGCATCGAATCATCCTCACCGAACTCGATCTCGGCGGTGGCCATGGGATCGCATACATGCCGGGAGACGCCCAACTGGATCTGACCCGCCTCGCTCACGTCATCGACGAAACTCTCGACGACGCGTGCACCCGAAACCGCTTCCCTCGCCCCGAAATCGTGCTCGAGCCTGGCCGAGCGATCGCCGCGCGCGCCGGAGTCACGCTATATCGCGTACAGAACATCAAGTCGATCAGCGGCGGTCGAACCTTCGTTTCCGTCGACGGTGGGATGAGCGACAACCCTCGGGTGTCGTTGTACGACAGCCACTACGACGTCGAACTGGTGAACCGGCATTCGAGCGCACCGCTCCAGGAAGTCACCGTCGCCGGGCGGCACTGCGAATCGGGCGACGAAATCGCCGTCGGAGCAAGGCTTCCCGCCGACCTACATGAAGGTGACGTGTTGGCAGTGCCGTGTACGGGCGCATACCACCACAGCATGGCCTCCACCTACAACAGCGTCGGCCGGCCGCCGGTCGTCGCTGTGCTGGGCGGGATTGCGCGGCCGTTGATCAGGCGTGAATCGATCAACGACCTATTGGCCCGCGAGGTCGGCATCTGACCTCGCGGGCGCCTAAGCCTCAGCGCTTGCGACGGCTACCGGTACCGAAGATGTTTCGCGAAATCTCCCGCCCTGCAGCCGAAGCCGCAGAACGCAGGAAGCTCTTCACGGCCGAGTTACCCAAGATCTGCTCGGCGATGTTGGGGCCCTCAGGTTCGGCCGGCGGCGGTGGCGGCAGATCGGGCAGCGACGGAAGATCCACGGACTGATCCGCCGTCGGAGCACCGGCCACCTTCGCCGTCAGCTTCTCGTACGCCGACTCGCGGTCGATGGTCTGGCCGTACTTCTGATTCAGCGGACTCGACGACGCTGCCGCCTTGATCGCGTCGTTGCCGATGGTGTCCATCAGCGACCTCGGAGGACGAATCTTGGTCCAGGCCACCGGCGTCGGCGCACCCTTTTCCGAAAGCACGGTCACGATGGCTTCACCGATGCCGAGTGAAGTCAGTGCCTTTTCCAGGTCGTAGTGCTCGGTCTTCGGGTAGGTACGAACGGTCTTGTTGAGCGCCTTCTGATCGTCGGGCGTGAATGCGCGTAGGGCGTGCTGGACGCGCGCGCCCAACTGTGACAGCACCGAATTGGGAATGTCGGTCGGAAGTTGCGTGCAGAAGAACACGCCGACGCCCTTGGAGCGAATCAGCTTGACCGTCTGTTCGACCTGCTGCAGGAAGGCCTTCGACGCGTCCGCGAACAGAAGGTGCGCCTCGTCGAAGATGAACACCAGCTTCGGCTTGTCCAGATCTCCCTCTTCGGGCAGCGTCTGGAACAGGTCCGCGAGCACCCACATCAGGAAGGTGGAGAACATTGCCGGACGCGCGGCCTGGGCACCGAGTTCGAACAACGTGATCACACCGGCACCGCCGACGACACGCAGCAGGTCCTCGGTTTCGAGTTCCGGTTCGCCGAAGAAGGTGTCACCGCCGTCGGCTTCGAGGTTGACCAACGCGCGCAGAATCACCCCCGCCGTCGCGGAGGAAACTCCGCCGATACCCTTCAGATCCGCTTTGCCCTCAGCGCTCGTCAGGTGGGCGATGACCGAACGCAGATCCTTGAGGTCCAGCAGGGCCAGGCCCTGAGTGTCGGCCCAGTGGAAGATCAGTCCGAGAGTCGATTCCTGGGTCTCGTTGAGGCCCAACACTTTGCTGAGCAGGATCGGCCCGAAACTGGTGATGGTCGCGCGCACCGGGATACCGATTCCGTCCGTTCCCAACGACAAGAACTCGACTGGCATCCCAGCGGGAGTCCACGAATCGTCGCCCGTCTCGACTGCGCGAGCCTTCATCTTCTCGCTCGGATCCCCCGCCTTCGACAGACCCGAGAGATCGCCCTTGACGTCGGCCATCACTACCGGCACACCCGCGGCGGACAGCTGCTCGGCGATGCCCTGCAACGTCTTGGTCTTGCCGGTACCCGTCGCACCGGCAATCAGACCGTGACGGTTGATCGTCGCCAATGGAATCCGCACCCGCGCGGTGGGATCTGCCACTCCGTCGATCACCACCGAGCCGAGCTCGAGTGCCCGCCCCTCGGATGAATAGCCGGCCGCGATTTCAGCGGCAGCACCCGACGGCGCCTGAGCTGCGGGGGTGGCTCCGGCCGATGCTTCGGCCTCAGCGGCAGCCGCTTCCTTCTCGGCTTCCTCAGCTGCTGCCGCGGCTTCAGCTGCAATCCGAGCGGCTTCGGCAGCGGCAGCCTTGGCAGCTTTCGCCTTCTCCGCCGGCGTCAGCGGCGCGGCTCCTTCCTTCGGATCCACGGTCATCGAAAAGCCCTCCTCGTTGCAATGCGGCGCAGTTCTTGTCATCACCCGAACGCCGTCTTACACACGTCGAGTTTCCACCGCAGACCTTATCCCGCGCCCGCGCGCACTACTGTGTTCCTGGTGCAGGACAAATTGGTATGGATCGATTGTGAAATGACCGGGCTGCGACTCGAGTCGGACAAACTCATCGAGATTGCGGCTCTGGTGACCGACAGCGACTTGAACATCTTGGGCGAAGGTGTGGACATCGTCATCCACGCCGACGACGACGCATTGGCTGCAATGCCCGACGTCGTGAAGAAGATGCATGCGAAGTCGGGACTGACCGAAGAGGTTCGTAAGTCGACGGTCACCCTCGCCGAGGCGGAGAAAGAGGTGCTCGCGTACATCCGCAAGCACGTTCCCGTCGCCGGTACGGCTCCCCTGGCAGGTAATTCCATCGCCACCGACCGCGGATTCATCTCGCGTGACATGACGGCGCTGGACACATACCTGCACTACCGGATGATCGATGTCAGCTCCATCAAGGAACTCTCCCGCCGCTGGTACCCGCGAATCTACTTCGGCCAGCCCGAAAAAGGTCTCGCCCACCGGGCACTCGCCGACATCAAGGAATCCATCCGCGAACTCAAGTACTACCGCGGCACTGCATTCGTCGCGGCGCCCGGACCGTCGAGCGCGGAGATCGCAGCCGTCGTAGAGGGCTTGGGTCCCGCCTGACCTGCCGATTGGCTTCCTGACCGACTTTCGCGCTAGTATCTCTTTCGTCAAAGCAGCCGGGTCAAACCGGTGGCCGAGGCAATGGTGGGCGTAGTTCAGTTGGTAGAGCACCAGGTTGTGATCCTGGCTGTCGCGGGTTCGAGTCCCGTCGCTCACCCAAGCGGAACCCCCGAAGATGTCGAAAGACATTTTCGGGGGTTCTTTTGGTTTGTGCGCCGGCCCCAATCCCCCCTTCCACAGCCGGGTGGCGACCGCGACAAATCGCGCGCTCCCGAGCAACCTGTGCCCGGGCCGAGCGAACGTACCTCTCGTCGCCTCAGATAGACCGAAAGCCACTTTCGCTCACATCGGGGTAGCTGGAAATCGCCGCAAATGGCCCAGCCGTCGATCACTCGGGCGACGGTTGCGGCTCCCAGACACCTGCGACGGTCCCCTCGCGAACGTGTCGCTCGTATGCCGAAACCTTGTCGTGGATGACGGTCAGGTTGTCCTGCAGCGCAGAGATCCTGGATCGAATCAACACCTCATGCTTTTGTAGAAGTGAAAGCCGTTCCTTCTCGTTTCCCGGCCCTGACCTGACGAGTGCGGCGAATTCGCGGATCGTTGCGATCGGCATACCCGAGTCTCGGAATCGATTGCACAGCTTCAACCAAGCGACATCGTTTTCGGCGTAGACCCGACGCCCACCTGCCGAGCGCGCAACCTCGTGAACGAGCAATTCCTCACGTTCGAAGTATCGAAGGGAATCGATGCTGATTCCGGTCTCGACAGCTACGTCACCGATTGATAGTTCACGCATTACCCGTCTACCTTTCCTTGACCTGGAGTGCACTCCAGATTTTACGGTCGCGGCCATGAATTCCATTCAGCGCAAAATCAACACCGAATTCTCCCGAATCTCCACTGCCGACGACGTACTTGCCGGACAAGATTTAACCGGCACAACTGCATTGGTCACTGGCGGGTACTCCGGACTCGGATACGAGATTTCGCGGTCACTTTCTTCGGTCGGCGCGCGAGTTGTAGTTCTTGCCCGCCGACCAGAACAGGCACGGAGCGAGGTGGCCGACCTTCCGGGTATCGAAGTGCGAGCGTGCGACCTTTCGGACCCGAGCAGTGTCAGATCGTGTGCGCGAGAAATTCTCGAATCCCGGATCACTCCGGACATCATCATCTGCAATGCGGGGGTCATGGCCTGCCCGGAACTCCGTGTCGGCTCCGGATGGGAATCACAATTCGCGATCAATCACCTCGGGCACTTTGTACTGGTGAACCTGCTTGTGCCAGCCATGCCCGCAAACGGTTCTCGCGTAGTCGCTGTCTCGTCGGCGGGACATTTTCTGTCGGGAGTGCGTTGGGATGACATACATTTCCGCAACGGTTACGACCGCTGGCTTGCGTACGGTCAAGCCAAGACTGCAAATGCTCTATTCGCTGTCCAGCTGGCGAGCGCCGGTGCTTCACGCGGTATCACTGCGTTCTCCGTCCATCCCGGGAGCATCCTCACTCCCCTTCAACGTCACTTCTCTGCATCGGAGAAACACGATCTCGGATGGACGACGTCGAATGGCGACGCCGTGCCGGGATTCAAGACTCCCTCCCAGGGCGCCGCTACAACGGTGTGGGCAGCGACGGCACCGATACTCGCCGATCACTCCGGCGCGTACCTCCAGGACTGCAACATCGCGGACGTCGCGCAGACGGATGACATGAGCGTCGGCGGAGTGAAACCTTGGGCTACCGATCGCGACGACGCACGCAGATTGTGGGCACTGTCCGCTGAAATGACCGGAGTGGACGCCTTCGGTCGACGCTGACGCCGAGCGAACGTACCTCCCGTCGCCTCAGATAGACCGAGAGGCACTTTCGCTCACAAAAGGAATACAGATGCAGAAATGCCCCCAACCGGACGGTCGGGGGCATTCTGACGTTCAGTGCTTCAGGGACGCACTCAGACGTCCGCGTTGCCGGTCTTCCAGACGCTCCAGGGGATGTTCCAGTCACCGAGGCCGTCGGTGCCGGAGAGCGTTCCGCCGACGGTGTTCTTGACGACGACGATGTCCCCACGCTTGGTGTTGTCGTAGACCCACTTGGCGTTGGACGGGCTCAGGTTGAGGCAGCCGTGACTGGTGTTGGAGTACCCCTGCTGCCCGACCGACCACGGCGCCGAGTGGAAGAAGATGCCGCTGTAGGACATTCGGGTCGCCCAGTCGACGGGGGTCTTGTAACCCTGCGCCGAGGTGACCGGGACGCCGTACGTGGACGAGTCCATGATCATGTTCGCGAAGCGGTCGCCGATGATGTAGACGCCGTTGTCGGTGGGAGTGCTGTCCTTGCCCATGGAGGTGGGCATGGTCATGACGGTCTCACCGTTGACCTGGAAAGTGACCTGCTTGGTGTTGTCGTCCGCCGTGGCGATGACGGCATCACCGATGGTGAAGGAACTCTTCGCGTCTTCCTGCCCGAAGACTCCCTTGCCGAGATTGCGCCCGTACACGTCGACGCTCACGTCGACCTTGGTGCCGGGTGCCCAGTAGTTCTCCGGACGCCAACGGACCTCACGATTGTTGACCCAGTAGAACGCACCTTCGACGGTCGGAGTCGTGGTGACGGTGATCGCGGCTTCGGCAGCCTTGCGATCGGGGATGTTCTCGTCGAACTGCACCGCGATGGGCTGACCGATGCCGACCACGTCGCCCTCGTTCGGCAAGACATACGGCTTGGTGACGTTGCCGGGCGCGCTGGTGGTGAAGGACGTGACCGTCGTACTGGCGCCGCCCAATCCGAATGCGCGGGCCTCGATTTTGTACTTGCGGTTGTAGCCGAGCGGTTCGGTGGTCGTCCACGACGCACCGTCGGCAGCAATCGCGCCGGCAACTGCCTTGCCGTCCTGATTGACCATCGTCACGTCGGACAGGGCGCCGTCAGCGACGTTGATCTTGACCGGGTCGCCCGGCGAGAAGCCGACAGCGCCGTCGGCGGCGGTCGAGGTGAGCTTCGGCTTGATGAGTTCGGTGAGCGGATTGGAATCGATCGGCGCCGATCCCTCGGTGCTGACGTCCTTGCCACCCGACGTGCACGCGGTGACCAGAACGAGCGCACCGAGAGACACCGCGATCATCGCCGCACTCTTCGACACTCGACCGTTCCCCCCGCGCACGGACAGACCCCACCTTTGACGACTCATCGTTCGACTCCGCTTCACAATTTCTCCGACTAACTTCCGCATCACATGCGAATCCCACTTACCGGAAGGCAAGTGGGACTTGCGGTATGACTGCGCTGCACCAATGATGCCAGGCGCGCTCGTTACCAACGGTCATGAAGGGCCACGCCGTCAGTAACGTTCAAGTATCAATCGCTCCGAACCGTCCGTTTTGTTACCGCTTTCAGCGGATTTCCTCCGATTGGACTACGGCAGCGAGGCCGCCACCTGGCGATTTGCTCCCGAACCGGCGATTCGGCTAATGTTCTGTCTCGCAAGAGCGAGCGCCTATAGCTCAGTTGGTAGAGCAAGTGACTCTTAATCACTGGGTCCGGGGTTCGAGTCCCTGTGGGCGCACTTGCAAAGGTCCCCACCTTCTTCGGAAGGTGGGGATTTTTCTTTGTGGCTTGGTGGACAGGTCGTGGTGAATAGACTTCACAGTTACCGGAACCACGGCCTGGAGGTCTGATGACTGAGCGCGAATTCACGCCCGGCGGCGAACTGGCATTTGCCGGGGTGGCAGGTCAGGCAGCTCTGATCCGGTCCGGAGCTTTGTCCGCCCGCGAACTCACCGAGACCACACTTCGCCGTATCGAGCGCCTCGATTCGACGCTCAACGCATTTGTACGAGTTCTCGCGGACGAAGCACTCGACGAGGCGACACGGCTCGATCAACGTCAGGCCGACGGCAAAACCCTGGGCCCACTGCACGGAGTCCCGATTGCAATCAAGGACGAGAACGACGTCGCCGGAACGCCGACGACGTACGGCGGTGCGGCAGCAACGCGCATCGCATCGGCCGATTCAGAGGTTGTCCGTCGGTTGCGCGAAGCGGGTGCGGTGATCGTCGGCAAGACGACGATGCCCGAGTTCGGCATCTGGCCCTTCACCGAGACTGCCGCAAACGGATACACGAGAAACCCTTGGGACACCGGCATATCCACCGGCGGATCGAGCGGAGGATCTGCGTCGGCCGTCGCGTCGGGAATGGTCGCGGCGGCAATAGGCGGCGACGGCGGCGGTTCCATACGATTGCCTTCGGCGTTCTGCGGGTTGTTCGGACTCAAGCCGCAACGCGGTCGGGTGAGCACCGCGCCGAACCGAAACCTCTGGCGCGGACTCGGCACAATCGGGCCTCTCACTCGTTCGGTCGAGGACAGCGCGCTCGTATACGACGCAATCACCGGCACCACCGAGACCGATGACTACACAGCCGAAACGCTCCGAACCAGCTTTGCCGACGCGGCCGTGTCGGCACCCGGGCCGCTTCGCATCGCGGTGTCCACCCGGAGTCCGGTCCGGGGCGTCCGTCCGTCAGCGGAGATCGTTGCCGCGGTGCTCTCGATCGCAGAGATGTTGAGCGCGTTGGGACATCACGTCGAAGAACACGATCCCGAGTACCCGGATGCCACTGCCGCTTTTCTCCCGCAGGTGCTCGGCGGTGTCCGCGACGAAGCGCTTCGTGTCGATCATCCAGCGCTTCTCGAGAAGCGCACGCGAGCGCTCGCCTCGATCGGCCGGATAGCTGCACCCGCGCGCGTCGGTAAATTCGCCTACCGCAAAGGTGAGCGAATTGCAGCGACGGTCAACCAGGTCTTCGACACCTTCGACCTGGTCCTGATGCCGACGACGCCCGCGCTGCCACGCCCGATCGGACAACTCGAAGGAACCGGCCTTCTGTCCGCAGTCCGCAAGGCGTTGCCGATCGCCGCCTACTGTTCTATCTGGAATGTCTGCGGCAACCCGGCGGCCGCGGTACCCGCCGGCTTCTCCGAACACGGTCTCCCCCTGAGCGTCCAACTGGTTGCGCGCAGCGGTGGCGAATCGGCGATTCTCGCCGTCGCACAGCAGTTGGAAAGCACCGTCCGCTGGCCGGATTCACGCCCGCCACACTCGTGAATTCCGGAAGCGATGTAACCATCGTCACCACGATGAACACGCGTTTTGCAAACTCCTGAGCCTGTCGGCTAATGTTCTGTCTCGCAAGAGCGAGCGCCTATAGCTCAGTTGGTAGAGCAAGTGACTCTTAATCACTGGGTCCGGGGTTCGAGTCCCTGTGGGCGCACTTGCAAGAAGGCCCCCACCTCACCAGGTGGGGGCCTTCTTCATGTTCTGCCTTCGAAAACTCGGGTCAGCGAATGATCTTCCGGACCACGAGTAGTCCCACCACTGAACCAACTGCGATAAGCGCGTACTTCACTGCCGGCTCGTTGAGCTTGGCGAGCACCGTCTTCTTGGTGTTCTCGACCAGCCGCTTCGGGTTGGTGCGGACCGTCAGTTCGTCGAGTGTGCTCGCGAGCTGGTTACGCGCCTTCTCGATCTCGCGTTCGATGCTCTCGGTGTCCCTGGGCACGTGTCCTCCAACTTGTCTGTGTTCTGCTGCTCTGTGTGCGGGTCTGCTGTGCGGACGCAGCGCGCCGACACTTCGCTCTACCGTAGAGGAGCAGAATGCCCTCGCGCCCACCTGCCGCGCAATTTCTCGACTAACCTCGATTCCCGTGACCGAGAACAGTAGATTGTCCGCCGGCGACGTCGCGCCGGATTTCACGCTCCCCGACGCCGACGGCAACGAGGTTTCGCTTCACGATTACCGCGGCCGCAAGGTCATCGTGTACTTCTACCCCGCGGCCAGCACCCCGGGGTGCACCAAGCAGGCCTGCGACTTCCGCGACAGCCTCGCCGAATTGAACGGCGCCGGGCTGGAGGTCGTCGGAATCTCGCCGGACAAGCCAGCCAAACTCGCGAAGTTCCGCGATACCGAAGAGCTGACCTTCCCGCTGCTCTCCGACCCCGAGAAGGCGACGCTCGAAGCCTGGGGCGCATTCGGAGAGAAGAAGATGTACGGCAAGACGGTCCAGGGCGTCATCCGCTCGACGTTCCTCGTTGACGAGGAAGGCAAGATCGAGGTGGCCCAGTACAACGTCCGGGCCACCGGCCACGTCGCCAAGCTACGACGCGATCTATCCGTCTAACTCCCGTACCTGCTCAAGAACAGCGCCTCCGCGAAAGCGAGATTCTCGATCTCCGACGGGTCGACGCTTTCGTCAGGTGCATGAATGCGGCACTGCGGTTCCTCGACGCCGATCAACGCGATCTCCGCGTCGGGGAACTGCTCGGCCAACGCACTGCACAGCGGAATCGATCCCCCTTGGCCGGCAAACCCCACTTCGCGGCCGTAGGCATCGGTCAGCGCAGACTTCAGCTGCGCGAAACCCGCTCCTTCGGTCGACGACGAGAACGGTGATCCCGTCGATTCCGGTACGACCTCGATGTGGACGCCCCACGGCGCCGCTGCACGGAGGTGGTCCGTCAACAACTTCTGTGCCCGCGCCGGATCCGCGCCAGGCGGGACACGAAGATTCAGGCGTGCGGATGCACGGGGCGTGATTGCCGCCGCAGAACCCACGACCGGCGGGCAGTCGATACCCAGGATGGTCAGCGCCGGACGAGCCCACACCTGCTCCGCGACCGAACCGGAACCAGTCAGCTGTACCCCTTCGAGTACCCCGGCGTCGGAGCGGAACTGATCGCCGTCGTAACTGACTCCCTCCCACTCCTGGTCGTTGGTCAAGCCTTCGACAGTGGTGTTTCCGGCGCCGTCGTGCAGCGTCGAGAGAATGTGCACCAGCGCGGTGATCGCATCGGGTGCCGGTCCACCGAAGACACCGGAGTGAATCTCACCCTCGAGCGTCGACACGTGGACCACCACGTTGGCGATCCCGCGCAGTGATGTCGTGATCGTCGGCTCCCCGACCTCGGTGTTGCCGGTATCGGCGATCAGGATCATGTCGGCCGCAAAAAGTTCGGGCCGCTCTCGCACCAGATCCTCGAGACCGCCAGTGCCCATCTCCTCTGATCCTTCGGCGACGATCGTCAGATGGGCGCTCGGATCCACACCGGCAGCGGCGAGCGCTCGCAGAGCCGTCAGATGCATGACGACGTTGCCCTTGCAGTCGGAAGCGCCGCGTCCGTACCACCGTCCACCCCGCTCGGTGAGCGTGAAAGGCGGCGAGCCCCAGAGCTCTTCGTTTCCGGGCGGCTGAACGTCGTAGTGGCAGTACAGCAGAACCGTCGGAGCACCGCCTGGACCTGGTCGACGACCGACGACGGCGGCCGAGCCGTCGGAGGTCTCGATCGCCTCGATATCGGCGAAACCTTGATCCCGGAATGCCTCCAGGACCCAATGTGCCGCGGCCGCGCACTCTTCCGACGGGTACTGCCGTGCATCTGCGACGGACTTCATCGCCACAAGTGCACTGAGATCTTCACGGGCACGCGGCATGAGTTCACGTACCGCGGTTCGCAGTTCTTCCGTCATCGTCTCCCTCTCGTCGGCATCGAACCTCGGTGTGCCCGAAGAATCTCAGTGTGCCCGAATCGGGCGTAGGGAGTGGGCAGGATCGCCGTTGCGCCACACCGCGCAGCAACCTCTTCAGCTACTGGACAGGTGGTCACCTAGTATCGAGGTGTGGCAACAGCATCGGGACTCGTGTGCGCGCACCTGCGCGGTGCGTTTCGACCGATCACGACCGCCGAAGTAGGTGGCCGATGACACCGGATAATGCACAAGTCCCAAATTCGACAGAAAACACCGATAGCCTGGAAGACGTGCAGCCCACGACTCGTAACCGCGCGCGGCGACGAGTCGACCCAGCACTGGAGAATCCTCAGAGCCTCGAAGAACCGCAGGAACTGCTGCCGCGCAAGCGTCCGACGCAAGAGCGCAGCCAGCGTAAATTCGACGCACTCCTGGCAGCGTCACGGGAACTCCTCACCGATGTCGGTTTCGAATCGTTCACCTGCGAAGAGGTCGCGGCACGTGCTGACGTCCCGATCGGGACGCTCTACCAATTCTTCGCGAACAAGTACGTCATCGTGTGCGAATTGAACCGCCAGGACCTCGTCGGGGTCCAGCACGAGCTTGCGCAGTTCGGCGGCGAAGTACCGTCACTCGACTGGTTGCGGTTCCTGAACAGTTTCGTCGATCACATGGCCGGACTGTGGACGTCGGATCCGTCGCGCCGCGAGGTCTGGCTGGCGATGCAGTCGACGCCGTCCACGCGGGCCACCGGAGTCATTCACGAAAAGCAGTTCGCCGAGACCGTAGCGAAAATGCTCGGTCCGTTGACGCCGCGTACGCGGCGAGATCGTCGCCTGATGATGGCGGAAGTTCTTGTCCACGTGGTGTATTCGATGCTCAATTTCTCGGTTCAGGACGGTCAGTCGCATGCCGACGCCGTCGCCGAACTGAAAAGGTTGATGATCGCGTATCTCCTCGTCGCCGAGAAGGAATCCCGCACGAAGGACTAGTCGAACGACAAAGAGCCGGTCTCCCCTTGGGAGACCGGCTCTTTCGTGTCCGGCAGTGCTACTCCGGGTCGGATTCGATGACCGCGAAAGCGCCCGCCATGTCCCCGTCGTGGGTGAGCGAGATATGAATTTTCACTCCGGTGAGGTGTTTGGCCACGTCACCGCGAAGCCGGATGCCCGGGCGACCCCAGGCGTCCGAGATGACCTCGATCTGATTGTGGATCATCTCCCCCAGCACCGGCGGGCTGGCGAAGAGAGCAGTTGACCATGCCTTGATCACTGCTTCCTTCGCTGCCCACCGGGCGGCGAAATGTCGTGCCGGTTCGGAGCTCCGGGTAGCGGCGTCTCGACGCTCGCCCGGTGTGAAGTTGTCGAGCATTGCCGTTCCCGGCCTGTTCAATTGCTCGGCGAACTCCGACACCGTCACGAGGTCGAAGCCGATACCCAGAACTCCCATACCGTGATTATTACTTGCAGCCGGGCAGATTCGAGCGGTACACCAGATCTGCGCCGAGTCGTGCGTCCTCGCTCAGCAGCATGTCCGCTTCGAGCTGACGCGACGCCTTTGCCGGCGTTCCGTCGGCACCGAGGCGACGATCCGCCGGGCGCTCGTAAAGGCTGTCGCCACCGCACATCGCCTTGGCGAGGCGGCGCTGACCGTCGATCGTCCGCTGCTGCGCCGCAGCAACATAGTCGGCGCGCTTGTCGGCCGGAACCGACTCGACGAATGCCTGCGGGTGCACGACTGCGATCAGGCCGGAGACGTGACCGAAGCCGAGGCTGGTCAGCAGGCCGGCACGCAGCGGAAGCTGATCACCGAACTTGAGCGGCTGACGTGCCCACACGAGGTGCTCGAACTCGGCCATCTTGTCGTCGACGCAGTCGAGGCTGCGGTTCGGCGGGACGATGCCCTGGCTCAGTACCTGGCAGAGCCCGATCAGCTGGAAGGCTGCGGCACCACCCTTGGCGTGACCGGTCAGGCTCTTCTGCGATACCACGAACATCGGCGCACCTTCACTGCGTCCCAATGCCCCGGCGAGGCGCTCGTGCAGCTCTGCCTCGTTCGGATCGTTGGCGGCAGTGGAGGTGTCGTGCTTGGAGATCACGGCGATGTCGTCGGCGCTCACGCCGAGAGCGTTGAGCGAGAGTGCGAGCTGCGAATCCGCTCCCCCACGTCCGGCGCCCAGTGCTCCGAGTCCCGGTGCCGGGATCGAGGTGTGGACACCGTCGGCGAACGATCCGGCCCAGGCGACCACACCGAGGACGGGCAGGCCCATCTCGAGTGCCAGGTCTCCGCGAGCGAGGAGAATCGTTCCGCCACCGGCCGACTCGACGAATCCGCCGCGGCGACGATCGTTGGCCCGCGAGAAGCGGCGATCCTCGATGCCCTTGGCGTGCATGTCCTCTGTCTTGGCAGTGGCCGACATGTCACCGAAGCCGATGATGCCTTCCGTGCTCAGATCGTCGAACCCGCCGGCAACAACCAACTGGGCCTTGCCGAGTCGGATCTTGTCGACGCCTTCTTCGACGGATACCGCGGCCGTGGCGCAGGCGGCGACGGGGTGAACCATCGCGCCGTAACCGCCGACGTACGACTGAACGACGTGCGCTGCAATGACGTTCGGCAGCGCTTCCTGCAGGATGTCGTTCGGACGGTTCTCGCCGAGCAGCGTGTCGATGTACAGGCTCCGCATGGAGGTCATGCCGCCCATGCCGGTGCCCTGCGTGTTGGCGACCAGGCTCGGGTGTACCCAGCGGAGCAGTTCGCTCGGAGTGAAGCCGCCGGTGAGGAAGGCGTCCACCGTTGCGACGATGTTCCAGAGTCCGACGCGGTCGACCGAATCTGCCATGTCGGCGGGGATGCCCCACTTGGTGACGTCGAAGTTGGTCGGGATCTGGCCGCCGACACTGCGAGTCAGCTTCATCTTGCGCGGGACGCGGATCTCGGTGCCTGCCCGGCGGGTGACCGTCCAGTCTCCGGACTCGGCGGAAACCGTCGCCGTCGTGTTCTCCGGATCGGATTCGACGAAGGCCTGAGCCTCTGCCTCACTGCCGACCACGAAGCTCAGATCCTTGTCCAGGAACACGGAGGTGAGCAGCGGAGCGGTGTTGTCGATCATCGCGCCCTCGTCGACGTAGCGACGGATGCCGCAACGCTCGACGACTGCGTCGTGGTACTTGTCGGCGATTTCCGCCTCGGGTACCAGGTCACCGGATTCGACGTCGTACCAGCCCGGCTTGGGGTCGTTCTCCCAGACGATGAGTCCGGTGTTCCACGCCAATTCGAGAACGCCTGCGGCAGAGAGCTGCTCGTCGACCTCCATCTCGAAGCGGGTACGCGAGGAACCGTAGGGTCCGAGCTCTCCGGCACCCACGATGACCACGAGGTCCGCGGGGGTGACGTCCAGTTCGGGCCAGCTCGGAGCCTTGACCGAGTCGTCGATGCGAGCCGGCGTGGGCAGCGCCAGGATGCTGGACTCGTCCACTGCTTCGTCGACAGCCTCGGCGATCTCGGCAACCTCGGCAGCTTCCTTGGCCAAAGCACCCAGATCCAGGTTGGCCTCGGACAGTCCGCCGGTCAGGTCGACCTCGAGCGGAGCCTCTGCTGCAGCGCGCCGCGACTCGCGGGTTGCCGTCTTCAGCAGTTGGGTCGCCATCTCCTGGGTGGACCAGGTGCGGACGCCCGCAGCTTCGACCGCGTCGACGATCGGATCGTTGTGACCCATGAGTCCGGTTCCGCGAACCCAACCGATGACCGCGTGTGCCAACGTGACCCGCTCGGCCCAGTTCCGCTCGGCCTTCCAGCGGTTGACCACGGCGATCAGCGAAGCCTTGGCCTCACCGTAAGCACCGTCGCCGCCGAACGTTCCGCGGTTCGGCGAACCGGGCAGCACTACGTGCAGGTGCGTGTCGACATCGCTGTCGTAACCGATCTTCGACAGACCGCCGATGAGGCGCTCCACCGACCAGAGCAGCACGCGCATTTCCATTTCGGCGCGAGCGCCGGCGTCGGAGAGTTCGCCGCCGACACGCGGAGCTGCGAACGGGAAGAGCATCGTCGGCGTCATGGCCGGCTTGATGAGCTTCTTTGCGCCGCCTGCGTTCTCGGTGGCCTCGTTGCCGATCCAGTCGATCAGTGCGTCGACGTCGGTGTACGACGCCATGTTCGCGGGAACCACCCAGAGGGCGGCACCGGCGCGAGCGTTCTCGCGGTACAGGTCGCGGTAGAAGCCGAGACGCTGACCGTCGAGTCGTGAGGTGGTCACGAATACCGTTGCGCCACCGGCAAGGAGCTTGCCCGTGACCGCTGCCGCGATGGAACCCTTGCTGGCGCCGGTCACTACTGCGACCTCGCCTGCCCACTCGGGTGCGTCGGTTTCTGTCGTCACGGCCGCATCAGCGATGCGGGTGTAGACCTCGGCGACCGCGGTGCGGCCTTCGTCGGTTGCACGGGTGGCCCACCACTTCGCCTGTGCGGCGACGGTGGAACCGGCACCGATGAAGTTCTCGACCGACAACGCGGTGTCACCGAGCCAAATACGAGCGAGATCCTCACGCGCACTTGCCCAACGGTCGTCGAGCAGCACGGCTTTCTGTGCGTCGAATGCCGGAGCAACCAGACGCGGCCAGTCGGAGCCGAGTTCAGCCGAGACCAGGTCGACCAGTTCGGTGTCCTCGACCGTCGCGACTGCCGTTTCTTCGTTCAGTCCGAGCTGCTCGAGTACCAGGCGTGCAGCCGAGGCCAGAACGCCGTTGCGTCCGGTGATGTTCTCGGTGAACTCACCCAGGGCGGCTGCGTCGACGGTTCCGCCGCTTCCGCCGCCGGTAGCCGGCAACGAGACGCTGACTCCGCGTGCAGAGCCGACCGAGGCAACTGCGCTGTCGATGACTGCGTCGACCGCTGCGGCGTCGGCCAGTGCGCCGGAGCTCAGGCCACCGAGGTCGCCGCCGCGGATGCTGGCGCCGTCACGGGTGCCGAGAGCCACTGCTGCGGTGACGTGGTGCGCCCAGCCGTCGCCCAGTTCCCAGACCTTCTTGACGCGGTCGGCGATGTAGCCGGGACGCTTGCCCGAGGGGCCGAAGACCTTGCGCAGGTGATCGTTGATCGAATCGGAGAGCACCGGTCCGAACGGCTTGTACGTACGGGCGAGCTTGTCGACGGTTGCTCCCAAGGAGCCCATGTCGGCATCCGCGGCACCGTCGATGGCGCCGAGGGACAGCTCGGAGCCGAGGTCGACCAGAAGCTGGTTACGACGCGAGGAGACGCCGTCGCACAGTGCCTCGATCGTGTCGGCGGGGCCGACCTGATCGGGACGGAGCTTGGTCCACAGGCTGATCAGGACCTTCGTGGCGTCGGGCGCCTTGAAGGTGAGGTCGTCCGGACGCGGTCCACCCGAGGGTGCAGCCGGCGCAGCAGCTGCAACCGGAGCAGCGGCCGCGGCAACCGGTGCAGCCTGCGCAGCAGGCGCTTCGATCTCGTCGTCGTCATCGACGGCGGGGTCGACGTCGGTGCCGTAGACGATCGCAGCTTCGCGCTCGACGTTGAGAACCTCGACCGGGTAGCCGAAGCGGCCCGGCAGCTTGAGGGTCTGCGACGCGAGGTTTGCAACGGTCGGGGCAGCACCGAGACCGATCTCGACGAAGCGTTCGACCCCGAGTCCACCTTCGGACTCGTCACCGAAGAGCAGGTCCTGCGTCTCGATCCAACGGACCGGGCTGGCGAACTGCCAAGCCAGCAGCTCGATCAGGATGATGCGGGACAACTCGTGAGTGCGCGTTGCGTAGCTGTCGAAGTCTGCAAGGACTTCCTGCAGCGGCTCGGACGGCACCAGGTCGGCGATTTCCTGAACGAAGTCACGACGCAGCGAGAACGGCTTCGGAACCAGGTTCGGGATGTAGCGGCCGATCAGGATGTCCGGATCGATGTCGTGCGGGAGCAAGTCCTGCAGGCACACGCGGAAGTCCGCCACGCCGCCACGAAGGACGGTGGAGTGGAACGGCACGTCGATGCCGGGAACCTGGATGTATGCCCGCTTGCCACCGAATTCTGCTCGGCGACGATCGATTTCGACCTCGAGTGCGTCGAGACCGGCTACCGAACCGGCGATGGCGTACTGGCTGCCGCGCAGGTTCAGGTTGACGATTTCGAGGAACTCACCGGAGGTCTCGGCGACACCGGCGACGAAGCCCTGCACGTCGTCGTCGGAAACACCGATCTGCGACGGGCGAATAGCAGCCATGCGGTAGTCGGAGCGACCGGCTTCGTCACGGGGAACGAGCTGGTGCATGGCGGAGCCACGCTGGAAGACGACCTCGAGAAGTGCTTCGAGCGGGAAAACCTCGGCGACAGCAGCGAGTGCGTTGTACTCACCGACCGAGTGACCGGCCAGAAGGGAATCCTCGATGAATGTTCCTGACTCGCGCAGCTCGGCAACCTGGGCAACACCGAGAACGGCCATGGCCACCTGGGTGAACTGAGTCAGGTGCAGGACACCGTCAGGATGCTTGTGCTCGACACCGCGCGCCTTGACGGTCACCGGGTTGTCGCGCACGACAGCGAGAATCGAGAATCCGAGCGCCTTGCGGGTGTGCTTGTCCGCACGCTCCCAGACGTCGCGGGCGGCCTTGGAGCGTGCACGAGCGTCGAGGCCCATGCCCGGGCGCTGGATGCCCTGGCCGGGGAAGGCGTAGACGGTCTTCGGTGCGGCAGTGCGGCCGGTGGCGACCATCACCAGTTCGCCGTCGATGCGGCAGCCGACCTCGACGATTTCTGCGCCCTGGTCGATGCCGACACGGTCGACGCGGACGTCGATCTCGGCGCCGGGGCGAACCATCCCGAGGAAGCGGGCGGTCCAGGCGGTCAGGCGGCGCGGCGGGACGCGGGTCTCGGCCGGGTCGACTGCGGTGACTACCTGTTGCGCTGCGGCGGAGAGCCACATGCCGTGCACGATCGGGGTTCCGAGGCCGGCCAGCAGAGCGGCGTTGTCGGAGGTGTGAATCGGGTTGTGGTCACCGGAAACCTGAGCGAACGCACCCATGCTGACCGGCGCGAGGATCTTCGCGTCACGGCGACGACGACGCGAGGTGTCGACAGCCGCATCGCTGATCGATCCACCGGCGCGAGCCGGGTCGGCGAGTTCGCCAGCGCCGGTGCGTCCGCGGATCGCGAAACGCTCGGTCATGGTGACGACTGCGGGGGCGTCGAGGCCCTCGCCGAGCATGGCACCGACCTCGACCTTGACCTCGACGACGCGACCGAGGTCGGTGTCGAGAACCGAGGCGACCTCGGCATTGACCACGAGAATGCTTGTCTCGGAGGGCAGCTCACCGACGAAGTCGACGGTGTGGTCGAGGTGGACCAGGTCGAGCATGCCTTCGATGACTGAAAGACTGTCGAGCTTGGCTGCGCCGAGGACTGCGAACACTGCAGGCCAGCATGCTCCGACGACGACGTCCGGAACAGCCTTGCCGCTGACACTGAGCGTGGCGGGCAGACCCGAACCGGTGACACCGGCGTGATCGGCGATGCGATCGGGAACCCACGCGACGTTGAGGCGAGCCT
This sequence comes from Rhodococcus sp. 66b, assembly GCF_002076325.1. NCBI lineage: Bacteria > Bacillati > Actinomycetota > Actinomycetes > Mycobacteriales > Nocardiaceae > Rhodococcus > Rhodococcus sp. 66b. The sequence continues at coordinate 51,994 of NZ_MUZB01000022.1, forward strand.
TGCCGTTCTTGACTGTCGGAAGTTCCTGTCCGGCAGCAACTGCCAGGAGCGCGGACATCGCACCTTCGGCATCGGCTTCGGTGACAACCGGAGCGCCGCCGTCTACGACGGACTCGGGGATGGTGATCGTGATGTCGACCGACTTGTCTGCCACCAACGGAACCGAGAGCAGCACGTGCGAGGAATCGACGACGGTCAAGCTGGACCCCGTGGTGCCGTGAACTGCCTTGTCGGCAGACTCTGCGTTCCACTCGTCGAGGTCGCCGAGGCGACGGACGGGGTTCTGGGTCAGGCGGCCGGCCCACTGGAGGTCGGGAGCGGAGAGGACGGCGTCGAGAAGTCCGGGTGCGGAATCCTGGTGGCGACGGCTCGCGAGTGCAACCGGAGCGGCTCCGGCAGCAACCAATTCGTCGTAGGTCGCCTTCTCGAAGCGATCGAGCAGGTCACCGACCGGCTCGTCGACACGGGTGATGCCCGCGACGGCGACGGTGCCGGGGATGACACAAACCTGATCGGCGGTGTAGCGGGGATCGTGTGCCTGCCACAGGGAGTCGCTGCGCCACCAACGGCGAACGTCACCGTCGACGACGGGAACGAAGTTGACCGGCTTGCCCGGCGTCTTGCACAGCGAAGTGAAGAACGAGACGTCTGCGGGATGCAGAACCGTCGTCGAGTAGTCCGGGTACGACGCCTGCAGTGCGCAGATCGCAGCCTCGGGGCGCTCGAGAGTCTCGGCGTCGCCGAACAGTGTGGGGATCGGGCCACGGTCGACCGGGTGCAGACGCGCCTCGGTGCGCTGGAGCATCTCGCCGAAGCGAGCACGCCAGGTGATGTCGAGCCACGGGCTCGAGGTCGCCTCGACGATGGCGTCCTGAAGATCTGCGCCGCAATCGAATTCCTTCGCCGCGTCGATACCGACGGTCAGCTCGAGGTAGCGGCGCAGCCACTGTGCGTACGTCATGGTCTCGACGTCGCCGAAGTACGGCTTGGCGGTGACGTCGAGGGCGGCGATGATCTCGTCGCGGCGCTCTGCCACTGCCTCGGAATCGCCGGCAACCTCGTCGAGGAGGCGTCCGGTGCGCGAAGCCGCGTTGTCGATCTCGTGAATGTCGGCACCGAGCTGGCTACGGCCAGAGGCCATTCCGCCTTCAGCGGTACCGGCACCGACCCAATCCGGTGTACCGGGCGTGTCGACGAGGAGCTGCTTGACCTCAGGAGAGGTGGTGGCCTCGAGAGTCGCCATGGCTGCAGTGCCGACCAGGATGCCGTCGACGGGCATAGCCGGGAAACCGGCTGCGGCAGACCAGCGACCGGTGAGGTAATCGGCTGCTCGCTCGGGGGTTCCGATGCCGCCGCCGACGCAGATGACCAGGTTCGGACGTGTACGCAGCTCGGCGTACGTGTCGAGGAGCAGGTCGTCGAGGTCTTCCCACGAGTGGTGTCCGCCGGCGCGGCCGCCTTCGATGTGCACGATGACCGGGAAGTTCGGAACCTCGTTGGCGATGCGGATCACGGAGCGGATCTGCGCCACGGTGCCGGGCTTGAACGCGATGTTGGTGATGCCGATCTCGGACAGCTCGTCGATGAGGGCAACGGCCTCTTCGAGTTCCGGGATACCGGCGGTGACGATGACGCCGTCGATGGGAGCGCCGGCAGTACGGGCACGCTGCACCAGGCGCTTGCCACCGAGCTGCAGCTTCCACAGGTACGGGTCGAGGAACAGGGAGTTGAACTGGACCGCACGGCCCGGCTCGAGCAGCATCTTCAGCTCTGCGACACGGTCTTCGAAGATTTCCTCGGTGACCTGTCCGCCACCGGCGAGCTCAGCCCAGTGACCGGCATTGGCTGCCGCGGCAACGATCTTGGCGTCGACCGTCGTCGGCGTCATGCCTGCGAGCAGGATGGGTGAACGACCGGTCAGCTTCGTGAACGCGGTCTCGACGCCGATGCGGCCACCGGGAAGCGAAACAGGCTTCGGCGCGAATTCGCTCCACGAACGGGAGACCTCAGGCGCAGCACCGGGGGTGAGCAGATTGCGGTGTCCGCCGCGGGTGGCGGCGGCGATGATGCCGATGCCCTGCCCACGCAGCGAAGAGGACGTCATACGGGTCAGCTGATCGCTGGGTCCGAGATCGAGAATCCACTTGGCGCCGGCGGAGATTGCGCCGTCGACAGCCTCGACCCAGTCGACCGGATCGACGAGGACACCCTGTGCAAGTTCACGCGCACGGTCGGCATCGAGACCGCAACGGGTTGCCCAGCTGCCGACAAGTTCGACCGCCTCGGCCAATGCTGGGTGATGGAAGCCGATTTCGGTGTCGAGCGGATCGAAGGACGGAGCGAAGACGGAACCGCCACGCTTCTTGCCCTCTCGCTCGCGAGCTTCTTCGGCTTCGATCTGCTCGCAACGCTCTTGCACGCGTGCCAGCTGAGCGGGCGGTCCGGCGAGAACGACGCGGCGACGGCCGTTGCGAATGGCGAGGACAGCCGCGCGTTCGGGGGCAACACCCTCGGCAAGCTCGGCGACGATGGCGGCGAGACGCTCGGGATCGACGCCCGAGACCGCAACCATCGGCTTCGCGGAGGCGCCGGCGATGACGCCGCGGCGACGGCCGACCAGGCTGGCAGCAGCACCGACGAGCTGTGCGACGGCGAGGAGTTCACCGTCGTCGTTGCCCTGCGCGGCTACGGCAGCGGTGGCCAGCAGGCCCTGCGAGTGGCCGATGACGGCAGCAGGCGGGTTGCCGGCTACATCCAGACCCTGAGCGGAGAGTGCACGCAACGCCGCAAGCTGCGTGAGGAAGACGCCGGGGAGTGACACCGGAGCTGCGGTGAGCGCGGCAGCGGAAGGCCCGGCCGACTTCTCACCTTCTTCTTCGTCGACGATCTCGGCTTCGAGCATCCACGCGATCGGATCGAATCCGACCGGGCGAACCACGAGGAGATCCTGTGCGACGGGCGCGAGGCGTGCTGCTGCGTCATTGACCAGATCGGTCAGAACGGGCTCCAGGCCGTTGTCACGGCTGAGCTCCTCGAGCGAAGTGAGCCAGGGAGCGCCCTGTCCACCGAAAGCGATTGCGTAGGAAACGCCGTTGTTCAGCGAATCGACGAGGGCACCTTTGCTGGTCGTGCGGGACTGTCCCCCATCGACGCCGAAACGGCGTCCACCCTTCGAGTCGCGTCCGTTTCCTGTAGGTGTCGTGTCATCGATCGTCACGCGTACGTCCTCTCCTGGTCACCTCTGCGGCGAGGTGGGATTTGCGGTGTGCTGCCCGGCTGAAGTGCTCGCGAATTCGTCGAGAGAATCGACGGAGTCAGGGCGTTCGTGCAAGACAAGGTTTACACAGAATCATGAGGATTTCCTCACGTTTGTCGGCACCCTGGAAATCTGGACTTTCGAGGCCGTGATCTTCCTCACGAGACTTCGAGAAAGTGACTCGCGAGTAGGTCGCGAACGCCCTGCCTGGGACTGTTACCGGGATTTTCAGAAACCTGAGGAACCCCTCATATTTATTGTTACCAATTCGTGACCTCCTTGACGGACGGTCGATCCCGTGCGTTCCGGGCCACCATCTGTCGGACCCCCTCGCTACGTTCAGCGCGTCCACACCGGACGACTTCTCGGGGGGAGAAATCATGAAAGACACAGACGTAGTCAGAGCGGCCGAATTCATCGGCGCCGAGCTTCCGCGCGAGGCGTGGCCGCATTGGAATCAGGGATGGCCGCGCGAGTCCGAAGCCGCCCTTCTCGATGCGATCTTCTCGTCGCGCGCCGCCTACGGAACACCGAAGACCGGAGTCCGCGCCGTCCTCGACCGTTGGCGCACACACCGCTCGGTAGCCGCAGGCGAACACCTCGACAGCTTGTCCGCTCTCGCCGCCTTCACCGACCGTGGCGACGAGCTCGCAACGATTCTCGGCAATCGCCAGCGCGTGCCGGGCAACTACTTCACCAAAGCCGAGGGTGCGGCTCGTGCGGCCAAAGCGCTCGCCGACGCCGGTTGCCGGTGCGGTGCCGACGTCGAGGACACCGAAGGCCTCCGTTCGGCAGTCGTCTCCGTTCCAGGCCTGGGCCCCAGGACCTTCGAGACGCTGGTATTCCTGTCTGGGAAGTTGACGGCAACTTCGATAGATCTACTTGCACGGTTCGCCACCGAAGCAAGCAGTAGCGAGGAATTGTTGTCGAGCACCGACGCAGCCGAGTTGCTAGTTGCGGTTGCCGAACATCTCGATGTCGATGTTCGGACACTCACCCACGCTGCGTGGCGGTATCAACGCACGGCCGAGCAACCGCGCCGGTCGAAGAAATCCACCACGCCGCCCGCAGCGGATCCACTCGCCGAAACGGCCTGAGAGCGGGCGGGCGCATCCCGACCAGGGTGGTGTGCCCGCGAGCGATTCCACTCGCGTATCCTTTGAATTCCGCGCGCGAGTGGCGGAATTGGCAGACGCGCTGGATTTAGGTTCCAGTGTCTCAGGACGTGGGGGTTCAAGTCCCCCCTCGCGCACAACGAAAAGCCCCGCCGGATCAGATCCGGCGGGGCTTTTTCGGTTCTAGATCAGGCTCAGCGCTTTCGAGCCTTGACCGGCGGGGTCATGTATGTCGTCCGACTCGGCGTCAGCCCCAGACGGACCGAGCTCTCCAACCACGTGATCGCCGACGCCGTCGGATCCACAACCGGAACGTGAATCCCTTTGCCATGCAGCCTGTCTCGGACCGCACTGGCCACACCGAGCATCCCGGTGCAACCGAGAACGACGGAATCGGCCTCGCCGTTCTCCACTGCCGCAGACGCCTGAGCGGCCAGTCGATCAATCAGTTCCTCCCGATCGGTGAGGCCCAGCACCGGCATGTCCACGACTCGAATACTGCCCAGCCGACTATCGAGCCCATACCGCCGAGTGAGCGATCGCAGCATGGGCACGACGTTCGGCAGGATGGTCACGACACCGACGCGATCGCCCAGACTCATCGCTGTCAGAAATGACGGCTCGAAGCCGCCGACCACCGGAGCGTCGATGATCTCTCGGGCGGCATGCACTCCGGGATCGGCGAAACACGTGATGAATACACCGTCGACGCCGTCGACTGCCGCCTCTTCGACCCGCTGCACGATCCCGGGGCCGGCCAGTGCCTCGTCGTGCTCGGACTCGATGCTCGCCGTGCCAGAGAGCAGTGACACGACATCGACCGTCGTGCCGGGCGCCGCCCAGTGCTCCACCTCGGCTGTCACCGCCGGAGTCAGCGTGGTGTCGATGACCGGGCGAATCACTCTGATGTGCATGAAACACTCCCCTGCTTTCGGATACGCCCCGAGGTTATCGATGCAGCACAGCTGGGAAAATGTGTTCAGTGCCTGGCGTTGCGGGTGAGGATGGGCATAGCGCACAGGCGCTGCGGCACGGACTACACGACACGCCGTGGCACGGCATCTACGACACGCCGTGGCACGGCTTCTACGACACCGTGTCGGAGATCGCAGGGCGAGGCACTATAGCTCTCAGGTACCGTCTTAGTGTGTCCAAGAACGCTACTAAACGCCGACCTGCGCTGATTCTGCTGGTCATCGTGTCAGCTGCCGGCTGCCTCGCGCTCGGCTGGTGGCAGTGGGAGCGCTTCGAAGCCGTCGGAGGCTCGGGACAGAATCTCGGGTACGCGTTCCAGTGGCCGCTCTTCGCGGCGTTTGTCGTGTACGCGTATCGCAAGTTCGTTCAGCTCGAAGACGTGGATCCCGAAGAGGCCGAAGCCGAGGAAGCCGCCGCGGAGCCGCGTGAGATTCCCGCCGACCTCTTGCCGCAACGCCCGCAGGCCGAGTTCGACGATGTGAACCTCGACGTCGACGACCCTGAAGCCCGCCAAATGCTGGAATACAACGACTACCTTGCGCAGCTCGCCGCTCGCGAGTCCGATAGGAGCACGACGTGAGTACCGGTTCGGAAGCGAGCATCGCTACCCCCGCAGTCAACGCAGAAAAGCAGAAGAAGGTTGCGTCGGCGCTCGTCCGATACCGCGTTCTCGCCTGGATCACCGGCCTCTGGCTGCTGTTCCTGACCGGTGAGATGGTCTACAAGTACCTGATTCTCGACAATTCGGCGGACGCACCGTCGTGGTTGTTCTACATCGGCCAGATCCACGGCCTGTTCTACATGCTCTATCTCGTGTTCACGATCGACTTGGCGATCAAGGCCCGATGGAAGCCCGGTACGACGGTTGCCACCGCGCTCGCCGGCACGATCCCGTTCCTGTCGTTCGTGTTCGAGCACAAGCGGACTGCCCAGGTGAAGCAGGCTTATCAGCTCTGAGAGTTTCGAAAAGTAGAGCCCTGAACGCAGACGCGTTCAGGGCTCTACTTTTCGAAATTCGGTTCAGCCGGCCAGTGCCGCCAGCGCCGGAACAAGCTGCACGAGCGCGCGCCCTCGATGTGACGCCGCATCCTTCTCGGCCGGGGTGAGTTCTGCGGCAGAGCGGGTGTCGCCGTCCGGACGGAAGATGGGGTCGTATCCGAAGCCCCCGTCGCCGGCTGGTTCTCGGCCGATCACCCCGCGCCATTCGCCGCGCACGACAGTCTCGTCGCCGCCGGGGATCACCAGTGCACAGGCGGAGACGAATGCCGCGCCGCGCCGCTCGTCTGGCACGTCTCCCAGCTGAGCCAGGACAAGCGCCGTGTTGGCGCCGTCGTTTCCGTGAGTGCCCGACCATCGCGCGGACAGCACGCCGGGCATACCGTTGAGTGCATCGATCTCGACACCGGAATCATCTGCGATGCAAGGCATTCCGGTTGCCGCCGCGCCGTCACGTGCCTTGGCGAGTGCATTCTCCTCGAACGTCGCCCCGGTCTCGGGGGCCTCGGGGAACGGCGGCACCTCGTCGAGCCCGACCAGTTCGATTCCGTTCACTCCAGCGGCGTCGAGCACCCGGTGAAGTTCCTTCAGTTTCTTGACATTTCGGCTGGCAACCAGTACTCGTACGCTCACAGCTCAGGCACCGAACTTCTTTTTGGGTTCCGGATTCTTCGGTTCGGGTAGCACCCCGGGATACGGCTCGGCCAACGCTTGACGCTGGATCTCGAAAAGTTGCTCACAACCAGCCAGAGCGGAGTCGAGCAGCTTGTCCAGCGTCGAGCGTGGGAACGTGGCGCCCTCACCGGTTCCCTGGATTTCCACCAGCGTGCCGGTATCGGTGGCCACGACATTCATGTCGACCTCGGCGCGCGAATCCTCTTCGTACGGAAGATCGAGGCGCACTCGTCCGTCCACGACGCCGACGCTGACGGCCGCTATGCCACACGAGATGGGCTGAGGGTCGGAGAGCAGGTCGGCTGCGCGCAGGTACGTCACGGCGTCGACCAGGGCCACGTACGCCCCCGTCACTGCCGCGGTGCGGGTGCCGCCGTCGGCCTGGAGGACATCACAGTCCAGGGCGATGGTGTTCTCGCCGATCGCAGCGAGATCGATGCAGGCCCGAAGTGATCGGCCGATGAGTCGACTGATCTCCTGCGTACGGCCGCCGACCTTGCCCTTGACCGATTCGCGGCCGCTGCGTGTGTGCGTGGCGGCGGGAAGCATCGCGTATTCGGCTGTCAGCCAACCCAAGCCGGAGCCCTTGCGCCAGCGGGGTACTCCCTCTTCGACGCTGGCCGTGCACATGACGCGAGTGTTCCCGAACTCGACCAGAACGGATCCGGCCGGATGACTGGTGAACCCGCGGGTGATCTTGACCGTGCGGAGTTCGTCGTCCGCCCTACCGTCTTCTCGTGTAGTCACCTTCGTGAGCCTAGCGGTCGCCCGGTCGGCACTGCATCGAATGTGAGGGGAATCAGATGTCGTAGACGCTTCCGGCGGAGACGGCATGGACCGGTCCGGAGAATTCGGATTTCGCTTCGGCGATCACGTCTTCGCGGGAGGTCCACGGCGGGATGTGCGTGAGGAGAAGTTCCTTGACGCCGGCGAGGGCAGCCACACGGCCGGCTTCCTTACCGGAGAGGTGAACTCCCTCGGGGCGATCCGGACTGTCGGTCCACGAAGCTTCGGAGAGCAACACGTCCGCTCCACGGGCGAGTTCGACGACGTTGTCGCACATACCCGTGTCACCGGTGTAGACGAGCACGCGGCCGTCGGCGCCGGTGATCCGGAAACCGTAAGCCTCGGGTGGATGATTCATCCGACGGGCGACGACGCTCAGTTCTCCGAACGTCACCGGCTCGTTCTCGGCCCAGAGCCGGACGTCGATGGTGTCGGAGATGTCATCCATCTCGCCGGCACACTCGGCGGAGGACACTCCGATGCGGCAGGCCGTGTCGGTGGGGCCGTAAACCAGAGCCCGCCCGACCGGCGGGTTGGGGTGATAGCGACGCCAGACGAGCAGGCCGGGCATGTCGAGACAGTGGTCCGCATGAAGGTGCGAAAGCAGGATCGTCACCTCGCCCGGATCGGCGTATCGCTGCAACGCCCCAAGAACTCCCGGGCCGAAGTCGATCACGAGCGGCGGAGTTCCCGGTGCCGTGAGCAGGTATCCCGAAGCCGGTGAATCCGGACCCGTGACGCTGCCGGAACACCCCAGGACGGTCATGCGCATACCGGTCATGCTGCCACGTCTACCCGTCTGGAAAAAAGCTCTTGGTGGTTTTGGCGCGTCGAAGTCACACCGCAGCGAGGGTGTGACCCACGTCCGTTCAGAAACTCGGTGGTCGGACGGCCGGCGCCGACCCTGCGCGCTTGGCCCTCTCCCCCGACGTCAGCGCCCAGGCGGCCACCACGCCGCCGATCGCTCCGAACAGATGTCCTTGCCAGGAAACCCGTGGATCGCTCGGGAGAACGCCCCACAGCACTCCGCCGTACACGACGAAGACGGCAACGCCGATCAGGATCTGTGTGAAACTCCGCGTGAAGAACCCGCGCACCAGCAGGTAGGTGACCCAGCCGAAGATCAGCACGGACGCACCGACGTGATTCGAATTCGAGCCGGCGAACAACCAGGTCCCGACACCGCCGATCACCCAGATGATGCCGGTCGCCGCGAGTCCGCGCGCAATTCCCGACACCAGCACGAGGAACCCGAGGATCAGGACCGGAATGGTGTTGGCAATCAGGTGAGCCCAGTCGTCGTGCAGGACCGGGGCGAACAGGATTCCCCACAGGCCGTCGAGCGTGCGCGGGGTGACGCCGGCGTTCTGGACGTTCTGACCGGAGATGGCATCCACGATCTCAATCACGTAGAGCAGGATCGCGAAGCCGCCCACCAACACGGCCGACTGCTTCCACACCGAGGGCGGACCGGATTTCGGTGCCGGCGTCCGGGTGCCGAAGTCCGGATTGTTGAAATCCATCGTCATCGTGTGCGTCCTCCACCGTCGATCCGGTTTTCTGATTCGGTCACTCGCGACCAGGCTCAATTCGAGATTACCGCCGATTCCCGGAGCGCTGCCTAGAGAAATGCCGACGGAAAGAGTTCGCGGTAGCTCGGGATTCCGGCTACCGACGTGGCGTCGAGAATCGCTGTGACGATCGCACGTTCGACAACCTGCGCCGAGGCGGCACACACCGCATCGAGTATCGGCAGATCGTTCGGAAAAGCGGCCGGAACCGCGATCTCCGAATTCGGAGTGTGATCGCCGGTGGCGAGCGCAAAGATCGTGTCGCCGTCGAGCGGCGAATGCGCGGGCCGAATCGCACGAGCCAGACCGTCATGCCCTGCGACGGCGACGCGTCGGCACCCGGCTTTTGCCAAGGCGGCGTCAGTGGCGACCACACCGATCGTGGTGTTGAGGACTGTTCCCTTGGCTGCAACGGCGTTGGCCGCCGCGAGTTCGGACGCGTCGGGAAGCCTGAGCCCGAACGACTCCGCCCCGTCCGAGCCGACGCCCCACGGCAAGCCTGTTCTGGGATCGAAGACCGAACCCACCGGGTTCGCCACGATCAACGCGGAGACCGTCGTACCCTCGGCCGGGCCGTCGGCGATCACGACGCTGGCCGTTCCCACCCCACCCTTGAGCGCTCCGGCTCTGGCACCTACGCCGGCGCCGACCGTGCCCGTGGCGAATTCGCGCGAAGCGGTGTCGGCAGCGAGGAATCCGAAGTCTCCGGTCGGACGAACGGTCCAGTCCCCCACCGGCAGATCGAAGATCACGGCGCCGGGCACGATCGGTACCACCTGACCAGGAGCACCCATCGCGATCCCGCGATCGTGTTCCTCGAGCCAGCGCATCACTCCATCGGCCGCGGCAAGTCCGTAGGCACTACCGCCGGTCAACAGCACGGCATTGACCTGCTGGACCGAATGGCTCGGGTCGAGTAGGTCGGTCTCGCGGGTACCCGGACCGCCGCCGCGGACGTCGACTCCGGCAACCACACCGGCCGACGCGAGCACGACCGTGCAGCCGGTGGCTGCGCCGCTTCCGAGAGTGGCTCCCTCGTCGAGCTTGTGGTGATGGCCGACAGCGAGGCCGGCGACATCTGTCAGTGAATCAGTGGGCCCGGTCCGCGTCGTGGTCATGGCATGAGCGCCTGGACGAGGGAGTCCTGCATCCACGTCAACCAGTGATAGACGTCGAGATGCGGGGCGCGCGGGTCGTCGGGTTCGAGGCTCTCCGGGGTGTCGGCGTCGATGCCGAGATTGGTTCCGAGCGCGAGACGGACGTCGTTGAGCGAGGACAGCCACGCATCGGCCTGTTCCTGCGTGAGAACGACCTTGCCGCCGGCCTCCGGAAGCGAAGCCAACAACATGCGAGCGGACTCACGCTTGGCGTCGATGATCTCGGGTTCGTGCAAACTACGCAGCGCGCCGTTGACATTGGCGCCGGCGTCGTCGAGATCGTCACTGTCCGGAGCGACCTTGTCCGGATCGGTGCGCTGGAAGTCGGGAAGCAAACGCGCCAACACCGGATTGTCGGGCGTCTCCGAATTTCCGGTACGAAGACCCGTCAGCGCGGCGAGCTCGTCTTGCGGCGCCGAAGACGCGCGCTCGTCGAGAAGCCCGGTCACCGACTCCACGAGCGAGCGCAGAACCGCCGCCTCGTGGCCGTCCATCTCGGACTTGAACTTCACTCCGCCGAGTGAACTCTTCCTACTCCACGTCCGCACGCGTCGGACTCCCGTCTACGAGTTAGGCGAACAAATCGGTCGAAAAAGTGCTTTTCTCAGGTGTCGTCGCGTTGCATCGTGGCCCAGAGACCGGCAGCGTGGAGGCGACGAACATCGGCCTCCATCTTGTCGCGCGAACCGCTCGAGACCACGGCCTTGCCCTCCGAATGGACCTGCATCATCAGGTCGGTGGCCTTGGCTTTGCTGTAACCGAACAACTTCTGGAACACGTAAGTCACGTAATGCATGAGATTGACCGGGTCGTCCCAGACGATGGTCACCCAGGGCCGATCTGCGGCTTCGATGGTCGCAACAGCCTCCGACTGCTCGGGCGTGGCTTGAGGAGAAGAAGCCGTAGCGCCTCTCATCGTTACGTTCGCCGAGTAAGTGCCGGACACGGTCGCGCCGCCGAAAACCATGTATCCAGGGTACGGCGCGACGAGAGGCGACAACACCCACCCACGTCGTCTCGCGCATAGAGTTGTGTGCGTGCCTACGCAAATTTCCGACATCCGCGACGCCGGTGCCAGCACCGCACTGCTCACCGATCAGTACGAACTGACCATGCTCTCGGCGGCTCTCGCCGACGGATCTGCCTTCCGCAACTGCAGTTTCGAGGTATTCGCACGGCGGCTGCCAGACGGTCGTCGCTACGGCGTCGTCGCCGGTACCGAACGCCTTCTCGACGCACTCGAGCAGTTCCGGTTCGGCGAACCGGAACTGGCGATCGTTGCGAAGTTCCTCGACGACACGACCGTCGAGTGGCTGCGCAACTATCGATTCTCCGGTGACATCGACGGCTACCGCGAGGGCGATTTCTACTTCCCCGGATCACCGATCCTCTCGGTCCGCGGAACGTTCGCCGAGTGCGTCATCCTCGAAACCTTAATTCTCTCGATCCTCAACCACGACAGCGCGATCGCTTCGGCCGCAGCCCGCATGGTGAGCGCAGCGGGCGGTCGACGGATGATCGAGATGGGCTCGCGTCGTACACACGAACAGGCCGCCGTCGCCGCTTCACGTGCCGCGTATCTCGCCGGCTTCGACGCCACCTCCAACCTCGAAGCCGCGCGGCGTCACGACGTACCCAGCGCAGGTACCAGTGCGCACGCCTTCACTCTCCTGCACACCACCGAAGACGGTCCGGACGAGGCAGCGGCATTCCGCGGTCAGGTCGCGGCACTCGGCGTATCCACCACGTTGCTCGTCGATACCTACGACATCACCGAGGGTGTGAAAACGGCTGTCGCCGTTGCCGGACCCGAGCTGGGTGGGGTTCGCATCGACTCCGGCGATCTCGGCGTTCTTGCTCGTCAGGTACGCCAACAACTCGACGATCTCGGTGCTACCAAGACACGCATCGTCGTCTCCGGCGACCTGGACGAGTACGCGATCGCGGCTCTGCGCGCCGAACCCGTCGACTCGTACGGTGTCGGTACTTCACTGGTCACCGGATCGGGCGCGCCCACCGCAGGCATGGTTTACAAGCTGGTCGAGGTCGACGGAATCGCGGTCGAGAAGAGAAGCACCAACAAGGCATCTCGCGGCGGCGCCAAGAAGGCACTGCGCGTGGTTCGCCCGACCGGAACGATCGTCGAAGAAGTCATCTACCCTGCCGGCTCGCCCGCTCCGGTTTCCGAGGCGGACGGCGCAACCGAACTGCTGATCTCGTTGGTTCGCGAAGGCAAGGTCGTCGAGAGCGCACCGACGCTCGAAGAGAGCCGCGCAGTTCTGAAGGCCGGGCTCGTGAGCCTGCCGTGGGAAGGACTCAAGCTCTCGCGCGGAGACTCGGCTGTGCCCGTTCGATTCTCCGGAGGTGAGCACCAGTGAGTGCTAAAGCACTGATCGTCGTCGACGTTCAGAACGATTTCTGTGAAGGTGGCGCTCTCGCGGTCGACGGCGGTGCTGCGATTGCGGCGGCCGTCAACGATTTCGTCAACTCCCACGAGTACGACGCCGTAGTCGCGACTCGCGATTTCCACATCGATCCTGGGGCGCATTTCTCCGAGACCCCAGACTTCGTCGACAGTTGGCCGATTCACTGCGTCGTCGGGACGGCCGGCGCCGAGTTCCACCCGGCGTTCGACGCTTCCGTCGCCGGTTCGGCGATCTTCTCCAAGGGCGCCTACAGCGCGGCCTATTCCGGTTTCGAAGGAGCAGCCGAGGACGGCACGACGCTCGAGGACTGGCTCCGCGCCCACAAGATCACCGACGTCGACGTGATCGGCATTGCCACAGATCACTGTGTCAAGGCCACGGCCATCGACGCGGCGCGCGCGGGATTCGCCACGACGGTCCTTCTCCCCTTCACCGCAGGTGTGTCGACTGCCACGATCGAGTCGGCATTGGTACAGATGCAGGAGGCGGGAGTGCAGCTGATCGGGCGAGACGAGGCGTCGTCGGAAGAAGACTCGAATGCCGGGGAACTACCCCGGGAATCATCCGTGGACGTTTCTGACGTAGGGATCCATTAACCTTCGTGGGTGGCCGATCAACTCCCGAACGTTCCCGAACTGCTCCAGACAGCGGTGCGGTCGCTCGGCGGTGCCGAACGAACCAGTCAGCTGACGATGGCGTCGGCCGTGGCGCACTCGATCGACACGGGCGAGCATCTGGCCGTCCAGGCCGGCACCGGTACCGGTAAGTCACTCGCCTACCTCGTTCCGAGCCTGCGCCATGCGGTCGAGTCTGGGCGCACTGTGGTCGTGTCCACTGCCACCATCGCGCTTCAGCGCCAGCTCGTCGATCGAGATCTGCCACGGCTGGCCGATGCACTGGAGAAGCCACTCGGCCGGCGCGCCGAGTTCGCAATCCTCAAGGGCCGCAACAACTACCTGTGCATGAACAAGATTCACACCGGCGCGTCGGAACAGCCGCCCGAGGACGAGTTGTTCGATCCGTTCACGGTCTCGCGTCTGGGCCGGGAGGTCGTCCGCCTCACCGAATGGTCCTCCGACACCGAAACCGGTGATCGTGACGAATTGGTACCGGGGGTATCCGATCAGGCGTGGCGGCAGGTCAGCGTCACCTCCCGCGAGTGCATCGGAAAGAACCAATGCCCGGTCGGTGAGGACTGCTTCGCCGAGCGCGCCCGCGTCGAGGCGTCGAAGGCCGACGTCGTCGTCACCAACCACGCGCTGCTCGCTATCGACGCCATCACCGGCATCCAGATCCTCCCTGACCACGACGTCGTGGTGATCGACGAAGCCCACGAATTGGTCGACCGCGTCACCGGTGTTGCCACGGCCGATCTCACAGCTTCTTCGATCAGTGCCGCGGCCAGGCGTTGCGGCAAGATCGCCGAAGAGCAGGACGCCGACCGACTCGAAGCCGCCGGCGAGGGTTGGGCGGGGCTCCTCGAGGAATTGCGTCCAGGTCGATGGGAAGGCCTCCCGGACGGTGCGGCGCCCGCACTGGCCGCGATACGCGACGCGGCCTGGTCGCTGCGCACCGCAATCGGTCCGGCCAAACCGGGCATGGCAGCCGCAGACCCCGAAGCCGCTGCAGCCCGCAACGCTGCGCTCTCGTCCGTCGACGACGTCCACGACAGTGCCGTGCGTATTCTCACCGCTTTCGACGAACCAGACCCGGCCAAGCGCAAGGACGTCGTCTGGCTGTCCTCGGACGAGTTCCGCGGATCGGTGCGGCGCTCCGTCCGGATGGCTCCGCTCTCCGTCGGCGGATTGCTGCGCTCGCGACTGTTCGCCGAATCCACCGTCGTTCTCACCTCCGCGACACTGACCGTCGGCGGATCGTTCGACGGTCTCGCCGTCAACTGGGGCCTTCCTGCGGAATCGTCGGTGCGACCCGACTCGGGTACCGCCATCGGCACTGAAGCACCTTCTGACGCTTCTGCTTTCCGCTGGAACTCACTCGACGTCGGGTCGCCCTTCGACCATGCCAAGGCCGGCATCATCTACATTGCCCGCCACCTGCCCACGCCCGGCCGCGACGGCCTCTCCCCGGTCTATCTCGACGAGATCGCCGAACTCGTCGAGGCTGCCGGCGGACGCACCCTCGGCTTGTTCTCATCGATGCGCGCCGCCAAAGCCGCATCGGAGGCGATGCGCGAACGCCTCGACACCCCGATCCTGTGCCAGGGCGACGACGCCACCGGCACCCTCGTCAAGGCCTTCGCCAAGGACGAACCCACGTCACTGTTCGGCACGTTGTCCCTGTGGCAGGGCGTCGATGTCCCTGGCCCATCGCTCAGCCTCGTCATCTTGGACCGGATTCCGTTCCCGCGCCCGGACGATCCACTGTTGATGGCTCGCCAACAAGCCATCGAATCCCATGGCGGTAACGGCTTTCTCAGCGTCTCGGCCAATCACGCGGCGCTGCTCCTGGCACAGGGCGTGGGTCGCCTGCTTCGCAGCACCGACGACAAGGGCGTGGTGGCCGTGCTCGATCCGCGTCTGGCCACGGCGAGATACGCGGGTTACCTTCGCGCATCGCTGCCGCCCTTCTGGGAGACGACCAACCCCGAAGTCGTCCGCAAGGCGCTCACCCGCATCCGCGACTCACGTCCCTGACCCAGTTCTCACCCGGGCACAATTCTGCCCCGGTACCGACCGAACGGACCGGGGCAGAATGCAATACGTCAGACGCTCGGAGTGGTCACCAACCCGAGTTCGGACGCATCGACCAACAAGCGGTGATGCGGCAACACCCGCACGGTGTAACCCACGGAACCGGAGACCGGAAGCGCAACCTCGGCTTCGAAGATCTCGGTTCCGTCCTCGGCGCCGAAGTGTGTCATCGGGAACGTCACAACGTCGGTGAGTTCCTCACCCGGGCTGACGCGTCCCAGGACTGCCTGGACCTGGACATCCGAGACCGACAAGCCGCCGAGGCGGACCTTGGCCTTCAACGAGATGGTCGCACCGATCTCCGGAGTGTCCGGCAGTCCGGAACCGTCAACCTGCTCGACGGCGACCGACGGCCACTGCGATTCGATGCGACGACGGAACTCGGCCACCTCACGCGCGCCGGCAAAATCGTCCGCCACTACCGCTCGAGCTGATTCCGCCGAAGGGGCGTAGTAGTCGACGGCGTAGTCACGAACCATGCGTGATGCCAACACCTTCGGGCCCAGATTCTCGAGGGTGTGTCGAACCCTCTCGACCCAGCGCGTCGGCAGATCGGCTGCATCACGGTCGTAGAACGTCGGCAGTACCGCGTGCTCGAGAAGTTCGTAGAGCGCGCTGGCTTCCAGATCGTCACGCCGCACGTCGTCGAGAACACCGTCGGCCGTCGGAATGGCCCATCCGTTCTCGCCGTCGTACATCTCGTCCCACCATCCGTCGCGAATGGAGAGGTTGAGTCCACCGTTGAGCGCGGACTTCATGCCGGAAGTGCCGCACGCCTCGAGTGGGCGAAGTGGGTTGTTGAGCCACACGTCGCAGCCCCAGTAGAGGTACCGGGCCATCGACATGTCGTAGTCGGGCAGGAAGACGATGCGGTGACGCACATCCGCTTCGTCGGCGAACCGTACGACCTGCTGGATGAGTGCCTTACCGCCGTCGTCGGCGGGGTGCGACTTACCTGCCACCACCAACTGCACCGGACGCTTCTCGTCGAGCAACATCGCACGCAGACGCTCGGGATCACGCAGCATCAGCGTCAACCGCTTGTACGTAGGCACGCGCCTGGCGAATCCGACAGTCAAGACGTTGGGATCGAAAACTCCAGTAGTCCAGCCGAGTTCAGCTTCGGTCGCGCCGCGTTCGAGCCACGACGCTCGGACGCGACGACGGACTTCGTCGACCAACTTGCCGCGCAACGCATTACGTGTTTCCCACAGTTCGGTGGCCGACAACTCGTGTAGGCGCTCCCAACCTCGCGCTTCTTCGAGTTGCTCCTGCCCCACGATCCGCCTGGCCACGTCCATCCACTCCGGCGCCGCCCACGTCGGAGCGTGGACACCGTTGGTGACAGATCCGATCGGCACCTCGTCGGCGTCGAATCCCGGCCAGAGACCGTTGAACATGTCGCGACTGACGATGCCGTGCAACTTCGAGACGCCATTGGCTCGCTGGCCCAGGCGAAGACCCATGTGCGCCATGTTGAAGATCGACGGATCGGATTCGCGCCCCATCCCGACTATGCGGTCGACGGTCAGACCGGGAAGCAAACTCGATTCGTTCTCGCCGTTCGCTCCACCGAAGTAGTGACGGACCAGATCCGCCGGGAAGCGGTCGATTCCGGCGGGAACCGGAGTATGCGTCGTGAAGACCGTTCCGGCGCGGACCGCGGCCAGAGCCGAATCGAAGTCCAGACCGCTGGTGGTCACAAGTTCCCGAATCCGTTCGATGCCGAGGAATCCGGCATGCCCCTCGTTCATGTGGAAAACCTCGGGATCGGGCAATCCGTACGCCGCGGTGTAGGCACGCACCGCGCGGACGCCGCCGATACCTGCGAGGATCTCCTGCTTGATGCGGTGATCCTGGTCCCCACCGTAAAGACGGTCAGTGACGCCGCGCAGATCCGCGTCGTTCTCGGAGATGTCGGAATCGAGCAGCAGCAACGGCACTCGTCCGACCTGAGCGATCCACACTCGCGCACGCAGCACTCGTCCACCGGGCATCGCGACGTGAATGACGACCGGTGATCCGTCGTCGGAAGTCGGGCCTGCGTCCGTCAGCAAACGAAGAGGCAACCCTTGAGGGTCGTGCGGCGGGTAGTGCTCGGCCTGCCAACCGTCGGCGGTCAGCGACTGGCGGAAGTAGCCGGATCGGTAGAGCAGTCCGACGCCGATGAGCGGCAGCCCGAGGTCGGACGCGGCCTTGAGGTGATCGCCCGCGAGGATGCCCAATCCGCCGGAGTAGTTGGGCAGAACTTCGCTGACTCCGAACTCCATGGAGAAGTACGCAATTCCGCCGGCCAACGATGTGCCCTTGGCCTGCTGGGACTGATACCAGCGCGGCGTGCTCAGATAGGCATCGAGATCGGCTGCTGCAGTGTCGAGGTCACCGAGAAATGCCTCGTCACTGCTGAGTTCGTCGAGACGGGTGGGGTTGACTTCCCCGAGCATGCGGACCGGATCGAACTGGACTGCTTGCCAGAGTTCGGGGTCGAGTCGCGAGAACAGATCCTGTGTCTCGGGATGCCACGACCACCGAAGGTTGGTGGACAGGGGGCCGAGCGCGGCGAGGCGCTCCGGAATGTGGGCTCGGACAGTGAACCGACGCAAGGCTTTCACCCCGCGAACCCTAGTCGAGTTCCTTGCACTCTGTCCGGTGGAACCGAACGCCCGAGCCGACCTGACCACCGACAGACCCGAATTCGTCGTTATCAGCACTCCAGCGTCGCACCCACTACGGTTGAACCCGGCGAAAGAAAGTTTTACCGCGATCCATCATCAGAAATGGAGCTTCCCGTGTCAGGACGCCTCGGTATCGACGACGTGGTACCCGAGATCTCGGGTAACTATCCGGCAAAGGCCGTGGTCGGTGAAGTCTTCCCGGTGCACGCCACCGTGTGGCGAGAAGGCCACGACGCCATTTCCGCCACTCTTGTCGTGCGTGGTCCGCGCGGTACCAAGCCGCTGCGCATTCCGATGGATCCCGGGACCGAACCGGACACCGTCGACGCGGTGTTCACGCCGTCCGCCGAAGGTATGTGGTCGTTCCGGATCGAGGCGTGGAGCGATCCCATCGCCACCTGGAAGCACGCCGTGGAAGCAAAGCTCGCCGTCGGGCAAGGGGCGGCCGAGTTGGCCAACGACCTGGAAATCGGTGCGCGCCTGTTCGAAAAGGCCGCGCACGAAGTGCCGCGGGGCAACAGGTCCAGGCTCGAGGCCGTCACGGCGTCGCTGCGCAGCGATCAGGCGCTGACTGCTCGCGTCGCTCCGGCCTTCGCCTCCGACGTCGCCGAACTGCTCCGCGCTACTCCACTTCGCGAACTGGTCACCAAGGGCGAGTCCCACCCTGTCGTCGTCGATCGCAGCCGTGCGCTGTTCGGCTCCTGGTACGAGTTCTTCCCCCGTTCGACCGGTGGATGGGACGAGAACGGAGTACCGCAGCACGGCACGTTCCGTACCTCTGCCGAAGACCTGCCCCGCATCGCCGCAATGGGTTTCGACGTCGTCTACCTTCCGCCGATCCATCCCATCGGCGAGATCAACCGCAAGGGTCGCAACAACACCCTCACCCCCGAACCCGGCGACGTTGGTTCGCCGTGGGCGATCGGCTCTGCCGACGGCGGGCACGACGCTGTTCACCCCCAACTCGGCACGCTCAAGGACTTCAAGGCCTTCGTCGCTGCGGCCCGCAAGCTGGATCTCGAAGTGGCACTGGATCTCGCGCTGCAGTGCGCCCCGGATCATCCATGGGCTCAGAAGCATCCGGAGTGGTTCAACGTCCTTCCCGACGGCACCATCGCCTACGCCGAGAACCCGCCCAAGAAGTATCAGGACATCTACCCGATCAACTTCGACACCGATCCTCGCGGTCTGGACAAGGAAATCCTGCGCGTGGTCCGCCACTGGATCAATGCCGGAGTCAAGATCTTTCGTGTCGACAACCCGCACACCAAGCCGCCCAACTTCTGGGAGACACTCATCTCGGAAGTCAAGAAAACCGACCCCGACGTCTTGTTCCTCGCCGAGGCTTTCACTCGTCCGGCGCGCATGTACGGCCTTGCCCGGCGCGGGTTCACGCAGTCGTACACGTACTTCACCTGGCGAGTTGCGAAGTGGGAGCTCACCGAATTCGGTAACGAGCTGGCGGCAAAGGCCGACGAGGCCCGACCGAACCTTTTCGTGAACACACCGGACATCCTGCACGAGTCCCTCCAGCACGGTGGGCCCGGAATGTTTGCACTGCGAGCAGCTCTCGCCGCCACCCTGGCGCCGACGTGGGGCGTCTACTCCGGTTACGAACTCTACGAACATCAAGCCGTTCGCCCCGGCAGCGAGGAATACCTCGACTCCGAGAAATACGAACTTCGGCCGCGCCGTTTCGCCGAAGCGGCAGCGCGAGGCGAATCTCTCGAGCCGTGGATCACCGCTCTCAACCGCATCCGGCGTGCACACCCGGCCCTGCAGCAGTTGCGGAACCTGCACTTTCACCACATCGACAACGACGCGTTGATCGCCTACTCGAAGTTCGACGCCTCGACCGGTGACGCCGTCCTGACGGTGATCAACCTCAACCCGTTCGCGGCAGAAGAGGGCACCGTCTGGTTGGACATGCCGGCGCTCGGCCGGGAATGGCACGACCACATGACCGTGCTCGACGAGGTTACCGGTGAGCAGTTCAATTGGGGCCAGGCCAATTTCGTCCGCCTCGAGCCCTGGCGTTCGGTGGCGCACATCCTCGCGCTCCCACCCGTTCCGTATCCGGCCCGGATCTCTCTGGCCTACCAAGCTCGCAATGCGCACCGCGCAGGTGGAGGCAAGTGATGCCAACCGAAAAGTCCCCTTCGGGTATCGCGCCGGACAATCACGATCTGGAACTGTTGGCGCGCGGTGAACATCACGATCCGCACAGTGTTCTCGGCGCCCATCCCCACGCCGACGGCACCGTTCTGCGAGCGTTGCGTCCCAACGCCGAGTCCGTCAGCGCCGTCATCGGCGGCAAAACCTTTCCTCTCGAACATGTTTCGAACGGGATCTTCGCGGCTCTGGTCCCCTACCCCGACCTGATCGACTATCGCTATTCCGTGACGTACCCGGGTGGCCACACGGTTCTCGCAGCCGACCCTTACCGATTCCTGCCGACTCTCGGTGAACTCGACCTTCACCTGTTCGGCGAAGGTCGGCACGAACGACTGTGGGACATCCTCGGCGCACATCCGCGTTCGTACGAGACACCGGACGGACCCGTCGACGGCACCTCGTTCGCCGTCTGGGCTCCGGCCGCCCGCGGCGTGACCGTCGTCGGCGACTTCGACGGGTGGAGTGGGCAATTCGCCCCCATGCGAGTCCTCGGCTCCACCGGGGTCTGGGAACTCTTCCTGCCCGACATCGCAGTCGGTTCGCTGTACAAGTTCCGGGTCCACGGCCACGACGGCTCGGTTCGCGACAAGGCCGATCCCATGGCATTCGGTACCGAGGTACCGCCGGCGACGGCGTCGCGAGTGACCACCAGTTCGCACGAATGGAACGACGCGGCCTGGCTGGAAACCCGCGCTGGTGTCGACCCTTCGCAGTCCCCGATGAGCGTGTACGAGGTGCACCTCGGATCGTGGCGTCCGGGACTCGACTACCGACAGATGGCCGAGCAACTCGCCGTATACGTCACCGAAACCGGATTCACCCACGTCGAACTGCTGCCCGTCTCCGAGCATCCGTTCGGTGGATCGTGGGGGTACCAGGTCACCTCGTACTACGCACCGACCTCCCGCTTCGGCACCCCGGATGACTTCCGCTGGTTCGTCGACCACCTGCACGCCGCAGGGATAGGCGTCATCGTCGACTGGGTGCCTGCACACTTCCCCAAAGACGAATGGGCCCTTGCCCGTTTCGACGGAACGCCGTTGTACGAGCACGCGGATCCGCGTCGCGGAGAGCAGTTGGACTGGGGCACATACGTATTCGACTTCGGTCGCCGCGAGGTCCGGAACTTCCTCGTCGCCAACGCGCTCTTCTGGCTCGAGGAGTTCCACATCGACGGACTGCGCGTCGACGCCGTCGCATCGATGCTGTACCTGGACTACTCACGTCCGGAAGGTGGATGGACTCCCAACATTCACGGTGGCCGCGAGAATCTCGAAGCTGTTGCGTTCCTGCAGGAGATGAACGCCACCGTCCACAAGAACCACCGAGGAGTCGTCACCGTCGCCGAGGAGTCGACGGCGTGGCCCGGAGTCACTCGGGCGACCAATGTCGGTGGCCTCGGGTTCAACATGAAGTGGAACATGGGGTGGATGCACGACACCCTCGGGTTCCTCGGTCACGACCCGGTGCACCGGACTTACCACCATCACGAGATCACTTTCTCGCTGATGTACGCGTGGAGTGAGAACTACCTGCTACCGATCAGCCATGACGAAGTGGTGCACGGCAAGGGAACTCTGTGGACCCGGATGCCCGGCAACGACTTCGCCAAGGCTTCCGGCCTGCGCTCACTGCTTGCGTACATGTGGGCGCATCCGGGCAAGCAACTGCTGTTCATGGGACAGGAGTTCGGTCAGAGCGCGGAATGGTCCGAAGAACGCGGCCTCGACTGGTGGCAACTCGACGATCAGTACACCGGCACTCTCCACCGCGGCGTCCAGCGACTGGTCGGAGATCTCAACTCCGCGTACCGACGTCATCCGGCGATGTGGACCCTCGACACCTCCCCCGGCGGATACTCCTGGATCGACGCCAACGACACCGAGAACAACGTCCTCAGTTTTCTGCGTTACGGTACTGACGGTTCGATTGTCGCCTGCCTGTTCAACTTTTCGGGCAGTGAGCACTCGAGCTACCGCGTCGGGCTACCAGAGCCCGGCCGATGGGTGGAAATTCTCAACACCGATGCCGAGGTGTATGGCGGCTCCGGAGTCGGGAACCTCGGAGCGGTCACGGCAACGTCGCGTTCGTGGCACGGTCGGCCAGCCTCCGCACAGGTGGCGCTGCCAGCTGCTGGAGCGATTTGGATAAGTCTGGAGCGTTGATGGTCGGCCGGCGAGTAGTCATTGTCACGTCGTCACTGTTCGCAGTGGCCGCACTGCTCGCCGGTTGTGCCAGCGGAACGAACGGGCACGCCGTCTCGATCTATCACGATCCGTTCCGCGTCGCCGGACTCGACGCAACAGCAGGCCCCAGCGGATTGCGCCCGGGAGCCCCCAATGCGGACCGAGCAATCACCGGTACCGACGGCGGGGACATCGACGCCCTGGCGGCCAACGCCATCACCGACATCGAAACTTACTGGGCCGCCGAGTACCCGGCTCTGTTCGACAAGCCCTTCGAGCCGGTTGACGAGCTGATCTCGTGGGACCCCACCGAATCGAACGGCCCGGACTTCTGCGAAGAGACCACCGAAGAACTCATCAACGCCGGGTACTGCAGCATCGATCACACCATCGGTTGGGATCGCGAACTGCTACTGCCCGAGGTACGCGAGAAGTTCGGCGAAGTGGCCGTCGCCTTCATTTTCGCGCACGAGTACGGCCACGCCGTTCAACGCAAAGCCGGGATCGTCG
The DNA here is from genome assembly GCF_002076325.1 of Rhodococcus sp. 66b. NCBI lineage: Bacteria > Bacillati > Actinomycetota > Actinomycetes > Mycobacteriales > Nocardiaceae > Rhodococcus > Rhodococcus sp. 66b. The sequence continues at coordinate 75,208 of NZ_MUZB01000022.1, forward strand.
GCGGCAAACGAGATGCGGCCCTGGTGCGAGAACAGCAAGCCGACTGTTTCGGTGGCGCCTTCTTGCGGCACGTCGCCGAGGACAAGGCCGCACACTTCACGATGAACACCTCCGACGGCCTCAACAAGGTGTTGGCCTCGGCGGTCGCCATCCGCGACGAAGACCCTAATGATCCTGAGAGCCACCATGGTTCGGCGTTCGAGCGTGTCACCGCCACTCAGATCGGCTTCACCGACGGCGCCGGTGCCTGCGCGAAGATGGACGCCGACGAAATCGAGTCACGACGCGCAGACCTCCCGCAGCAGTTCGCCGAAGGCAACGACTCCGGAGAACTGCCTGTCACCGAGGCAACGCTCGACGAGTTCGTGAAGACATTCCAAGCCATCTTCGATCTACCCGAGCCGCCGAAGGTCGTGTTCACCGGCGCAGACACCGGGTGCAGCGACGCCGTTGCGACCGAGCCCGTCTCGTACTGCCCGTCGACGAACACCATCGGAATCAGCGTCGACGACCTGGCCGAGCGCGGCACGCCGGGTCGCGTCGGACGGCGCGAGTTGATCCAGACCAACATCACCGGTGACTACAACGCCTACGTCCTGCTCGCGTCGCGGTACACCCTCGCGATGCAGAAGGAGAACGGCCAATCGCTCGACACTCCGCAAACTGCCTTGCGCGCCGCCTGCCTGTCCGGCGTCATCACCGCAGCGCTCAGTCCCACCAACGCTGCGGCGTCCGGAGCTCAAGTCACACTCTCCCCCGGCGACCTCGACGAAGCCGTATCGGGGCTGCTGACCGACGGCCTCGCCGCCAGTGACGTCAACGGTGAGACGGTGCCGAGCGGGTTTGCGCGCGTCGACGCGTTCCGGACCGGTGTACTGGGTGGCCGAGAAGTGTGCGACAGCCGCTACACGGAGTAGCGGCTGCCGGTCCACACGTCAGTAGAGAGCGGAAGCCAACTTACGCCGGGCCGCGATGACGATCGGTTCTGCCGGGTCGAACAGTTCGAACAATTCGAGCAGGCGCGTCCGCGCTGCGGCCTTGTCGTCGCCGGCGGTTCGCGATACCACCGAGATCAAGCGAGCGAACGCAGCCTCGGGTTGCTGGGCGAACATTTCCAGGTCGGCTGCAGCGAACTGCAGTTCGAGATTGGACGGATCAGCATCCGCGGCCGCAATCGACTCGGGATCGACGCCCTGAACCCGAGCCATGAACTTCACCTGGCGGACAGCGCTCTTGGCCTCCGCGTTGTTGGGTTCGGCGTCGAGAATCACCTGGTACGCAGCGATGGCGGCGTCGAGATCGCCCTCGTCCAGCGCGGTTTCAGCGGCCACGAAGCGAGGATCCTCGACCTCCTCCACCGGTTCGTCCCCGTCGGACACCGGCCCACTCAACTTGCCCTCGACAGCTTGGAGCACTGCGTCGAACCACTGACTGAGCTGCGCCTCTGGCTGAGCGCCCTGAAAATCGGCCAACGGCTGACCAGCTGCGACGGCAACAACCGTCGGCACCGACTGGACACCGAATGCCTGCGCGATGCGAGGACTCACGTCGACGTCGACGTTGGCAAGAATCCACTTGCCGCCGGCGCGCGCCGCCAATGATTCGAGAACTTCGGTGAACACGACCGAGGGCTCGTATGCGCGGCCACCGATGTTGACGATGACCGGCACCTGGCTCGACTTCAGCAGGACTTCGCTTTCGAAGTTCTCCTCGGTCACCTCGATCACTGCCCCGGAGACAGCAGAAACGGCCCCGTCGCCGCTGGTGTTACGCGGCGGTGGTGGGGCCGTGGCCCGCTCTTTGAAGGCGGACAAGTCGACTGCGCCGCTCATGGCGGCAGCAACTGCGGACGAACGCGCGGGGGGCCTGGAACCTGGTCGAGTCACGACTCCCAGTTTGTCACGAGTTGCGCGAAGCTACGTAGAGGGATGCAGCACTCAGACGAGCGCCGCGTTGCCCTTGGACGCCTCGAACTCCGTGGACAGCTCACCGAGCTTGCCGTTTCGCACTGCCCAGCGTTCGAATATCACGGTGCCGAACGGGGGAACGCTCGAGATCAGCGCAAGGATCGTGGTCTTGATGTCCCACTTGAGCGACCACGCAGTCAGCAGAGCAACAACGATGAACACCAGGAAGCCCGCGGTGCCGTGGACCATTCCGGGGATGCGAATCGCTTCTTCGTGTCCGAGGACCCACTTGAAGAACATGGCAACCAGCAAGGCCGCCCAGGTCACAGCTTCCCACCACGCCACCAGACGGAAGCGTTTCGCGGGAGTGGATACGTCAAAGATGTTCGCCATGAGGCCATTGTGCCCGAACAACTACGACGCCCCGTAGTTGTGTGAGCAAAACCACGGGGCGTCGCAGAGCGAGAGCGCTCGTTCAGGTGTATTTAGACACTCACGCCTTGGGGACGCGGATGATGAGTGCGTCGCCTTGTCCGCCGCCGCCGCAGAGTGCGGCTGCGCCGATGCCGCCG
>NZ_MUZB01000023.1:0-67213 GCF_002076325.1 Rhodococcus sp. 66b
CACCGGAAGAACGTGCTGCGCTCGAAGCGCAGGCGAACTTCATCGGCCCGATGACCCCGGAGGGCGAACAAGCACGCAGGGACGCACAAAACGTCCTCGCCGCCAACCCCCCGGAGCCGGCAGATTCAGACCTCGGCCAGCTCATAATCGGTGACCCTAACTCCGAGGTCTCCGAACCACCGATCACCGACACAGGAACCGGAAACCCTGTCGGCGACGCGATACTCGCCGACCAAACCCAGGAGCCGATCACTTCGAACATCGGCGGGCGGGACTACACCACAGAACCTGCGGACCCGGCAGATTCAGACCTCGGCCATCTCATGTCCGGTGACCCTAACTCCGAGGTCTCCGAACCACCGATCACTGAAACAGGAACCGGAAACCCTGTCGGCGACGCGATACTCGCCGACCAAACCCAGGAGCCGATCACTTCGAACATCGGCGGGCAGGACTACACCACCGAACCCGCTGTCACCGACGTCTCGTTCACGGACGAAAACGGAACCAGCTGGTCTGGCACAGCCTCGAAAGTGCCGAACGTGTGGAGCTGGACGTACACCGACGCCCAGGGAGAAGAGCACGACCTGCAGGTCACCTACGACGAGCAGGGACGCCCCTACCAGGTTTTCGACCATTCCAACTCGGAACTGTCCCTGTACGACTGGAGCACCGGCGAACCAGTTCGGATAGGCGACGCGCAGCATCTGGACCCCGGTGTCGCTTACGATCAGCCCTACACCGACGAGGTCATGAGCTTCGTCGTCCCACCGCTGCGCGGGGTCCGCCTGGGCCTCGGCGCGATCCGGGCCGAAGACCTGATCGTCTCGAACCGGACAACACCCACCCGGCCCCCGACCAGCGCACCGTCTGTTCCGGCGCAGAGTGTTCCCCGGCCGGGTGCAGTGCCACCGCGCGGCATACCCGTCATCGACGGCACCGTTCCACCTGCCGAACATGACCAACCCGCGATCCCTTCCGTGAATGAACCTGCACGCCCGGATCCCACGATTCCGGAACCCTCGCAACCCACTTCGCCCGGCGATCCCGACCGTGGCCAGTGGGAATCATCCACGCCGGGGGAGATTGGTGATCCAGGGCCGAACCTGACACCAGGGATTTCTACCCCGAATGTTCCCTCGCCAGGTCACGTCGAGGAACCGAGTGTGCCGACTCTGCCCGATGTCGGTCAGGTGCCGGTGAATCCGGATGCTCCCGGCGCTCCACAGCAACCCGGCCCACCGGAATTCGACCCCTTCGCCACCGATCCGAGCACCATTCCCAGCCCTGGCGCCATCGAGGACCCGACGCAGCGACCCGCGGTCACGATGCCTCCCACACAGCCTGACAGCCCGGAAGGGCCAGGGGTTGAACAGGATCCGTTGTGGTGGATGCCGTTCGCACGAGAAAAACCACCGCAACTCGCACCCGGGGAAACACCGCCGGACATCGTGGAGGTCGAAGGAGTCGGCCCGTTGGATCTGCGTACGCTGCAGTCCAGGATCATCGGTGATCGGGATAGCACCGATGTCGGTGTGTGGGGTGAAGCGAAGGAAGGTGACCGATACGACGCCGCTCTGAAGTTGAAGCCGTATCGGGTGTTTCAGGAACTCGTCACGTTGGTGGACGGCAAGTTCGCCTTCATCTTGCCGCTCGATGCCGCGAAGAACGGCGCGCTCAAATTCGACGGGTGGTTCCCGGACATGAACGTCATCGTCGACGCGAAACACATCTACGAGTTCATCTTCGACCGGAACGGTGAACCTCGCCTCACAGCGTGGTTCGCTGATACCTGGCGAGTGAAGTGGCCTGATACGGCACGGGCGCAGCTTGCTGCCCTCGCACAAGCTGGCATGGACGCGGAGCTCGTGTGGGTGATGCTCAACGAGCAATATGCTGAACTCGCCAGGGAAGGTTTCGAGCAAGCAGATGTCGTCGGTGTGACGGTGGAGACTATTACGCAATGGCTGGAAAGGACGGGGCGATGAGCATAGTCGGGCGATGGCCGACAGTGATCGGATATTGGGGCACGCGGGTGCAGACGAGTCAGGAGGTGGCGCAGACGATGCGGGCCTTCCTCGACGACCTGGAAGCGATCGACCCGGATTGGGCATTGCCGTGGGTGAATACGAAGCAGCGAAGTCGAGGTACTGCGGATCTCAGTGTGGACGGGTTGGTGCGAATCTTCGAGCACTCCCGCTCCGGGGAGATGGGATACTCGGATACCCCGGGGCCGGGCTACAGCATCAGTTTGTCGCCGGAAGACGGAACCGCGCGGGCGATCATCGCCTGGGTCGGCGGCGTGGAAACCAGTGCACCCAACAGTGTTCAGGTGGCGTTGCCGACGGAAAAGGATGTTCCCTCCGAACTGCGACGGTTGCTCGACCCAGGCATCGGAGACGCGATCATGAAAGTGATCGTCGAACATTGGGAACCGGATCGGGCTCGATGGAGCATCGGCGACTACAGGAAACTTCAGAATCGGTCGAAAGGCGAGGTCGAGGTGGGATGGGAGACGTACTTCCATTCCGGAATCACACTCGATCGCAGCATGCTGCCCCAATCTGCGGTGGTAGAGGAACTGCCCACTGGCACGTTGATCCGGCTGGGAGACAAGCCAATGGAGGTCGCTGCCGCCGACATCGTGGCAGTACGCGCAGCGTTCGGGTATCCGGTGTAGCGCCAGAGCCTGTTCGGATTGGCCGATCGTCTTCGAGTAGGAGTGACGTTGTCTGCTTCATCTTTACGTCGCGATCCGACGTCCGGATTGACCTTGAAAGTCATGGCGCGAAAGGGGCCGCCGGAAGCCGAATCGGTCACCGCAGTGCTGGCAGCGCGGTCACTGCAGTTCCTTCGAGAGCTTGACCCGGTCTTCGACGTCGACATGTATCGCTCCGTGAGGAATGACCTTCCCGACGGCGTTACGGTCGAGCAGGCTCTGGCATCGAATGGTAGACGGATCCTCACGCCTCAGACAGAGGCCTCCCTCGAGGCCGCAATGATCGAGAGCAGAAAGTCTCCTGATGCCGCAGGCGGGATTTACCCACTCTCATTCGGGCATCAACTCAGGTTGTTCACCGACAACGGAAACATCGAAATTCTCATCGGATTCGGGGGTACGGCAGGAGCAGGTTCCTTACTTTGCACCTTCATCTGGCCGTACCCAGGGGGCTTCGCCGATGAATCTCTGATCTCACTGTCATTGAAACTCGTCCAGGCCATGGCCGATATCTGGGACGCTCCCACGGCCGTGCTCTACCGGGATGCGGAGCTCACACCTCAGTACAACGTGCCCGGCGACGCAACGGTGGGCAGTTGCACCTACTTCGGCCCTGAGATGCCGATCAACGAAACGCAGATCCCACCCACTGTCGAAGCTTTTCCGTACAAGAAAGGAACGATCGGCATCCAGCGTGATCCACGCGCCCCGTTGGTTGCCGACGATATCCGAAGCATCCGTGCAGCGGCCGGCCTGCTGACCGAACGACCGGAGGTTCGCCTCCAACGTCCCAGCGTGGGCGTCCATGACAGGTGGACACCAATCTGGCCACCCAGATGGAAAGGCGCGGTGGAGGGCGGCGCGTCGGATTTGAGCACAATCGGCACCTTTAGAAACCGCTGTGTCATGACTCCATCACATGGTTGAGCACTGGTCGATCATATTGCCGGGTACGGTAGCTCGACTCAGGAACGATGACCGGTACATCGCCGCTGAAGCTTCGCTGACGCGTGCGGGCTCCCTGATTGCAGGTTCGCAACATCGCGTCATGCTTCTTTCTCACGAGCGCGTCAGAATCCTCACTCCGGTCACTATCCGTTACCGGATCGGGGACCAGTCACGGATCCACTTGCCGGTTACCGTTCGGGAAGTCGGCCAACTCCTGATATTTTTCGAACGCGGCTTCCTGATAGCCGATGTTGTACAACGTCTGTGACATCTGCTCGAAGAGCATGCCCGCTCGACGGCGCGAAAGATCTCTTCGCCGAGCGCCATGGCATCCCCAACGCCGCGGACACCGATGGGACGACCCAGAATTGCTGGCCGGGCTGTCGCCGTGCACCGGGATGTTCTCGGTGGAAACGGACTGAGTTCTCCGGTACGAGTGCGGGATCGAGAATCTGCCACCGCTCGATCTCGCCGAGAACGGGTGCGACCACCTTGTCGAGCACGGACACATACCCAGCAGCCTCATCGGACGTGGCATAGATCCGAAACCCGAATTTGAGCACGTCAGCTTCCTCGAAAGGAACCGGCGGGTCCGGAGGTGTATCCCACACCGTGCCCTCGTAGACGTCGACATCCCCGACCTTCCCGAGATCCGTCGCAATTGTCTCCACCAAGAACAGCATCAGATGTCCGTAGAGAGCCGCCAGACGCGCCTGCCTTGCGAAGATCTCCAGGATGCTCCGGCCGGTCCGACGGTCGATGTGCAGCAGCACGTCGAAGTCCGCGATCGCAAGGACAGTTCCCACCGTCGCAGGGTCGCTGCCATAGCTGAAGCTCGCGACATCACTGAGGACATCGTTGAACGCATCCAGGTTCTTTCCGTAGTAGTCCGGAAACGACAGTGATGCTGCGAACGCGGCGTGCATGTCCTCAACGGAGGTCCATTCCTGCGCCTCGAGCTCATGCACCAGATAGCCGAGGTCTGTGAGTCGTGTGCACGCGCTGTCGAGCTGGAACCGAGTGGCGTACCGGAACACGAACCCCGACTGCAGAAGCGTCCAGTCGAACCCTTGCCGCTGCTCGTGGAACAGTTCCCGCTCAGTCGGATCAAACACCACCCTGCGCGCCATCCACCGAGCGTATGCGTATCCGATCGCGATCGGGGACGTTGTCGACGAGCGTCGTCAGATCCGCTTCGTCGTTCGCGACACGGCGGGAGAACAATTGCGTTCCGTCGCTGTCGATCACCACGCAATGGTGGTGGGTTTTACCTGCCTCGATGCCTGCCCATAGTGGTTTCATGGGTTCCCCTTCGGCTCTCGATTCGGTTGACAGACCTGGTGGACGACCTCTCCGTCGTGTCCTTACACAGCGATATAGTTCGCATCTCTCAATAAGCGGTCGAGTCGTCGAGAACACCGGGCGGCCATTCTCCTTCAGCCATGCGCACAGCAGAAACAAAAGAGCCATACCCGGCGTTCCCAGGCAGCTCCGAACCTACAAATATTCGCCAAGTACCGCCCAGCAACACGGTAAGGAAACAAATAGAACGCTTTTCCAGACGGAGCGAAGCGGAGTTCTCTTCGGGGGACACCGCAGGCGGCCGGGCCGCCGGGCAGGCGGATGCAATTGGTGATCCGACCGAGCGGGGTGACCTAGTGTCCTGTGCCGGTAAGTAACCTTCCGATATGGCTCTCGGAAACGGGGTGGTCGCTCGCATCGAGCGGACCGTGGACTTCTACGGTCCCGGCCGTCCGATTCCGGCAGACGAGCTTCACACGCGATTGCAAGCGCTCGACATCGTCCCGGACAAAGACTTCACCGAGTTCGTGGGGCGTTGGGGTGGATGCTTCGTGGGCGTGTCAGTGCACGCATGGGACAACGCCGAACTTACCGGTCGTGAGACATGCATCGAGCTGACCATTGGGGCACGTGACGCATACGGTGCCCTCATCGACGGGGTGGTGTTCGCTGACGACGGGTCGGGGAATCCGATCTGGATCGCTGCGGACGGAAGCGTGTGCTTGGTCGACCATGACAACGGGAACACAGTTGTTCGACTGGCGGCCAGTTTCCGCACGCTGTTGGAGGAGAACGTCGACGACTGACTCACGAAGGCATCCGCGCGATGTCGGCCGCCCCTCGTCGCCCTCGCGGGCTGCATGTCCGCGGTGGTCGCCCAACGACCGTACCGGTCGCCGAGTGGTGTTTGTACATGCAGGGCCGGTGAGCGTACTACTCACCGGCCCTTTTGGTGCGTTCACGAGGTGGCAGGCACTTCGGTGACGGCGTCGGCAGTCACGAGCAGGTCGATCTCGACGAGATTGGTTCCGCCGGCATCGGTGACACGCACGGTTACTCCGGCCAGCCATTGGCCGTCGTTCATTTTCGCCCAGAATTTCAAGGCTCCGTCGAGGTATCCGGACATGTACAGCGCGGACGTTTTCACGCGCATGCTCACATGATCAGCGCGTGATGCTCCCCCACGTCCGAGCGGGAGCGCCCGGGCCGATGTCGACTTTCACTGCCCGCGGCTCGTCGAATGTCCTGATCACGGGGTGGTCGGGCCAGCATTCGGTCCAATGGTCGGTGTTGATCACTGTGCTGCCCGGAGCGGCGACGTCGCGGCGAGAGTTCTGTCGTCGACAGTGCCCCAGCGGAGCTGTCCGCTCTCGTTGGAGATCTCCATGCGTCCGGTGCGTAGTTGGAGCCCTTCGCCGGCGGCCGCGACGTCGAGCCGAACGCCTGTCACCCGCCCTCTCACCGCAGACAATCCTGAATACCCGGCGACACGGGACGAGATCCGCAGATCAGTGCCATCCCGTTGTCCTTCTGCGACGATGAGGAGCGATCCCCTACTTCTTCACTGGACTACACGAGACCTCTGAGTCGCAGGCGAAGACGCCGGGGACGATACAACTTGCGTCGAGCGACCGTTCCAATATCTAGGGCAGTTGCACAAAGGTTGGATGTTCATGAACGGATCGGACTTCAATGCCGCAATCAGCGGAATGACCCTGCAGGACGGCAACACTGCGCCGTGACACTGCTCCTACGTTGGTTCGTCGTCCCGGCAGTGGGTGCGGTAGCCGATGCGTACAGCGGCAATCACCACAGCGGAGTTGAAGTCGGCCTTCTCCGCCAGCATCAGGAAACCGAAGATACCGCCGGTCTCATGGCAGGAAACGCAATGGAATAACTGCGACTGAACACGAACATCGAAGTTCGCAGCGCGGTCTCCGTGAAACGAACAGTAGCCCTTCTTCGCGTCGCGCCCACTCCACTGAGCTTCGTAAACTCCTCAACGACATCTGCCAGCGAGGTCCGTTCCCGAATCGCAGTCAGTTCCCCGTCAGGAATGCGTGAACTAGTCACGCACCCGAACCTAGACGGCTGAACGAAGCTGCACAGTACAGCCACATTTTTCAGTCACTACGCAGCTATCGACTAAAGCATGAGCGTCATCGGTTCCCTACTCAGGCCCCGTCTTCCGGCCTCTGAGGCCTTGGGTGATGTTTCCGTAACATCGAGCATCAAATACAGCTTGATTTCTCGGACAACCGTCCGTGCCGCAAGACAACGCCCTGCCTGTGTTCGACCCGATAACTCGCTTCGGCTGGCTGACTCGGTCAGCAACCAGATGATCAGTTCATGGCCGGTCCTGCAGCAGAACCCAGAACATAGGACCGGCGTCCCGAACGATGCCGGCCATCGTGGTGCCGCCCTGCTGCGCCTCGCCGACGCATCCCGATGCACTCTGACGGGTAGGGACGGGATATTGGCTATGGACGCCTGTGATGACACACCGGACCCGGATCCGGAACGATATTCACCGCCACAATTTCGTATTACACTAATAGCTATGACTGACGAAACGATCAACGATCAGCCCGTCACCGACAACATGATCGAAGAATGGGCAAACGAAGCCGAAACCGGCTACGACGTCGAAAAGCTACGCAAACGCGGCCGGCCCACCCTCGGCGCCGGCCCCGGCGCAGTAGTGCCCGTACGGATGGACGCCGCATTGCTCGAAGCCTTGAACGCCCGCGCAGAACAAGAACACGTCTCCCGGTCCGAAGCGATCCGAGAAGCAGTGCGTGCCTGGACCCAGGTCGCGTGAAAGCACACAAATCCGCACTCAAACACGCAATCAGCGAAAACGCCGGCATCTACGCGGCAGAGCACCACGTCTATGTCGCCGACTTGGACGACGATAACCCCGCCCGCCAATTCCGGCTGGGCTTCGACCCGAACGGACGCCTCCTGGAGCTGGTTGTGCTGCGCTTCGACAGCGGAAACGAGCTACTCATACACGCCATGAAGGCCCGACCTCAGTACGTCGATCTCCTGTAATCGATCTTTGTTCATCGAGTGCGATGAAGGGAAGTCGACCTGCTCGCCGGTACGACGAGGACATCGCCATCAACGCTCGATGATCGCAGCCTCCACCGACACAGGTGCGTTCACCTCCACCGCCCCGTGCCGAGAACTGGCACCACCGACCGTTCTCACCATCAGTGGGGCGACATGCAGCTCACACGACATCTCTCCCCCCACGACACTGAATATTCACCCCACACCCGAAAGTTGTTCAGTGACATGACAAATGAATACCCAGATGCCGGAGAGGTAGCGCTCGACGACAGCCGCTTTCGGCGCTGACCCCGTCAGCTCTATGACGACGGCACTGAACCCGATCCACGACTCAGTCTCGCCAACGAACCCTCCTGGCGCACGAGCACCCGATCTCAGATGCCACGCCTGCTGTTGCTGGATTTCTGTATTGCCACGATGTACTGAGGCGGGTTGGGTTCGCGGACGACGATCCGACAAGCGACTTCAAGATCGCCTCAAAGAGGTTGCCCCACAAGACAATTATAAATAACTTCTGTCAAGCACGACACGAAGGCCGTTCCCACCTCCCGACCAACACGCGACGCGGGACCAATCGCTCCGAACGCGAACACTACGAATACGGACCACGTCACTGCCCGTGCCGCCCCGACCGGCTGAGACAATCCCCGGAGACAGACAGTCGGTTTCCATTGTCGAATGAAAGGGAGCACTTCGTGACCTATTGGGCGGTTGCTCGGCCAGACTCGGGTTCCGGTGAGGTTCTCGTACGCGATGGTTACGTCGTCGGTGACGATGCCGCGATCGCGCAGATCGCAGACGTATGTGTGCAGTTTGCTACGGCGGAGGACGGTTCGCGGCCGATGATCTGGGTGTCGTTGGGAAGCGCGAACGCTCGGGTATCGGGCTTTGGTGGCCAGAGTCTTGACCGTACTGAACTCGAAGCCGAGATCCGCCGGTGTGTCACTGAGGAACAGAACGCACAGCGCCGCGCCGCTGTCGAGGCGATGATCGACGGTTCTTCGCACGCGCGAAGAGCCGCGCATTCAACGCCGGCGGGTTCAGTTCGTGATCAGTGGAACCGGATCACCGAGTGGCTGCGAGTCCACTTTCCCGGCATGACGATCACTGGAGCCGAGCGCGACCGTGTGGACGCCGCGATCGAGAGAACGGGACAAAGCTGGCCGGCCGAGTTAATCGAGCTGTACACCTTGGTCGACGGAGTTTCCGACGAAAGGTTGCTGGGGTTGCTCCACCGTTTCGCGCTTCTCACGTTGGACGATGTCCTCTGGTATTGCGAATCGTCTATTCAGATTGGGGACGAGAGTGCGCGCTTGTTCGGCGATGGCCCCGTTGAAGGCCCCACCGACGCTGGATTTCAAGCCGACACCTTCCTCCCGGATTTCGTGCCTTTCGCAGGGATGGACGGCAATTTCTTGTGCGTCGACACCCGCCCCGGCCCCATGCACGGTTGCGTAACCGAATTCGACAAAACCGGGGCAGACGAACCCGGACCCCGTTGGGTCTCAATCAGCGCCATGCTGACTGACCTCGCCGACAGTCTGACGACCTCGCAAGCATTCGACGACGGGTGGTACTGGACGAGCGTCAATGGAGCCCTCGAATGGGAATCTGACCGCACGTGGCGACTCAGACAGCTTGTTAAAAAAACATCTTTCGCGGCCTGCACGCGAGGGGCCCAATTAGGGCAACTCTGAAAGAGGCCAACTTCGAGAGCGGCTGCGCGACTGCATCCCACCCGTAGGTTTCTTCGTCCGCTCCATCCGGGTGCTTCCGAAGATCACGCGCGTGGTGACAGAATCGAACAACTGACGGCTACGCGAGGGATATACCCTTGAGGGCACAGTCACGTTGTTGCGCACGGCAACTGGGAGAATGAGGAATGGCGACCCCAATGCCGTCGGATAAAGGTCGCTGCTACCCGGTCGAGATCATCAACGGCTGCGTGTGGCTGTACTTTGGGTTCCCGCTCAGCTTCCGTAAGTCGAGGAACTCATGCTCGAAGGCGGTGTCGTGGTCAGCGATGAGACGATCCGGCGGTGGTACGCCAAGTTCGGGCAGGCCTACGCAAACCAATTGCGACGACGGTGGGCGCGACCCGGTGACAAGTGGCACCTCGACGAGGTTTTCATCCCAATCAGAGGCCGGGAACATTACCTGCGACGGGAGGTCGACCAGCACGGCAACGTACTCGAGGAACTGGTCCAGCCCCGACGAAACAGGAACGCCGCCAAGCGATTCTTCCGTAAGCTACTCGAGCGGGCTTGCGCTATGTGCCGCGAGCAATCGTCACCGACAAGCTCGGCAGCCCCCAAGTGGCGCACCGCGAGCTGCTGGCCTCGGTCGAGCATCGCCGATCCAAGTACTTGAACAATCAAGCCGAGAACTCGCATCAACCCGCCAGGCAGCGAGAACGGGCCATCAAACGGTTCACATCGGCCCGACACGCGCAACGCTTCCTGTCCGTCTTCTCGGGCTATCCGCCTTCTCGGGTATCTCACCGCATTTCCAATCCTGGCGACACAGACTCCCGGCGCCCGAATGGCGTACCGAGATGACCCACCGGTTCGCGGTCTGGCAGGAAGTCACCGCGACCGGTGTTGTTGCGTGAAAGCGAACGGGCCAGTGGCATCCTGTAACCGACCGCACTAAACATGCTTCGCTGCTTCACTTTTCGATCAACGTGACAGTGCCGTCGCCAGTGTCATCGACTGATCCGAAACCGCGCAGGGCGATCCCTTGTCCGAACTGGCAACATCGACCCTTTGCCACCCGGAACATCTCGACGACGTTGTCGAAGGCTACGGCGCTGTCGTCGACCGCGAGGTCATCCGTGCCTGGTGGACATTAGGAGATAGGGATACTCCTATGCCTGATGGGCAGCTACTTCTTGCAGGGGAAGTGCTGCAACGAGAGCTGCATCAAAGGACATTGGCCCCCCGAGCTGCCGCACCCTTCGGAGAGCCTATGTCAGTGAAGAACTCGGCATTTGCGCTGACATAGCCGGCCCAGAGGTCAGGCAGATCCTCTTGCTTCGACAGGACAAACCGATTCGCAGGCCCCACAGTCGATGCACTCCCCCGGGTGGATATACATTGATCGCTCACCTTCATAAATGCAGTCAACGGGACAGGCCTCCACACACGACCGGTCCAGGACATCCACGCAGGGAAGTGCAATGACGTAGGCCATTTTTCACAGCTCCTAGACACCCGTATAGATGGTCTTGCCCCAGGAGAAGAACTCCAGCGCAGTGTGGCCCTGTTCCCGGAAGGTGTTTGTCGATGAATCCCCGATCCCGCCGAACGGTACGTTCAGATCCAACCCCGCAGTTGGTCGGTTGACCTTGACGACCCCGGCTTGGGCGCGCTGGGTGAAGTCGGTTGATCGAGCGAGGCTGTCGGTGCAGATGCCTGCGGTGAGGCCATAGGACGAGTTGTTGATCTGGGCAAGCCCCTCCGCGTAGTCGGGGACTTCAAGAACCGCGACCACGGGGCCGAAGATCTCGTCGGTAACGACGGGTCGTCGTTGGATACATTGGTAATCACCGTCGCTTCAAAGGCCTGGCCGTTTGAGTGGCCACCCTGCACCACGTTATCGGCAATGAATTTTCGCACTTGGATCGCACACTCGAAGTACTATCTGGCATTTTGAACGTGGAAATTGGATATCATTTCATTGCTGCGGCGATTCTGAGTGGTCAGTTCGGCCGCGCAAGGCCTGCCCTCCGGCTGTGCACTCGCCGGGGGTGGGTCTCTCCAAACGCTCACGCCGCCACGTTGAACCGTAGGCACTATGGACGCGCTGGCGACGCGCCTGCCTGATACTTAAGTACCGTGTGCAACCGCCAAGCGCGGTTCGGCCCCATACTCGAGAAGTAGTATCCCTCGTGCACGTTCGCCTTTGCCGGCTCGGCGTGCGCGGCCCGCCTAGACGGTATGAGGGACCGCCGACGTTCAGCCGGGGGTTGCGGGCCGGGGCCTCACTCACCCATGGTCGTGGGTTACCGAGTGGGAATCCCTGCCCGGTCTTTCCAACAGTGGTGGGAGGCCCCGGTGTTTACAGAGCGTACGAGTGTTGGTCTTGATGTGCACGCACGATCGGTGACGGCTGCGGCAATCGACAGCGTCACCGGTGACGTGCATCGAGCGCGGTTGACCCCGTCCTACGAACACATTCGGTCCTGGATTGCTGATCTTCCAGGACCGGTGGCGGTTGCTTACGAGGCAGGTCCGACCGGATTTGGACTGTATCGGGCCTTATCTGATGCCGGTGTGAGATGCGCCGTGGCCGCGCCGTCGAAGCTGCAAAAACCAGCCGGGGACCGAGTGAAAACCGATGCGCGTGATGCGATGCATCTGGCCGAGCTGTTGCGACTCGATGAGGTCACTGCGGTGTCGGTGCCGTCGGTTGAGCAGGAAGCGGCGCGGGACCTGGTGCGTGCCCGCGAGGACTGCCGCGGCGATTTGATGCGGGCTCGGCACCGGTTGTCGAAACTGCTGTTGCGCCATGGCATCGTCTATTACGGAGGTGCGGCATGGACCGGGGCACACGATCAGTGGCTTCGGCGCGAAGCCGCACCACAGTTGACCGCACCAGCCACCGCGACGGCCTTCGATGCTGACTACGACCATGTGCTCACCATGGTGGCCCGCCGCGACCGTTTGGACAAAACGATCGAGGACATGGCCGCCGATAGTGAGTTCACCCCAATCGTGCACCGCGTGTCCTGTTTGCGCGGGGTCTCGACGTTAACCGGGTTCGCATTGGCAGTGGAGATCGGGGACTGGAATCGATTCACCGGCAACAGCATTGGCTCGTTTGTGGGTTTGGTTCCGTCGGAGTATTCGTCGGGGAAATCGCGGGTGCAAGGGTCGATCACCAAAACCGGGAACACCCACGTCCGCCGACTCTTGGTCGAGGCGGCGTGGCATCACCGTGCCCGCTATCACGTGGGTGCGGTGATGCGTGGCCGCTGGGATCTGGCTCCCGCGGCCGCACGAGCACGCGGCGATGAAGGTAACCGTCGTCTGCATCAACGGTGGGTGCGATTCCTCGAGCGGCGCAAGCGGCCAGTGGTGGCGAATGTGGCGATCGCGCGGGAGTTGGCCGGCTGGTGCTGGTCGCTGGCGGTGATGGACTGCTGAAAGTCCCATGAACTGCTTCGTCGAGTCAGTCGGTGGTGGCAGCGCGTGGATCGACCCGCGACACAACTATGAGCAGACCTTCGGGTCGATGCTCGATCCTAGACACGCGGATACGATCCAGCCGAAACCCCGTCCTGCGGTAACCAATCCGCGCATATCAGTCTGACCGCGCGTCGCGATACGACACGCTCACCACACGGACTCATCGACGAAGCACAGAGACGCCGCCAGGGTCGCTCCTTGGCGGCGTCTCACCCTGCCTCTTGACAAACTTTCTTACATATCAGGTGTAACTGACGAACACTGTGGGCGGGCCATCCGGCGAATGGAGAACTCCGTCCACCCGGACAGGAATCGGCGGCCCTGCCAAGTCTCCGGCAGTCCGGCGCCGAATCTCGTCGAGAATCTGCTTGTTCGACAATTGCTGCAGCGACTTCCGTGTGGGCGACAACGGCCGGTTCTCCTCTTCCGTCATGAACCCGGTGGCGATCAACACTTCCTGCACAGGCGCATCGAACAACGCTGCGACGCGCCGCAGCACCTGCGGGGTCGGGGACCGCGAGATCCTTGTCCACTGACGCATCTGGGATGGATACACACCGAGCGCCCGAGCTGCTTCCTCTGGGCTTTCATAGCCGCGGGCCACGATCTGGTCTCGAACCCAAGCTGCGAATCCTGAAGCCTTGGGCGTTATTTTCCCACGGAATCTCTGAACATTCGCGCAGCGAAACAGTTCGAGAGTTTCGCGCTCGGATCAGTTATCCCCATGCGTTGTCCATGATTTGGGGATAGTTCAACACTCAAGTATCTGTGACTCCGCGAAGACTGGTATCGGAACCCTCGGATCCGTAGATTTTCCTCGGCGGCATCGCTCGAACCCCCAAACTTCGAGTATGGCGTAGCCCTGCCGACGCGATCCCCCGGACAGTCGGCAGGGCACCACAAACGGTGCGCCGCTTCCGCCTCGGTTCTCGGCGCACCCCGGGCCGCCAGCGTGCTGATCACACACTCGCTGGTGGCCCTTCTAGCAACACCCCTGGATTTCGAAATGCCCGACGAGACTGAGGTTTGGCATTCCCCTCATGCGTTATACAGCTGCCGCGGCAGCTCGATGTCGGTAACACGGTCAGCCACGCCGCCCAGTCCCGAGCTGGCAGCTCTCGCCTCGACTGCGCCGACAAGATCTTCCGCGGGTCGGGCCCCGGACGCCGAGAGTTGTAGTAGCTGATGAAAAACGGTGCATGCTGCACGCAATGCCGACGCTGCAGCAGCGCGGTTTACAACGGCTCATGGATCTCGCCGGCCGAACGGCTGAGACTGCAGCAAGATCACCGAAGTTCCTGCCTGCGGATGTCATTCCGATCCGAGAGTCGCTCTCGACGTCGTCTCGGGTTGCCACTGCGAACTCACACATCACGCGCCCCGCCTAAATGCGACAGAGGGCGAAGTCGGAGATGAAAAGGCCCCGAAGTTACGATACGGCTACCGTTGCAGGTATGGTCGGATTGTAAACGTATAGCGATACTGTTGTTCGTTTACCAGCCCTGACGGTCCCCTATCTTGTGTGGCCGTCAGGGCTGCCTTGCCACGGAGCACAGAAGGCCGAATCTAGTTACCCTCGGCAACTACCTGCGGCAGGAAGCCCGTCGTATCTAGCACACCTCGAAACGGAGATGTCGTGAAACGAAAAGCACTGCGCCTCATAACTGGAGCTCTCGTCATCGCCTTCGTAACCCGATCACTCGGTTCGGTGGCCACGACTCAGCCCTTCGGCGTACCTCTCGGGCACCGCCTCGTCCGCTGAAGACATAACAGAGCCCACCCACGCAGCTTCGGCCTGCCGACAATCCTGCTGACCCTGATGAGGCCGATAGTGCGGTCGTATGTTGTCGAATCGTGCGTGCCTGCGGGGATGCTCGTTATATAGGCTGTCGGTGCTGAAATTCTTTGCCCCGGGTACCACCGAAAGAAGTGCCGCTTCGAACGGCCACTTGCCGAGAGGCGCACGACGGGCACCGACCCTGTGAAGTCGCTGGACACCCTTTTCGGTGACGGCGGCTACGTCACATCCGGGGCGGTCGGTGTCGCCCAGGGCCCGAATCGGGGTTCGCCGGGTAACCTGGGTCGTTCGGTGAGAGCGAAAGGAGCGCTGAGGGCTTCACCGCCCGGATACCTTCGGCGGATGCGATCGCCTGACTTCTGCGGCTCGTACCGTCGCTGTATCGACTCCGTATCGACGGTGGGCCGGCGCACCTGCTCAACTGCTACCTCTGGCTAAACTAAGACGGCGTGACGCTCGCCGATACAGGATGGCCGGACAGCGCCGCCCTGATCGGACAAGCGCTGTCCGCGCTCGGTAGGGACCGCACAGACGTGAAGCGGATCGTGCTTACTCATTTCCACGACGATCACGCAGGTTCCGCCGCTGAGATAGCGACATGGTCCACCGTCGAAGTTGTAGCAGGTGCAGATGATTCAGCATTCGTATCCGGTACCGAGAGCGGACCGATTCCCGAACTGACAGATCTTGAGCGAACGATTCACGCCGACAGCAACAAAGCACCGCACGGTCCTGCCTGTCGTGTGGACCATGAAGTCCGAGACGGGGACGAATGGGACTTCGCGGGCGGGGCCCGTGTCATCTCGGTACCAGGGCACACCCCGGGAAGTATTGCGCTGTACCTGCCAGAGCCCGATGCGGTGCTCACCGGTGACGCAGTGGCCGAGTTCCACGGACAGTGGCCGAGTTCCACGGAGAGGTGATCCTCGGCGTCTTCAACACCGATCGCGCACGTGCGGCCCGCTCGCTCTCGAAACTCGCCGCCACGAAAGCACACATCGCAGGATTCGGACACGGTGAAGCCGTACTCACAGACGCCTACAAACGGATACAGTCCGCGACCGATCCGTTCGCGGCGGACGTCATGTTGGAATGAGGGAAAGTGCTCCAACGCGCGACGGGCACCGACCCGGTGCAGCCGCTGGACGCCCTTTTCGGTGTCGGCGGCTTCGCCATATACAGGGGCGGTCAGTGGCGTCCGGGGAGGTCGACCTCGCGGATATACAGTATTCGCAAGGTGCTGTATTCCGGCCGACGATGGACACTCAATCATGCGCCAACGTAGTCAAGACCGAACTCAGTCGACAAAGATGCGAATGTCGTCGGAATCGACTCGACGTCGACGAGGGGTGAATCATGACTCAACCGGAAACGATGTGCGAGCCGATCGTGATCGGATTCCTCTCGCCGTTTCTGCACGAAGACGCGGCCGCGAGGTTCGCCCATGAACACCAAATTCGAGCAATGGTCGGCCCACGCGCGCACTCCCGAGACGCGGACACGCATCCGCCGCCTGGCCGTATTGGAGCGCATCTTTCATGTACTGGGCGTCGTCGGCGTGTGCGCGTTCGTCGTCATGCTGGCCATCAGCTGGTACATCACCATCTCCGGGGAGGGTCCGTGGTGGATCTGGTTCCTGGACATCGGAGTACTGCTGGCGTCGATCTTCCCCTACTTCATGACGCTGACCAGACTCGAGACGGCGATGTACGCCGACGGCGAGGAGTCGGTCGGCACCATCACCTCAGTGGTCATCGACCCACACAACATCTCCGACAGTGAAGCTAGCTACCACGTCACGATTACGGCGGAACACCCTGAAGGTGGCCACATTCGACGTGCCACAAGCGTGCCCACGAAACCCAGACGCGGGGACCGGGTCCGCTTCCGCCACAACACCCGAAAACCCGACGATCTCCACGACATCCTGTACATCGGATTCGAGGAAAACGATCCGTAGACTCGCTCTCGACGACCAACCGCGAGCAGCAACTGCGAATGCGAAACCCCATCTCGCTTCCACAAGGATCTCAAACCAGCACCCGAACCTAAAAGCGAATTCAGGTCGATCAGGCAGTCACGGACGTCACCGAGAAAATTGCTCCAGGGTTAATGCTGCATGGGACCGTTGACGTGGAGCGAGTACGGAGGAACCTTGATGCGGGCGCGGTTCAGGCCCAAGCTCGATAGAGCTTCTCGGCATTCGATGTACGGATGGTCGATGATCTCGGTTCCGTCGACGTCGAGGACGTCCCCGCGTTGAGCACACAGCACGGGACCCACTTTCCGCGCGGACCGGCTGGATGACTGACAGATCCACGATGATCTCGCCGGGTGGCACCGACAACCCAGCGCAGCATCGAACGCGAGTTCTGGCGAGGTAACGACGGACTTCACCTCGGAGTGCGCAGCTGAAACGGTGGGCGTGTCTCCTGCGGTCGGAGCCCATCGGTTCCGGCAGGGTGTCGGAATGGCGATGACCGAATTGCCCGATCCGGGTGGGCAGTACGTGCCGTGTCCTGAGCTGGAGCAGCTAGCGATTCCCGCGGCACAAGTGGTTTGCGTGCGTGAGATCGCGCGCAGTCTCGGCCGGGATCCGTCCACGATCTCGCGTGAACTGCGGCGCAATGCTGCCACACGAGACGCCAAGCTGGAGTACCGAGTGTCGGTGGCACAGTGGAAGGCTGAACTGCTGGCCTGGCGGTCATCCGAAACGGGTGACGCCATATCGTGGCCTCCCTGCAAAACTGGCTCGAACACAGGGTGTCTCGACATGTTAGGGCGATCAAGGTGACTGCTCCGATTCGCTACCAGTTTCTCATTGACGGTGACGTGTTGACACGGGTGAGCGGCATCTTTCCCAATATGCACGTGACACCAACCTCCAGCGGATGTACGAGCCTGCACGGTCCCATAGCCGACTACGTCGAAATGAGGAGCATTATGGCTCGATTGGACTCGCTGGGGCTGACCATCGCCGAATTACGCAAGCTCCCAGACTGATCGGCCCTCACTCGACTGACTGGTGAGCGTCCGACACCAAGTGTCGAAGCTATGGCATCGAGGCTTTTACCTTGTTCACGGAGGGCGCGAGCGAGTGCGGAGCGTGTGGGGGGGTCATGACGGTGGGCGGCTTCGAGGCGGCGTGGGCGCGTTCGACGATCATGCGCCGTTCCATTTGGGCGAGAGCTGCCATGATGCGAAAGAGGAATTCGCCGCCTGCGGTGGCGGTGTCGAATCCTTCTGCGAGGAAACGGAATGCAATGCCGCGTTCACCGAGGTTGTGGACGGTGTCGATGACGTGGCGGACGGACCGTCCGAGGCGATCGAGTTTCCACCCGACGAGGACATCGCCGTCATTCTCGCGTAGGTAGTTCAGGCGTTCGGCGAGCTGGGGACGCGGCGTATTGGAACCGGATTCGTGGTCGGTGGAGAAGCGGATCGCTCCGGCTCGTCGGAGTGCGTGCTGCTGCAGTTTGGGATTTTGTTCGAGATCGAGATTTTCCGATTCGAAATACGAGAATGATAAATTACCTTGTGGCGCAACTATTTCCAACTCGACGAGGACTTCGCACGCCACGTGCGGACATCACTAGTCACCCCGGAACCCCCGCCAGCACTCCTGACACACAGCGAACAGAAAGTACTGCCAAAGCTCACCTCTGGCGATACCACCGAAGCCATCGCCGCTGACCTGTTCGTCTCCGTCAACACCGTCAAAACCCACCTGCGCGGAATCTATCGAAAATTCGACGTCAACACCCGCCGTGATGCCGTCCTCGTGGCACGCCGATACGGCCTCGTCTGAACCGGACACCAGACCTCCACCCCACCTGCCGAACCACCACTACACCCATCGACTAAGCGCCCCGCACCGAGCAACACGCCCCCTCTAGTGCTGCTAGATTCCATGCCACACACACCTACCACGCGACTGAGAGTTCCTCCTCTCACACCTGCCCGTTCGGGCTAGGTCACATACCGCGCAATCGTCGACAGACCTCGACCACCGAACACATGATCTAGGCGGGCGTGATGTCACCAAGCTTCCACGTTCGATCGAAATATGGTTCGAGAGGTCCGTAGAAGCGGAAATACGAGAACCAGTGCCGACCCGCAATGGTCTGAACCCAATTGGATTCCTTCCCTTCCGGAGCAGTCGGTCCATAGAAAAGATCTACCGAACCGTCCTCGTTGACAACAAGATCGGCATCTCGCGAGCCACGGTCGCCTCGCCCTTGCTCGTTGTCGATCAGGCACCGCGTGTCGATCGAGTAGACCGTCGCAGACCAGAACAGTTTTGCCGGGACATCGGCAGGTACGTGGAGTGTGTAGCTGTTTCCGCCGTCCAACCAGTGACCGTCAGCGTCGGAGTAACTACCCAGATATGCCTGACCGAGTCCAGGCGTCGTACTCTTCATCGCCTTGGAGAAGCTGACTGCCTCGTAGAACCACGACGCGCGTTCGTAGAACTCGTCGTAGTTGCCGCCTCGCTGAGCGGAGTTGTCCAGAACAATCGCCAAGTCCCACTGACGATCCGGCCAGTAGCGCGAACCGGGGAAGCGTTTGACAAAGGCATTCGCCTGAGCGAACACCACCCCCACTTCGACTGCCCGCTGCAAGATCTTCCGCAAGCGATCGTCCGGGGCAAACGGTTTGCCCCTCTCAATCCCCAGCTGCCGAAGCCACGCCATCGGGAACCGGTCGCGCTCTTCGACAGGTTCGTCCTGCACGATGTCGTGTAAAAGTTCCCAGTACCGAAGGTCTCGCGGCTGAATTCCGCTCCAGGGCTTGCCGTCCGGTGAGACCAGACGCGTCGGAGTCGGATTCTCACGATCGGAGTACGGGTACACCCGGACAGCGTCGACCAACGCGTCCGAGCGCGCCGGGTCCGGATCGAGCGTGCGGAAGCCGAACATGATGTGCATCATCGGGGAGCGGACAACCGTGTATTCACCTGTGTCCTCGGCACTCTGGCCTGGGCCGACTACCAGGGTCTTGCCGCCCTTGCCTGCATCGGGGCCCATCTCACCGAGCACCGCGAATTCTCGTTGCCAGAAATCTGCGATGCCCCCGGCGGTCGGCCCCGCCGGCAACTCGATTACCAACGGACCCGTTGTACCGAGATCGAAGAAGTTCAAGATGTACGGAGTCGTCGCGTTGGCGGTGATCAGGCCCAGTCGGTCACGATAGGAGCGGTAGACGACGATATCGGATGCAGTTGCTCCGAAGATGTTGGTATGCACGTCCATCCACTGCGCCCAGGATACGATGGGGATGGCCCACAAGTACGCCTGCACCGCAGTCTGGAAGTCGAGTTCGTCGAACACCGTCGCGATGTGGTCGCGAGCGGGAAGCTCTCCGTCCCTGGGGACAACTCCGGAGGAATACGTCAATTTGATGTCGGCCATACCCAGATGGTCCGGAAAAGAACCACGCCGCGAATCACCCACACCGGGTGAACCAGTAGTTCAGTGCGTCCAGTTCAGTGCCGGCATGGCAGCGTTCGGAGCCGAACAGCTTCTTCGCGGAGACAAAATAAGTTCTTCGGCAACCGCGCCCCGACGATCGAGGCGATCACCCGGTCCCAGCAGCGCCAAGTTACTGCAGATCGAGGTGCAACCGCAGCGCATCCTCGAGCGCGGCGAAAGTCTCCGTCCCGACCTTGCCGACCGGTTCAGGATCCAGACGCCGAACCGATACCGACCGTACCTGCTCCGCTTGCGCTTTCGACGCTCGCGCCAAACCTGACTCGTCGGACTCGACAATCACCTGAAACGGAAACACGTGCGCGGTATTGGTAGTCAACGGAACCACGGTGATCACGCCCCTGCCGAGATTTTCTGCAGTAGCGTTGGCCCGGTCGTTGCTCACCACCACCGCCGGTCGTCGTTTCGCCGCTTCACTGCCCTGCGCGGGATCGAGATCCACCCAGTGAATGTGCGCGCGGCGAATCATTCCGTGTCTGCCGTGACAGCGTCCCACACTTCATCTACGTCACCTTCGGCAAAGGCTGCAGCGTAGTCACGTTCGAGTCCGGACGTCGAGAGTAGGCGGAGCGCGGCTCGAATTCCTGCCGACCGGCCACGAAGTCCGTGATCACGCACATACTCGTCGAGTAGATGTGCATCCTCGTCAGGCAGACTTATGGTAAATTTCATGGTCATACTTTAAGCGTACCAAAGTATGATCTGGTGGTCACCGCGAAAACGGCTACACCGCCCCGCCAGTAAGAAAGAGCCATTCAAAGGAAGCAACCACCCCGACGCGTCTCCGAACCTCATAGCCACCCGGAGATGCCGTGCTGATTTGATGTACCTTCGCGGTCAACAACCCTGCGATCTGGACGAGCACCGTCGACATCATTCAGGAGTGGTGACCCAGGACCAGATCGCTGGCGTTTCGGTGATAGCGATCCGCGACTGCGCTAGCGAGGTGGCAGAAGTTGATCCAGAAGAACCTTGGCACCGGTAAGCGACAACGCTCGATTCGCCCGGCGCAACTCACGTAACGCGGCCAAAGGTTGCTCCGAAGCAAAAATTCCCTCTGCCGCCAGTACGTCTACAGCCCAACGCCTTCCGGCTTGGACCGTTTCATGCTTGAAGGCTACCGCCCTTCTACCGGGAGCGCCTGACGCAAACTCCGCTCTTGCAGACTCGGCGCTCAACAAGTCTCAGCCAACCGACGGCACTTCGGTGATGGCGTCGGCGGTCACGAGCATGTCGATCTCGACGCTGTTGGTTCCGTCGCCATCGGTGACGCGCACAGTTACCCCTGCCAGAGTCATTGGTCGTCGTGCATTTCCGCCCAGAATTTCAATTCAGATAGCGACTTCCATCGAAAATGGTTGTTACACAGTCACTTAAGAAAGAGAACTGACACAACTTGAAAGTTACCGGTGAGATATTTCCACTGTTACCGATCGCCATCCGAGCAACAAACCACGGGCCATCGGATCCCCGTCGCATGACGAAAGACGTGCGGGCCGATCCACATGATCAACTGTCGGCGCCGCCTCGGATGTCGTCGCGGTGCAGGGACGCGAGTTCGG
Source organism: Rhodococcus sp. 66b (assembly GCF_002076325.1). Classification (NCBI taxonomy): domain Bacteria; kingdom Bacillati; phylum Actinomycetota; class Actinomycetes; order Mycobacteriales; family Nocardiaceae; genus Rhodococcus; species Rhodococcus sp. 66b. Next base: position 22,083 of record NZ_MUZB01000023.1, read on the forward strand.
CGAGGTGAGTTCCGACCCGATCAACCGGGGACACCAACCGTGACGAGATCGCGAGAACCTCTCCCTGCGCCCATCCCACCGCATAGGTCGGCGGATGCACACAACGGCCTAACGTGCGACCGTCGACCACGTCCAGCGCTGTCGTCTCGACAGCAGGACCCACACCACCATCAAAGGCCGAGAGCCGCGCGCTCATGGTGCGATGTTGAGCGTCCCCGTTCACCCTTCCGCGCTTACCCGTGGACATGCAGACCAATACAGTTACTGTGGACGCGTAGTCACACTTAGTTTACTGTGGGCACGTCTGAGATAGATGCCACAAAGGAGCCCGAAATGCAGTTCCTCGCACTTCGTCGCACGCGGCGTAACGCGCCATCTGTCCGCTCAACTACGGGGCGCAATACCGTCAACGAACGTCGCGATTACCACGACACTCTGCGCACACTGTCCGAGGCATCCTCGACAGGGCTCCACTTCGAGGCGTTCAAAGACATCGCCTGGAATTCGCCCGAGTTCGCCGCCCCCGCGGACGACCCAAGATGGACACTCCCCGCGGTCGACCCCTTGTCCCACACCGACTGGTACCGCGCGCTCTCACCCCAGGAACAACGGCGGGTTGCCCGGATTCGGCTCGCATCTATAACAAAGACCGGCTCCCAGTTCGAGCAACTGCTCCTTCTCGGCGGTACCCAGTTCTTGATGGGCCTGGCGAACGAGAACCCCGAATTCCGCTACTTCATGCACGAACTCACCGAAGAGACGCACCACATCCAGATGTTTCAGGAGTTCACCAACCGGGTGGCTCCGGAGGTCCACGGTGCCCCAACGTGGCTTGTCAAGGCCTTCCCCCTGGTCGGTTCGCTGGGATCGCTGTGGCCCAGTTTCTTCTTTCAGATCATCCTCGCTGGAGAGGAGCCGATCGACCACATCCAGAAGAGCATCATGCGCGGCGGTGGCATTCACCCGCTCACCGACCGCATCATGCAGATCCATCTCGCCGAGGAAGCACGTCACATCGGGTTCGCCCATGCATGGTTGCGCCATCACGCTCCGCGCATGAGCCGATTCAACCGCCTCGCACTCGGCCTCACCACGCCTGTAGTCATGCGCATAGGGTTTTGGTCCATCGTCGTCCCGAGCCGGCAGGACGCCACGTTGCTGGGTATTCCCCGCAATGTTCTGCGCGAGACCTATTCGATGCGCAACCCCGATTTCCGGCGACTCCTTACAGAGTCCTGCGCAGACGTCCGGAGCCTCGCCGACGCCAACGGAATGCGCACCCGGCTCACCCTCTGGTCCTGGCGGCTTACCGGAACCGACGGCCGGCTGTCGCGTTACCGCAACGAGCCGTCGAGGGCCGCGGCTTGACGATCTGCAACCCGCGACGCAGCTGCCCCTGTCCCACTTCGGCAGACAGCTGCGTTACCCGCTCATCGCGGTCGAGGGACTGGCGCACAGATATCAGCGCGCCAACCACAGGCCCACACCCGAATCGCCCCATCGAATTGTAGGAAGCGCATCCATCGAGGCCGAACCGGTGACGTCAGTGCCGGCCGAGTCATCAGTGCCGGCGGAGACGCAACATTTCCGATGCCGTAGCGAATTCGCTTTTGCTACTGCAGGTTTGGGTACAACGTACTGCGAGCGATGTTCAGCACTTCCGCGATTCGGTCATGGATACGCCGTCGGCCTTCATCTTGGACCGGCAATAGAGTCACAGGCCGACCGCGCCGAGCAGAGCTTCTCCTGGATCGACGACGGCAACAACGGCCGCGACGAACAGCAGCGCCATCGCAATGGTCATCACAGCACCGAGCGATCCGAGGACGACGAACATCCGACGGTGGGCACCGTTTGTCGTGTCCGACGACCTGTAGCGTCGGAAGGCGATGACGGTTCCGGTTGCGACTACAGCGATCACCCCGGCGATAGCGACAATCGCCGCCCAGTTGTAGTGCTCGACCTGTGTGAGCAACTCGAGCAGTGGCGGCCTGGAGTCTCCGCTGCGCACACCGTTCTCGATCAGAGACTGCGCTGTCTGCCCGTCCGAGTTGTCCGCGGAGAGCATCGGAAGCAGCGCGACTACGGGTGCGACCGTCGACTGGATGTTGAGCACAGCCACAGACACCGAAAACAATGACAGCACAGTCGTAGTGGCCGCCGCGACCACGCAACCTACGCCGGCCGTCAGAGATCGCCGCCACAGGGTCGTCGCGAGCAGACCCAGAACCGCGGTCAGCAGCACCGAGATGACGATCTTGATCGCGTGCCACTCGAACCAGTAGTCCACCATCTCCGCCAAGCCGAGCGGATAGGTGCGGACTCCGCTACCCCAGTAGTCGACCAAGCCGCGGCCGAGCAGCTCACTCATGACGGATTGATCCTGGAACTGCGGATAGCGTCCGCGTAACAACGCGGCCGGGCCTAGAACGAACGCGGCCACCAATGCCGCTCCGGCGCATGACAACGCAACGATCGACCAGCCGTTTCGGTTGACGGACGTACTCATTGACGACTCCCTTCCGGGAGAGAGTCAATCAGCAGGTACGCGGCTGCACATCCATCTGCAGTACTACATCTGACGAACGAGGTACCAGCTCAGGATTCGATGCTCTATCGACAGCCGCGCCGGACTCTGGCAATCATCACGCACGGCCAGGATCAACCCTGCACCCGCGATGAAGTCGGATTCGGCAACCCCATATCTGCATCGACCACGTTGTTGTGCATCGTTTTTGCCTCCACGTCCCCACTGGACGCAAAACGTGAGTTGCTCCCGCCGCGCCCATCCATACCGCCGCAGGAGGCGACCGTGATGCGATTGAGTAAGCGCCAAGAAGAGATCATCGAACGGGTCGCCGAAGGCTATTCCGGTAAAGTAGTAGCACGCTTACTCGGAATTTCACCCGAAACCGTGAGTCCCACCTTCACGCATAATCGATCGAACGGTCTGCAGGAATGCAGGTTTGAAGCGATCAGCGCTATTTGCGAACATCGAGTTGACGGCCACCGTGCAGGACACTGAATGCGTCCCGACACTCGGAACTCGCCCGTCAATCGTTCCGTCACAGCCGCGGCCGACCATTTCTACCGAGCACTGGGCCACAGAGTTCCGAGAGTCACAGCGTCGATTCGGATCGATTCGTAGGCCGACTACGATCTTCATCTCAACAGGGCCAGCGCATCACTACTGGTGAGATGATGCATGATCGTGGATGGGTAGTAAGGCACTCAGGTTCTCGGTGAGGCACTAGGAGGTGATCTGGGATTTTCACCGCCGTGGAGAAATACTACGAGAGATCGGGCGGGTCCTCGGCCAAACGATCATGTGTTCTGTGAACCATCCTGCTCAGGCAGCGACCGGTGCCGGGGGACGGTTCGCGAACTGTACGCCGCAGCCACACCCGCATGTAGTTCACTTAGTGCGGGTGTGGCTGTGGCGCAACTACATTCCGGGTCAGGGAGTGACGGTGATGCCGGGCGCGGAGTTGAACTTGAGCGCCCCGGTCATCTTCGCCGTTCCGGCTCCTGCTGCCGGGCAGGATGCGCTGCCCCCGTTGGAGGTGAAGTTCACCGTTCCGGTGTTGTTGGCGGTGACGGTATGTGTTGTGTTGCTGTAGGGCACGGGGCCGGCAGTGCTGGCGGTGACGTCGATGACGCAGCTACCAGCGACTACGTGAGCTCCACCGTTGGGGATTTTGATACTTCCCATCGGTGATCCACTGTCGGCGTTGACGTTCAGAGCCCAGGAACCGGCCGTGGTGATCGTTGCCGGCACACCTTCGAGGTCACATCCGGACAGTCCCACGCTCGCGATGTTGATGTTGATGCCGCCCGTTCCGGAGTTCACGTTACCGGGCGCTGCAGGGGTGGTTCCGGTTCCGCTGACGCTGGTGCAGTACAACTCGAGACCGCCAGTTGTCACGAAACTGAGCCCACTGCTGGTGGCCGTCACCGGAGTGGCTGTGGCGGGGCTGATCGTGGTGGACGCTGCTGCGATCCCGGATGCAGCGATGGTCAATGCGGCTGCTGCCCCGACGATCGCGGAGGCCTTGCCGAGCATTGTGCGTGATGACATGTGATGTGCCTTTCTGTCGAATACCTTTGGGGTGAACCGTCAGTCGAAAGAAATTCAGGCGGGTGTGATCTCTACCCGGCGGCTCCCATCTGCGCCACAGCTGCAGGTTCGGCTGCCTGCGCAGCGGAAGCTGCCGGCGGTCGTACCTTGCGCGCGGCGACGGTGTAGACGTCGCTGGAAGTGGTCAGAGAGTTCTTTCCGCTGGCCGAGGGGGTTCCTGCTCGCAGGTTCACCGCCCAGTTGAGTGCACCGAAGACCCCGCACCCGCTGGCGGCAGGAGCTGCGAAGAGATTGTCGGTGTGCTGAACGGCAGGGAACACTGCTCCGGGATATTCGCCGATGGGCTGCGAGGGCGGGTTACCGGTGGTCGTGAGGTGGAGGTTGATCGGGTTCGCCGTGGAGCCGAGATAGCAGTTGTTACCCAACAACGAGTTCGACAGTTTCAGTCGTACCGGCATCGTCAGCTCTTGATCGAGCACCTTGATGTTCGGTAGCCCAACAGCTTCGACTGTTGCGGTGATCTGGGTCAGATTCAGTGGAGTGTCGATTCCGATGGCGCCACCCGGGACGGAGATCGGGTTCGAGTACACCCCGTTTCGGCCGTCCGGCTTGGGGACGAAGGTTTCGACGAAGCTGCCGTCGGGTTGGGTGGCGTACTTGACTCCGCCGGCGATCTTGAGTCCGCCGTCGGGGACGGGCACGGTCAACCCCCCGATTTTCATCGAACCGCCGCGCACCACAACAGTCGCGCAGGTTGCGACATCGAGGTCTTCAACGGGGCATGACGACCACCCGTCGAACGTCAAAGGAGTAGCGGCGGGTGTACCGGACGAACCGAGCGAGGAATTCTCCTCAGCAGTAGCGACGCCTCCTCCTATCAATGCAAGGGCTGCAGCGATCGCCATCGTGGGGACAACTCGGGTTCTCAAGGCATTCTTGGACATTGGGCTCCTCAGGCATGGAATCGACGCACCGTACATCACTCGTTTTTGGTGTGTCGCGAGTCACATCTATGTGCTCGGAGCGAAGGCTACCGACCAGTAGTACTCGAAGTCACACAAACCGGAGAAAGTTCAACCCTTTCGGGGATGCTCTCGTACTTTTGGTGGCGTTTCATCGACGCTCAGCGGGGACTTTCGACTCTGTTCTGCCGTTGTGCGAGTACGAATGTTCCTTCTGTATGAGCGTTTTTCCCCGTGTGTAGAACCCTCGATCTGATTCCGGACACAGTCGTCGCCCTAGAGCTCAGGAGCGTTCGCCTTTGTCGGTGACGAACAGAACGACGCCGATGGCGCCGCTGAAGCGCTCACGGACGCGGTGCGGGTTGCGACGGTGTCACTGATACGGGTGAACACCTCCATATCTTCCTGCAAGGAGGCATGGGTGGTTCCGGCGCACAGGGTCCATCCGAGACGGTGTGCGGTGGGTGTCGGTGAGTTCCCCTTCGGGATGGCGGTCTTGACGATATCGCTGATGGCGTCCACCCGATGCGCAAAGTCGACGGTGGGGTCGAGGTGAGTTCATGCCGTCCGCAGATTGGTGGGTTCTCGACGATCTGGTGCGCGAGGGGTGAAGAACATTGCCAGCTGCTCCCCTGCTCCACTTCTCATGCCGACCGTTGCTCCGCCGACGGTTTCGTTGACGGAGCGGTACCAGTCCAAGATGAAGTGTTCGACGATCGCTCCCTTGGATGGAAAGTGGAAGTAGACAGCGCCTTTGGCAAGGACTGTACAGCCGCCGTTGCGGTGTCCTCGTTTCGTTCCGCTTCCGACAACTCAGCAATATTGTGGTCGTTCTTTCGCGGGCGTGAGGGTCGCGGATCGATTCCAGCTGACGGTCGGATCAGGGGCAACACTCTTGCGTTCCCACTCTCCGTGTCGTTTTCACGATCGAACGGCAAGCGGCTTAGTCCATTCCGACTTCCGTTACCAGATTGCGATTTCGTACGTAAATGCCAAGGACCACTGCCGGTGGTGTGATCGCTGTGGCCGCTGCAATAGCGGGCGCGAGGGGGTTGAACCCGAGACGTCCCCCACCGTCGAGGAACTCTTGTGCGGCGATTGATGCGCAACAGGAGTGGAACGCGTTTCCGCGGATGCGGATCACGACGACGACGGCGAGTGCGATGCAGAAACCCCGGTCCCATGTGTTCGCGTTGAGCTTGCTGACGGTGACGATGGCGATGGCGAAGATTGCATTCACAAATTTCGGCGAAAGTTCGCCGTTCGTGGCGCACAGCCGATATCGATCCAGGCCTTCATGGAAAAATACTGGCCATGCGCACAGGATTCGGAGCGTGGATTCGCGGCCAGATCGATGCTCGGGGCTACGAGAGCACCGAGGAGGCTGCGCGGGCACTAGGGGTGTATCCGTCGTTGTTGCGTCATTGGGCAACGATCGTGCGGTCGCCATCCCCGCAAGTTCTTCGGCAAGTCGCAGTGCTGTTCGATGCGCCGATCCAAGAAGTGCTGATTGCCGCCGGCTACATGACCGAAGAAGAGAACCGTCCCCTTTCCCCTACCAGGATGTCGCTGCAACAAATGTCGAACAAGCAAATCCTGGACGAAATACGGCGCCGCACAGCAGGAGACACTGGAGGTACCCCAATTCCAGTGCGAGTGAACGGAGTACTTCACACGCCGGATGGCTAGGGCAGTACATCTCAGGTGTTCAACTTGTTCGAACGGGCCCTGCAGTGGACCGAATATCATCGAGCCGCGTAATCGCGCCACCCGCCAGACGCACTCGCTACGGGGAACCACGTGGAGAGTGGTTGGACAGCCTGGTGTCTTCGGCGACCGCAGTCCTACGTAATCGTCCCGCTCCCTAGGCACTCAGTCGCTGCAGAGTGAGGTTCAACTGCAGCGCCTCTCGATCGAGCGGAAGGTTTACGTAGCCCTCACCCAATTGGGCATCCCGCAACCTCGACGCCTGCTCCACACCAGGAAATTTACCGAACTCCGCGACAATCCGCTTCCGACACAGCCTGCCAGCTACCGAACTCAGGAGAACTCCTACGAGTTCGTGCGGAGAACCTTCTAGTCCGCGGCAGCAAGATTTTCGTCGTTGGCGAATATCAGTCGCCCGTCATCGAGTGCGATCGCCCACCGATGCACGGGAGCCCAATCTCGCCCCACCGATCCGGAATCGATGACCATGTCGGCGTAGTCCTCAATGACTACGCCCGTACATACCGCGCTCCCCTCGGTCTCGATTCCAGGCGCCGTAACACTGACCCTGGAACCGACACCTATCGCACCGCTGGTTTTCCCGTTGTTCTCGGTCATACATCTGATTCTCGCAGAGCAACTCCGCAGTAATTCACAGGGGCAAATATCCCGCGCGTGTCGACACAGTTGACGTAGACCAACATTTCCCTGTCCTGTTGCCCGAGAAGAAGGGACGTCTAGGTCGCCATTGCACCGACTCGTCGAGGTCGCATTTGCACCCTCTTCTCGGATATCGCTCACAGGCGCGTTGTCAGCCGAAGCTACTGCGGCGTCATCGGCGAAAACCGGCATCCTGGCCACTTCGCCTGTCGAGTGTCGTGGCGTCGAGCAGCATCGAAATTGATTCCGCACCAACGCTGATACTTGGCGTGCTGGAGCGGGCAACATTGCGGGAGCGACCATCGTTGTTTGCCGGTCGCCGCCCCCGAGATTGAACTGGTTGTTGATGGTATTCGAAAACCGTTTCGCGTTCGACCGGACAATCCGCCCACGCGACTCAGCCGCTGCACTTGCTTGGTAAACAGGTGACCTCGTCTGTCCCCGACTTCGTCAACACAACCTCCGAAACAACCGTCCCGCTTGAGTCGGCGGAAACGGCCTCAACGGACCCAATAGGTTCACGTTCGCCATCGACGGAAATGCGTTGTCCAGGATGGACATCCGCGCCTAATCTCCGAACGAGTAAACCCGCCCCGAGAACGCGGATCGATACACGCGCATCAGGTACAGAATCTTCCCGCGATACCCGCCGCGGGATGGGACGCGACCGAGCTACCGATAGCTACTCCTTCGGAACTTCCCCCAGGGCTCCGATGGGGACATGGAAGGTGACGAGCGCTCCGGCCGAGACGAGGAATGCCCTCTCGGCGCCATCGATCGTCGCACGAATCAAGCCGGATCCTTCCCCGTTCATGATGGTCTCAGCTTCCGACATCAGATGCTTCACCTCGGCGACAGACAGCTCGTAGCCGTCTGAACCGTATTGGAAAACGGCCTCAGTCAGCTCTGGTTTGTGATCGGGATTTCGGTGCTTCACGTTTCCTAGTCTGGCAACGCCAACTGAACAAGAGGTGGCCCAACCGGATCACGGCTGCCCAGGCCGTCCCGGTTGAGCCAAGCGTGCCCGATCTAGCCCACTCAGTCGGCACGCGGGACTCGGTGGTCCCTCGGGGCCCCACCGTTAGCCGGAGCGGAACGAGCGCACCGATTACGGCACGCGGACCAGATGCCCGCCAGCGCCGGAGCGCAACCGCAGCTCGGTGGGCGGCGCGCACGAACTGTCGGGGCCGGGCACGTAATCTTGGTGGTCCGCCGACATCACCTGTAAACACCCGTCGGCGGACCAAGCGTGTCGGGTCCGATGACAGTTCGACACGCAGATGCGCGGTCACCGGTGAGAACAGGTGGCGTTCATTCCGATGGACCACACCACTAATGCCCCACCCATTCACATTGCAAACATGGGAGGTCCGTCCGATCGCTCGTCAGTAACCACCGGACGGACCATGCGCACCCCTGCCGGACTAGGGGCACGCACTCAGGTGACCCGCGAACTTACATGGTGACGTCTGTCCGAAGGGCCGATACCGTGCTGCCCACAACTTCAGGGTATTAAACACGAGGGGCCCGCCGACCTGTGCCGCACAGTGTCGCGGGGCCGTGCCCCGCTCAATGCCTGGCAGGAAGTGCGCGCGATCACCGGCCCACCTGGCTGCTCGTCAGCAACATCCGGGGTTCGACTCGCGCCCGAACTCTACTGAGGGCAGTTTCCGCGTCGCGTCTGATGCACGTGACGGGCGGCCAGGAACTACGGTTCGCCCGCCGGCGCGGGACGAGACGCAACGCGTGTCGAACGCACAATCGCCCCGATGCTCACTGTCACGACCACAATGATGATTGCGATCGCCATTGCTCGCCCTCCCTCGACTACTACTCCATCACGTGCGGTGAGCGGACTGCGGACACTGATGGCGCGCTGCGGTCCACCTAGGCCGGAGGTTGCTTCGACTTATACCCTGCCCACAAAGCCACCTCATTCGGTTGCTGAATGTTAACAACGTGGCGTTAACTGCAGTGAGAAGAACCAGACGAAACCCCAACGTGGATCGACGATCGTCCCCGAGGTCGTCAGAAGGGGCTTGACCCGATGACGCAGGATCACCAAGCCATAGTTGGGAACAACTCTGCCGAACCGTGCGCCTTACTGTGGCCACCGCGATGGGGAACGGAGAAACCTAACCTGGTGACTCGGTTCTGGGTTCCGACCATGCTCTTCGTCTCCGGTGCGTTCTTCGCGGGCTTGGGGGTGGCGACCGGCGTTGTAGCTTCCGTTCCGCCCACTTGTCGAGCGTGCGCACTAGATCGTGCAACTCATAGGCAAGGTCCATACCTACTAACTTAAGATGTCAAGTTAGTAGGCGCGACTGCACCGCGGTGACCCGTCGCACCTGAAGCGCAGACAAAATACTCGACAAGAGGGCGATCGAAGCAGCCGCGGGTCGGCCGCACCTACCTGCATTCGGCGATCGACGGGAACACCCATCCGGCGTACACCCAGCGCGCTTGCGCCGACCTCACCGAATCAACCCTTCGGCGAGCTCGGCGACGAATTCCATGATCACTTCCGCGATGCGCCTTCCGAAGCGGCGAAATCTACCACCATGCGGTCGAGTCATGTCGCCCCCTCAATCGAAAACGCGAAAGGCGCAGGAACATCAAATTTTGCAGGGTCGCAAACCGGATCCGTGAACCACCGTAAGCGGCACCCCTATATCCACTCCCGCAACTCGGCACCGGGTGCGTTCGGCGGAAGCGTGCTGCTACTTCCATGAAGAGCGATGAATCACACTCCCCGGCTTCACATACCAAAAACCACGACGGTTTCTCCGCGCCGAGGACGACACCAAGATCGTCCCGACTGATCAAGGAGCGGTTGAATCGGAAGTCGACACCGACGTACGTGCTTTCGCGGCCGCTAAATCGTTCGAGGCAAGCCACGCACCATCCGACCGTCACCACCTTCGCCCCAGGGGCGAGCACCGCCCGGATACCGGCATCTCATCCCCGCGCCGCGGGACGCTCACGTGCTATCACCGCGTTCACGCGATCGCGGGTGATCCTTTGCTGCGCCGAAGTCGAAATGCTCACATTCTCAGGCATTTTGGGTCCACTCCGTCTCTTGCCACTGCTCGCCGCAGCCACGGTGCCGAGTGGGTGCATCGTGCGGTACAGATGCTCCGACGCTGGGATGATCTCGACCATCGCATCGATCATTTCCTGCGGATCAGCCTGACCGACCAGGGAATCACCGAAGTCCGGCATCCGGCCTTGTCCGCGTCGTACCACTGCACGTAACTTTCCGCTCCGGTGTCGTTGAAGGCCGTTCCGAACACACCCGGATTCACCGTTGCGGCTTTGACCCCGAACGGCTCCAACTCCACCTTCGTCGAACCTGCGAGCGCTTCGATGGCATGCTTCGTCGCACAATAGACACCCAAGAGCGGAGCAACAAGGACGCCGCCCATCGACGACATCCACACGACCTTACCCGCACCACGGGCGAACATCTTCGGAACGATAGCCTGCACCAACTGCAGATGCTCGAAGACGTTGATAACGAACGACTCCCGCGCACGCTGCAACGGAATGTCCACAGTCGCACCGCCCTCCATCACACCGGCGTCGAGCACCAACACATCCGGATCGAAGGACCCCTCATGCTCGATAGCGATGCCTTCGAGCAAGTGGTGACGAGCGGAAGATCACTCCACGCCACCTTTCGACTCCGGGCCATAATGAATTGTTGTCACCACTGCAGCGCGACATGACTTCCGTTACTCCAGCGCGTCGTGGCTACTCAGTTGCGCCAGAACACCGCCAGCGCAATGACACCGAGTATGCCCCAGATGAGGGAGACCCATCCGATGACCACGCCAGCCTTCGCGATTCCCGCTCCGCCTTCTCCTGACGTTGCGATTTGGCGCTGCGCCTTTTTGCCGGCGACGATTCCGCCGATAGAGAGGATGAACACGAAGGTAACGAACGACAGGATGGAAGCCGCAAGACTGAGGACAGCCAGGGTGTTGGTTTTGGTCGGGGTGAGATTGGAGGTACTCATTGTGCTCACTTTCGGTTGAGTCGCATGGTGCATGTCGACCAATGTTCAGGTGCAGGTCAGCGGTAGTCGCACGTTGCCACGAGTCGTGAGTGGCGAGAAGTTTCCGCTTGAAGAGGATCGGCCCGCGGCAGCGCGGACGCTGGATCGGTCTGGCCCGCGGTGGGATGCGAACGGTAGCGGCGACCCGATGAATCGTGTCGGACTCCGCTTTGCCGGGCGAACTACTTTGGCAGGTTTGCAGAGAAATCAGAGTGCGCGTAGCCCGATGACCAGTCCGTCTTTCGTGCACGTGGAAGGAGTGGTGGTGTCTGGTTGGGAGTTGCAGCTCCAGCCGTCGATGGCGGCGACGTCGGTCGGTGCGATTGTGGTGACGTAGGCGGTGGCAACGGTGATGGCCTCGGTGCATCCGACTCGGCCGGCGGCGCCGCCGACGGCGATCACCTGTCGTGTGTTGCCGGCGGCGTCCGTGACTGGGCCGCAGTGGACGTCCTCGACGGTGTCGGCCGGCGCAGGGGCTGGGGGTTCGGTGCTGTTGGCCGGTTGTGGGGTCGAATTCGGGTCGAGTGTGCGGATCGCCGCCGGGGCGGGCGGCGGGGGGGAGGCGGGTGCAGCTTGGCCGCGGAGCCCTATCGTGAGGGCTCCGTTCGTGCAGATGTGCGGGATTGTGCTGTCGGGTTGTGGTTCGCAGGTCCAGCCGTCGACGACGGCGGAGTCGCCGGAATGTTGGGCGCTGACGTAGTCGCTGGTAACGGTGATGGCCTCGGTGCAGCCTGCTCTGCCGGCAGCGGAGGCGAAGGCGATCACGTTGGCGGTGGCGCCGTTGGATCCGGTGATGGTGCCGCAGTCGATGTCGCGCAGTGGCGCCGGGGCGGGAGTCGGGGGATGCGCAGGACTTGGGCTGGGGAGGGCGGCTGCATTGGGGCCGGTGAGGTTGACGGCAGGGGCTGCTGCGTGTGCTGTGGTGGTTGCTGGGGTGGTCGATGAAGAGGCATGCACGGAGGTAGTGGCCGGGGCAGCAGAATTGTCGGTGCTGCAACCTGTGACGGTGGCGGTCAGCAACGCTCCTGCCAGGAGGGCACTACGGTATGTCAGTTTCACGGGGGCTCCTGTTTCGATGGGAAAACATGGGACGGACCAGCTCGCGGCGAACATGTCGAGACCGGGATTCGGATGAAGGGTCGGGTGTTTGCTCAGGTTGTGAAGACGTCGTTGAGGGTGACCATCGCGAGATCGCGTTCTTTGATGATGTCCACGAGTTGGCCGTAAACGTGGGTCACAGGCGGGTGATTGGCGTGCCCGATGATGATCGACTGCGCCGTGAAGTACTTGTGGGCGCATTCGAGGAGGTATTGCTCGGTGATCAATCCAGAGTCGGAGAGCGACCCGTACCAGAGGGTGGGCACGGTGTAGCCGTGATCGGCGGCGATCGTGTCGACGGCGGAGTCGTGGTACCCGAAGGGAGGCCGATAGAAAGGGGAGCCGTCCACTCCGAAAGTGTTGAGTAGGAATGTTTTCGTGCGCGCGAATTGTGCGGCAGCCGCGGACGAGGACAGGGATGTCAGGTCCGGGTGGTCCCAGGTGTGGTTGCCCAGTTGGATCTGGCCGCTGTCGACGAGGGGTCGCAGCGACTGTTTGTGTACGGTCCACCCGTCGTAGATACCGGTAACGAAGAAGGTGAACCGGGCGCCGGTGTCTTCGGCGAACCTGATGTACGCGCCTACGACATCGGCGTCGGCGCCGTCGTCGACGGTGAGGGCGATGTTGTTGCCCCGACCGGGGATCGCGGTGAGGGCGCCGGGGGGGACGGGCACACGCGCGGAAGGCAGCGGGGGCCCCGGCATAGCGGAGGTCAAGGGGGGCGGCGGCGCGATGGGTGCATCGGGCATCGCAGTTTCGGGTGCGATCGCGTCCCCACCGTACGCTCGCGAGCATCCTGTTGCCGCCACGGCTGTTCCCGCCGCAAGCATGGCCATGAATCGTCGTCTATCCATAGTGGGGCACCGCATTTCGAGAGTTGAGAAATGGTCGAAGATTCCTCGCAACGTCGGCGAGGGTGATCGTCGAGTGTGTCGGTTGGATCGCACCTGTTGCAGCAGCGGTTCCCGGGGCCGGGGCCCGATCCACCTCGCGGCTGTTGGCGGTGTATCGCTCACGCTCACCTCGCGGTGACAGGACAGAGTGTGCGCGTTCGCGTGCAGCTGACAGACGCAGTCCTGATCCTGTGAATCTCCCGCGAGACCAGGAGCGGAAATGTGCAGGTGGTCCCGCTGATTCGGCGATCACGTCTGCGCGCCGAGATGCACGAACCGAGTTCCCTTGTCACGGAGCGGCGCCAGCGCGGCACGCATCCCTGCCGCTGTGCCACCAGAGGGCTGATTCATGTGCGCTAGCACGATCGCTCCGTCCGGCGCAGTGGTCAGCTGGTGCGTGACCGCAGTACTGGTGGCGGTGGCACCGGCATCGGCGTTGACAGCGAATCCGGCCAGCTGGATTCCGCGGCTGTGCGCGATCTCTACGGCGACATCATCGTAGTGCGCAGTACCGGAACGGAACCAAGTACTGCGCACCCCGACGGCGTCGTACAGGTAGCGGCGATTGAACTCGATTTCCTCGGCCACAGCAGCAGCGGTGGCCGTGCCGGCGATGCCGTACGCGGCGCGGCCGGTGACCGAGAGTGGTACGTGACGCGTTCCGTGGTTTTCCAGCTGGAACAAGGGATCGGACGCGAGTTCGGCCGCTAGGGAAGGGTTCGACCTGATCCACCGTTCGTTGAGGAACAGCGTTGCCGGTACGGCAAATTCACGCAAGAGTTCGAGCAGTGGGTGATCGACTGCCGAACCGCGAGGTCCCCCACATGCATCGAACGTCAATGCGAGTGTGGGCCGGCCATAGTGCGTGGGGACGCTCGCGTGTATTCCCGGTAGGTGTGTGCCCCAGTCCGTCGGTGTCCGGTAGTCGTCGGCGGTGGTTTCGGGTGTGGTTGTGCGGCGATCACGTTGGTCATCGCCGAGGGTCTCGGCTGGGGGTGGATCGGTCGGGGAGGCGGATTGGTCCGGGCTAGCTCGATCCGTTGTTGTGCGTGATGTGTGCGCGCACGCCGACAGCGCCGCAACCGACAATGCGGCTGTTGCGAGGAATCCGCGGCGGGTCGCCGTGGCTGCGGTGTGAAGTGATCGAGGGTTCATGGCGGCTCAGGTTGTCCCGTCAGTTCCCGGCGCCGTGGTTGGGATTGGTGCAGATGGTGCCCTCGCAGGGCACGACTGCGTTTCCGCCCTGCGGGTCTTCGATCACTGTTCCGCCGTTCCCTTGCGGGTCGGTTCCTGCGCCGTGGTCGGGGTTGGTGCAGATGGTGCCCTCACACGGAACCGATGGGTTGTCCGCAGTGGGCGTTGCCGGTGATCCTCCGGCGCCGGGCTTGGTTCGCACAGCGGTGCTCGGCGAGGGCTGCGGTGACTCGGCACTGGACTGCGGGTGGGTACTAGTGACCGAGGTCGAGCTCGTGGTGGGCTGCGGTGACGTGTCCTCGTCGGAACATGCGGTCGAAAGCATCGCGACGGCGGCGATGAGCACGGTGGCAGCGATTGTTCGAAACACTGTGTACGGCCTTTCATTACGGGTTACGCGGACGATTCGGTGCCGTGTCTCATACCGGGCCTACTGCGACCGGAGGCAGGTGTTGCCAGTGAGTGAGCATCTCTGGATCTTGCATTTCCATCCACGCGGTCACGTCCGAATAGGTGGCGCAGTAGGTCTCCGGCAGACCGCACACCTCGGCCATGAAGTCGGCAGTCGCCGGATTGAAGGCGTTGCCGTTCCAGTCGTTGAAGTGGTTCGCGATCACCAACGGCGCGCGATTCCCGTTGTAGGCTTGCTCGAACATGTAATCGTATGTGCCCTTGGCGATATCGTGGCCGCGCCGGGTGGTGTGAGGTTCGTCCTTGGCGCCGTTGAGGGTGAACCAGAAGTTGTAGTCGAGTGCTGTCTGGTGCTTACCGAGCGGCGGTGAGTACACGTAAGGGATTGGGAATTCCCAGATTCCATCGATCAAGTACGGCCAGGAGATCCCCGGGTGGGAGGCCGGCTTCGATGAGTCCCACGTCATGCCGAATTCATGCCATGCCGGGATCATCTGATTCAAAGACCCTTCAAGGCACTGGGTTCGACCGCCTCGGACAGCTTCCGGACCGAACAGCAAATCAGGACCGTGGGTGATGTCATTGTTGGTGCGCCAGTTCGCCATGAGCGAGAAGAACTGATTCAACTCGTGCGTCCATTCGGAGCTCGTCCACTGATCGCCGTGTGACCCCGATCCCTTGCAGAAGTGCCCGACGTAGTGGGTGCCCATCTCGTGCCCTGCGAGCCAGGTGCGGTTGAGGTACTCGACCTGCTCGAGAACAGCCTCCTTGTCCCCGCCGAATGCGATCGCGGCTTTACCTGTGGGGTGTCCTGGCCCCTGGTAGCGGTCGGCGTTGTCGTCGGTGAGGAAGTACAAGCCGGTCATCAGTGCCGAGAACCGAGCATCGACGCGCTGTGCGGTGTCGAGAAACATGTCCCAGTTCGGGGTCAACCCGACACCGTCGAACGAAAACAAGACGAACTGCGGCGGTTTCTGGCCTGGCGCGAGTTTCGTCATCGGAACATTGGACTCAGTACGCACAGGTTGAGGTGCGAGCGGGATCGCCGATGTAACATTCCCGCCGGGCACCTTCTGCTCGGCGACCGAAGTATCGATCGCGGGGACCGGATACCCGCTCTCGACGCGGGAACACCCCATCACGAGCAAGGCGGCTACAGTCGCCAAGACCGAGAAATGAAGGCGTCGGGACACAGTTCTATCCCTCCTGCACAATGCATTAGCGAGTTCATTCCACTCGACGTGACTGATCTCCGGGCCGGAATTTTCGGATGCGTTTGTAGTACTTCACGTCGACTGGTGATCTCCACGTTCTTTGATGCACGAAGTTGTCTGTAACTATTGATATCTGTAACTATGCCCAACAGCGCAGATGAATATCGTCTTTGTCGAGTTCCCTCTCGCCACTGGAACGATAACCGACGCGGTGAGCAGTTTGTCGCACGTACGGCTTTCATACAGGTGTGTCAGGAGCGATCCGCCATCCCGATGGCTTTGCAGATCGTGCCGTTGCCCCACATTTGCCCAGATGGAGGACGCTTTCCAGAAATTCCACAAGTCCTACTTGTGGAATGCGCGGAATATTTTGTTGATTTCAGACATTCGCAATCCGATTTATCGCTCTTCCTGCGCAGACGCATGCCCTCCTCGCAGGAACTCCGGCAATGTAATGGGCTGTGGTCTGGCGCATCCTCGGTGTGCCCCGTCCAGTGTGTTGTTCGACGTGTTGTTCGACCCGCCACACACTTCCCGGCAACGATTTTCGACCGAGCGCGATTTCCGAAGTTGGCGCAGCGCACCGACCCTGCAGACGTCCTTGCCATCCGACCGTCCGATGATTGTCATGCATACGCTGATGATCGCGATTGTGTGGGTACTGGCGCCTGTTATCAAGTGTTCGCGCAGCGCATGGTGAGCTGCTGAACGAACACACGGAAAAGCACACATGGGGCTGACCAGGCGCTGGTCTCCGCCTCGGTGGCACCCGCGGTAATCGTCGGCAACGTGACTGCAGTACTAAGTCATGGACTCCGCCAACGACGATTCGATAATTGCCACTCGCGCCTCCAGATTTGCCACTGCAACGACAAGTCCGGGAAGGATGGCTTCTACCAAGCTGATGTCAGAATTTTCGGCAATCAACTCGAGCGCTCGTTCCCTTGCTTCACGAACGGCAACCGCGGAGTCCGGAAGTGGCCATCCCATCACCGCTTCGGTCATGCTCTCGACGTACTCTGTTTCGTTCACAGCATCCTTCTTCCCTACATAGGACCGCGGCAGTCACACAACCCGTCTTGACGCCTACGACGGCATCACCGGCGGACAACACCTGGGATGGCGACCCAAACATGCAGCAGCGCCAAGCGACAACGCTTCCTCCCGCTAATTTGCCGAAAAGACTGCCACATGAATGGCCTCGTCGACTTCGCGGTGTCTGCCGTGAATCTTCTCTGTCCTGCGACACGAATCAGCGTATTCGATTAACGCGCGACACACGCACTGTGTGGTGACCCCACGCGATACGTGCCAACTTGGTGTCGTGAATTGCGCGTTATCTTCATGACCCTCCAGCATCCGGCGCGGGCTCTAACCGTATTGTCGTGCCCGGGGAGCGTCGCATTGGTTGGACAACCCGCACTGGTGCATTGTGTCTGTCAATGCAACGGTTCCGCATACGGTAAGGACCGGGATGACGGCCTCGCAATTGGCGGTAACCTTCCGAGTCGGAGAGTTTCGTTAGTGCTGCGAACTCGTGTATGCGTGTGAGCGCGCCAGATCACCGATCTGTTCTCCCCACCACGCGGTCCCGCATCGAACGCTGCATCCACGATGCGGCATCGCACCACGGATTCCCCGACGAAGGAATGGCATGAGTAGTGAAGTACGCACCTCTGAACCTGCCTCTGCACAGGAGCCTGCTGCGCCTCTGTCTGCCGCAACGCCCAAGGACGATCACACGGTGCAGGCATTCCGCCGGGTAGTGCTGCGCTTCCCCCTGACGTTCGCTGTGGTCTGCGCGCTTTTGGTGATCGGTGTTGTGTCCCAGGGTTTGTGGAGGTCCGTCGAGGATGCTTCGTGGTTCGACTCGGTCGCCTACGGCGTGCCTGCCTTTCAGGAAGGTCGCTGGTGGACAGTTCTTCTCGGACCGTGGTTCGGGCTGACCCCGGCCCAGAACATTTCTCTCATACTTCTGGTCGGAGTGGGTCTCGGAGTTGGCGAATGGCGACTCGGTTCCCGAAGGACGGCGCTGACAGCCGCGGCTGGGCAGTTGGTCGGCGTCCTCGGAACGTGTGCATTTCTCGCGCTCGGTAAGTCAGTGGAGTGGGAATGGGCCGCCGAGGTGGCCGAGGCTTTGGACGTGGGATGCACAACTGCAGTGGTGGCGGTTCTGGCTGCGGCGACGGCTACGGTCAAGTCGCCGTGGCGATTACGCACAAGAATACTGCTGTGTAGCTATGTCATCGTCTCCTTTCTGTTCTTGGGTCGTTTTGCCGATCTGACGCATCTTTTCGCCTTCGTGACGTTTCTGCTCGCTGGTGAGAAGTGGTTCTCGCGCAGCGAGCGCGGTGTTCGTCCCCGGACCCGCCGGGAAGCGCGGCTGGTATCTGCATTTGGTGTGTGGTTGATCGCAGTCGTGCACATCGTGGTGTATTTCTTCCCTGGCAGTGGTCCTTTCGGACCCACATCTGCGCACCAGGTTTCGGCGTGGTCGACCGTGTTTTCAGTGGTGGTGGCGGGTGTGCTGGGGGAGTTTCTACGCCGCGGCCGCCGATGGGCTTGGCACCTGACCGTGTTCTATGCGGTCTTCGTTGCGGTGCTCACTCTGGTGGTTCTGATTCTCGTTGTAGTCAACGATTTCGAGAGTGTCGGGGCGGTCACGGCCGGTACCGGGCTGCTGTGGGCTGGTGAGGCCGTACTGCTGATCGCAGGTCGGAGCGCCTTCACCGTGCCGTGGCGACGGCGAGTTGACGGCGCGCGGGGCGCGGGCGGCGACGTGATCGAAGATGTCAAGTCTTCGATACGTCGGCACGGCGGAAGCACGATGTCATGGATGATCACCTGGGACGGCATGAATTACTACTTCGGGGCCGAGAACAACGGGTTGATCGGCTACCGACGCCATGCCGGGACGATCATCGCTCTGGCGGACCCGGTCTCCTCCGATGTCGAGCAATCCGCGTTGATTGGGGACTTCGTTCGCTTTTGCGAGACCCAGGGGACGACGCCGTGTTTCTTCTCTGTGTCCGCCGCTGTCGCTGATCGCGTCCAGGAATTGGGTTGGCAGGTACTCCAGATCGCGGAAGACACCATCATCGATTTGCCGGACTTACAGCTCAAAGGCAAGAAATGGCAAAATGTTCGATCCGCACTCAACAAGGCGGAGAAAGCTGGCACGTCCTTCGTGCTCGGTAAGCTCGGTGAACAGTCCGATCAGTTGCGGACGCAGGTCCGTGAGATCTCCGAACAGTGGGTCGGCGAGAAAGAGCTACCCGAGATGGGGTTCACTCTCGGAACCGTGGAAGATGCGCTCGACCCGGATGTGCGCATCGCGCTCGCCGTTGATTCCTTCGGAATTGTCCAGGCAGTACTGTCGTGGCTGCCTGTGTACGGCGCGCAAGGATTCGTCCGCGGATGGACTCTTGATGTCATGCGTAAACGAAGCGGGCCGGGCGCGAACAACATGATCGAATTCTTGATCGCCCGCTCGGCTCTGTCATTCAAAGACGAAGGGGCTCAGTTTGTTTCACTTTCCGGCGCACCGTTGGCCCGAGCAACTGGCGATTCCGACATTCATGGACTCGACAGGGGGTTGGACATGCTCGGACAAGCCCTCGAACCGTTCTACGGATTCCGCTCGCTTCACCAGTTCAAGGCAAAATTCAACCCTCGATTCGAACCGGTCTTCCTGTGCTTCCGCGATGAGGCCGACCTGCCTCGCATCGGTCTGGCCATTTCCCGCGCATACCTACCGACCGCGACACCGCGACAACTCATCGCTCTGATGCGGAGCACTGGAGAATGACCGATTGGTTCGCGACAGCGATTGTCGGTCCAGGCCGACTTCCGCTGTTCTTCATGATGCTCGCATTCGCCACTGCGTTTGCGTTCATCCGGATCAGCACCCGAATGATCCGCGCGGACGTGCCATGGTGGCCTGGAAACGTCACTCCAGGTGGTCTCCACATTCATCATGTGGTGTTCGGGTTGGTCATGATGCTCGTGTCCGGCTTCGGATTCATCGCGCTCGCCAACTATCACACGCCGGCGGCGAACTGCGTGCTGGCAGCAGTCTTCGGTGTCGGTGCGGCGCTGGTACTCGATGAATTTGCCCTTGTCTTGCACCTTCGGGATGTGTACTGGACTGAGGAAGGTCGCACGAGTATCGATGCAGTCTTCGTCGCGTTCGCCATTACCGTGCTGTTCGTTCTGGGTGTGCATCCACTCGGGTTCAGCGGCGCCGACGTCGACACAGACGATGCGGCAACGACGATCGCGAGCATCGTGCTCCTCGTCGTTCAGTACGGCCTCGCGACGATCGTGTTGCTCAAAGGAAAGATTTGGACCGGCCTGTTCGGGCTGTTCTTTCCTCCCCTTCTCGTCATCGGCGCCGTCCGCTTGGGACGCCCCCGCTCCCCTTGGGCACGGTGGCGATACGGTTCTCGGCCAGAGAAGATGCGCCGCGCGAATCGCCGAGAAGACACACTGCGCGGTCCTGCCAATCGCGCGAAAATACGAGTCCAGGAAGCTCTGGCCGGTCGATTCGACGGCGATTCGACATCATGATCAGCGATGTAGGTATCCCCCACCCGCGGCGGTGCGGAACATTCCCGATGCGGCTTCGGCCACGGCACGAAAAGGGTTGATTGGTGAGCATTTTCATCGTGGTCGGGCTGTTTGTCGGTGTGATCGTCACCGTGACCTCAGGGTTGATCGCTCGATTGCGGCTCGCGGGCCCCTTGGCGATGGTGATCGCCGGGATCGGGGTTTCGGCGCTGATGGACGAAGACCTCACCAACCTGCTGTACGCGCAGTCCACCGAGCGTGCGGTTGAGTTGATTCTCGCGCTGCTGTTGTTCGTGGACGCTACCGAGGTGAAGAAGGGATTGTTCGGTGGTGAGCCGGCCGTCGCAGCACGATTGCTCCTCATTGCCCTTCCTTTGTCCGTGCTGAGTGCCGTGGCGTTGGGCATCTTCCTCTTGCCGGCGACATCTCTCGCGGTGCTGGTCGTCATCGCGTGCGTCGTCGTGCCGACCGATCTCGCACCGGCTGCGCAGTTGCTGCACGATCGTCGAATTCCTGCACGCGTACGACGTATCCTCAACGTCGAAAGTGGTTACAACGACGGAATAGTCGCACCGATTTTCGTCGTAGCGTTGGCCTTGGTCGACCACAATTACTCCGAGGACGGTGTGTGGAACGCGATCGCCGACGGCGTCGAATCGACGTTGATCGCCGGCGCAGTCGGGACCGCTGTCGGTGTCGGTGGCGCACGGTTGGCTCGGTGGGCACAAGACCGTGCTCTGACAACTTCCCAAGGTATGCGGATCGCTGTCGTCCTGCTTCCGGTACTCGCCTACAGCGGTGCCACCGTCTCCTCGGCCAACGGCTTCATCGCCGCTTTTGTCTGCGGCGTCACTTTCCACGCCGCACGCAATGCCAAGACGATCGATGCCTCTGAACTCGAGTTGGCCGAGGACGTGGCAACGCTGAGCAGTATGGCGATGTGGTTTCTTTTCGGGGCGACAGTGTCCTACTTGGTAGCAATCGGTTTACCGGGCTGGCAGGAGTTCGTCTTCGTACTCGCAGCATTGACGATCATCAGGGTAGTTCCTGTGGCCCTGTCGCTGATCGGTTCAGATCTGCCGAGACCAGACCGTCAGACCATTGCCCTTCTAGGGCCGCGCGGCACAGCTTCCATAGTCTTCGGTCTACTCGCATGGCGCAGGGTCACCACCACCGACGCCTCCGACGTCGAACTAGACGCAGGATCACTTGTCCTCTACGTGATGGTTGCGACCGTACTGGGAAGTGTTCTTGTGCACGGGTTTACCGCCGAACGGTTTGGTGCACGCTACGCTCGCCACGCAAGAGATGCAGAGAAGAAATAGTAGCGGATCCTACTTCTGGCCCCGCGATTCCTATCTAGGCGACGCACACCACACCCAATATTTTGCGAGTGGCTGCACGTGCGGTCTGTTTGAGGGTGCGGTTGTCGAACCGATCTCGTGGAAATTGGTATGGGAATGCTGGAGCCCAGGAGCCTTGACGTGTCGATTCACCATGTTCTTGTGCCGACGAGATGGTCCTGTCTCGAATTTGGTGGTGCGGTTTTAGCCAGTTTTCTGGGCAACATCGAGCCCAATTGCGTGCGCCCAGAGCCGTGTTAGCGTGGAGATCGCCACGTCCTCGTCGAAGTCGACACCGTGGATGTACCACATCTGGGTGAAATGTTCGACCATGCCGCCGAGTGCGGACGCCGCAATTTTGGCATCGAGTTCGGAGCCGATGATGCCTGACTCTTGCAGCCGACGAATTCCCATTTCATTGCGCCGTACGAAGAGATCGCGGAGTTGTAATTTCAAATCACGAAAGGTCGGGTCCCGGATCGCCATTTCGTCTATCACGGCAATCAGCCAGGCATTGCGTCCGGCAGCTGAAAAATATTGCCTATTTGCTGCCTCAATCCGTGCAATTGGATCGTCGGGGACATCTCGCCCCATTTGCGAGGCGCTGAACATCTCCCCCGCCACTGTAGTAAACAATTCGTGCAGCACTGCCTCTTTCGTTTCAAAATAGTGATAAAAGGTTCCATAAGATGTGCCGGACCGCTCCGCGATATCCGAAATCCGGGTTTCACGAAACCCTCGTTCCTCAAAAAGCTCACGGGAAGCGGCCACTAAAGCCCCCCGCGTCCGACGCCCTCGTTGAGTGGTTGGTGTTTCTTGCACGACAGGCCGACTCGGAGGCGGTGAGGTGACCGCCTCGATGGTCAGCTTGTTGTCGCTGTGAGGCGTCATTTGGTGCAACCCTCCAGGAAGGTCCGTATCGGATCAAGTATCACGCATTTCACATCCATATTACAGGGCTATTTTTCCGCGCACCGCATCCAGTAGTGCGACCTTCTTGATCTTCCCGGACGGGGTGAGGGGGAGCGAGTCCACGACGTGAAATTGAGCGGGGATCTTGTATCGCGCGAGTTTTTCCCCACATCGGGCGCGTACTGCTTCGATATTGACATCGCCATTTTGGGTCGCGACGATGTAGGCGTGACCTACTTCTCCGTAGATTGCGTCGGGAACCCCCACCACAGCGCACATCGCCACCGCAGGGTCTGCGGCAATGACGTTTTCGATTTCAACGGGGTAGACGTTGTATCCGCTTCGGACGTACATTTCTTTTCTCCGCCCGCACAGTTCAATTCGACCATCAGGACGTTGAACCGCCATGTCGCCAGATACCAGCCATCCGCCTGGTAGGAAGGCGCGCTCGGATTCCATGGGGTTTTCCCAATAGCCGCTGGCAACGCATCCGCCGCGGATGTGTAGCTCTCCCTGCTGCCCGAACGGGAGTGGTTGGTGGGCGTCGCCGGCTATCCGGATCTCGAAATCGCCAATTGCGACTCCGAGTGTCTCGACAAGAGTGTCCAGGTCGTCATTGGCTGCGGAAATGATACATCCGCCAGAGGTTTCGGAAAGGCCGTACAGGTTCGACAAGCGGGCGCCTTGGAAGGTGTCGAGAATTCTTCTGCCCATTGCCGGCTCGACGTTGGAGCCGCCGATGATGCAGGTACGGACAGAAGTGATATCCGCCGCGGGAAATTCCGGCAAGTCCATCATCATCGTGTACATGGTCGGCACGCCGATGAAGATCGTGACCTTCCGGAGGTCAACGGCTTCCAACGCAAGTTTGGGACTGTATCGGGGCAGGACGACGATTCGACCGTGTGTGAGCATGGTGGCGGCGACGGTACAGGTCATTCCTCCGACGTGGTTGAAGGGCATGTGGCCGATTGCGACGTCGTCACAGCTCAGGCTGAGGTGTTCAGCCTGAGCGCTGGCGGAGGCGAGAATGCTCGCGTGAGTGAGGGTGGCACCTTTCGGGTCGCCGGTGGTCCCGGAGGTGTACAAGATGACTGCCGGATCATCCGGCTCCACCACTGCTTCGAAGTCCGCGAGATCCGCAACTGCGCCGGGCAACAGGAGGTCTTCCCACCGATGACTACCGGCGAATCCTCCCTCACCGAGAAAGACGTAGTGACGGACTGTGGGGATCCGCTGGCGTAGGTTCTGGACGAAATCGACGAAGTCGAACTCGCCGTCCTGCTTCGAGCAGACGAGCATGACAGCTCCGGACTGGTTGAGCATGTAGTCGAATTCGCGCTCGCGATACGCGACGTTCAGGGTGACCAGGATTGCACCGATCTTCGTGACGGCGAACCAAGTGATGAGCCACTGGGCCGAGTTCGGCGCGGCTATGGCGATTCGGTCACCTTGTCGAATTCCTGTGGCTACCAGTCCCATAGCGAGCTCATCGACTGCGTGGGAAAACTCGCTGTACGTCCAGTCCCTGTCCGGGCACAGAAGATAGGATGCGTCAGGACCCGACGATGCATCCTTGAGGAGTCCGGGAAGAGTTGCGATCTGTGGGGCGATCGCGCAGCCAGGTTGGTCGTCGTTGTCCATGAGGGTTCTTCCTCTTCCATGTTGGGGTCGATGCAGCCGCTGTATGTGTCTCCGGATGGGTGTGTCTGCGCAGACGAAACTCAGAGTTCTCGGATTCGTAGCTGTCCGTTCAGCCGGACAATTCTCAGCGTCAAGATCATGGAACGAGATCGGGGTAGATGGCCCTGGAGGGCCGAAATCGCGTGAACTCGTAAGTTGCCACCCCATCGCGAGCGAAAGGGTCGTTCTGCATCAGGGCACGGATTTCCTCCTCGCTGTCGCCGTGGGCGATGATCAACCCTCCGGTGAAGGGTTGTCGAGGACCGGATGCGACGAATCGCCCCTGGTTATAGCAATGATCGACGAAAGCCAGGTGTTCGGTGACTACCGCTTCGCTAAGGTCGACGGTCCGGGTATAAGTGCTCGAAATAATGAACATGGACTCTTCTCTCCCCATAGCGATATCAGCGGGCCGCGGCCTGGATATGCGCGAACTCGAAACCCTCGAAGTCGTCACTGGCGCTCTTCTGGATTTCCTGGAAGTACCCGGCGGCTCCACCGAAGTAAAAAAGAACGCGCCGTGGTTTACCTGGGATGTTGGCGCCGAGATACCAACTGTTGACGGATGCCCCGCTGGGCAGCAATGTCATGTTGAAGATTTCCTCCACATGCGAGGTCCACTTCTGGGTGGCATCGGCGCTCGGCTGCATGCGGTCGTATCCGCGTTCCTTCATGTGCGTCAGGGCCAACCCGAGCCACTCGACGACTTTTTCGATGACGACCGGGATATTTGCGTATGCGCTCTGTGGGCCGCAGATCATGAACATGTTGGGGAATCCGGGGGCGCCGATGCCCAGGTAGGTTTCCGGTCCGGCGGCCCAGCATTCGGAGAGCTTGATTCCCTGTTCGCCTCGGATGTCGATGTTGTTCAGGGCTCCGGTGACAGCGTCGAATCCGGTAGCGAAAATGATGACGTCGAACTCGTAGTCGTGATCGCGGGTGCGCAACCCGGTAGAAATGACGGACTCGATCGGATTGCTGCGGATGTCGACGAGATTGACGTTCTCACGGTTGAAGGTCTCGTAGTAGTTCGTACCCGAGGGCGGCCGTTTGGAGACATAGGGGTACCCGCGGGGGGTGAGTAGTTCTGCAGTGCGGGGGTCTTCGACGGTCTCGTGGATCTTCTTTCGGATGAATTCCGCCGCCGCATCGTTCGATCGCTGGTCAAGGATGAGGTCGTCGAAAGTCTCGAATACAAAATGGAAGCCACCGTTCTGCCATCCTTCTTCGAAGATACGATCGCGTTCGGCATCGGTATCGACATCGTCGAACATCCGGCCGGCAGGATCCATGGGGAAGCCGAAGACATGGCTTCGCGCTTTGGCCCAGACCTTGGCGTAGTCCGACTTGATCCTGCGCCGGAACTCCTCATCGAGATCGTGATTTTGTGCTGGCATCACATAATTCGGAGTGCGCTGGAAAACGGTCAAGTGGTCGGCGGCGGCGGCGACATGCGGGATGGTCTGGATTCCAGAGGCGCCCGTTCCCACTACAGCAACCCGCTTGCCGGTGAAGTCCACTTTCTCCTTCGGCCATCGGGAGGTCAGGTAGACCTCGCCGTTGAAGCCGTCCACCCCTTCGTACGGGGGTTCTTGGGGAACGGACAGGTGACCGAGGCCTGTGAAGAAGTAGGTGCAGGTGAAGTGTTTGCCATCGCCAGTGGCAATCGTCCATTTGTTGTCAGCCTCGTCGTAGGTGGCAGCTATGACACGTTGACCGAAGCGGATATCTCGGCGGATGTCGAAGCGGTCGGCGACGAATTTTATGTAGCTCTGCACTTCTTCCTGGCCGGGGTAGCGCTCGGACCAGTTCCATTCCTGTTCAACTTCGGGGAACGGGAAGCAGTACGACCAGCTTTCGCTGTCGGTTCGTGCGCCCGGATACCGGTTCCAGTACCAGGTTCCTCCGATGTCGGTTCCTGCTTCGAGCGCGATCGCGGACATTCCGAGTTTGCGCAGTTCGATCAGCATTCGGACTCCAGCGAAACCAGCGCCGATGACCAATGCGTCGGTGTGGTTGTACTCGGTGGCCGCCGGTGCCTGTTCTTGACTGGACATCCAGTTCACTCCTCGACTCGTATCGTTTCGTTCGTACATGACAGTGCTGTGGGTTGACAGGCCGCGAGGCCTCAATTCAATCCGAGACGCCGACGAAGCCATGTGCCCGCAGCATTGATGGAGTGGTCGGCTTCGGGAGCACGACCGGCCATAAAGGTGAAAACGTGTTGCTGGTCGGGGGCGATGCTGAAGTCGACGCTGACGCCTGCCCGTTCAGCTCGTTCGGCGAGCCGCTCGGCATCGCTGAGCAGGGCTTCCGCGTCGCCAGCGGTGACGAAGAGCGGCGGCAGGCCGGTGAAGTTTGCGTACAAAGGGTTTGCCAGTGGGTCGGTGGCTGAGCCACTGGCGCCCAGGAACATCTGCGACATCATTGTCACGACGTCCCTGCTGATGAGTGCGTCGGTGGCGGCGTTGGACTCGAGGGTCTTCCCACGATGTTCCATGTCCAGCCACGGGGAGAATGTGATGATCGCGGCGGGAAGCGCCTCCCCGAGGTCGCGCAGTTTGAGCACGGTGGTGATCGCCATGTTGCCGCCGGCGGAGTCCCCGGCTGTTGCCAGGCCCTCGGAGGGGAATCCTTGTGTACGTAGCCACCTGTACGCGGCGATTGCGTCATCGATCTGCGCGGGAAACGGGTGCTCCGGAGCCAGCCGATAGTCGAGGATCAGTGTACGGACACCGGCGGCCTTCGCCAGATGTGCTGCCATTTTGCGATGGCTGGCCGCGGTGTTGCCGATGAATCCTCCGCCGTGGGTATAGAGGATGGCTCGGTCTGTCGGAGCTCCGACGGGAAGAGCCCACAGCCCATGCACTTCCCCGGCCTCCACCTCGGCGTATGTGACGTCCTCCGGTTCCTTCGCGTTGACGGCGAGTTCTTCGAATATCGATCGCATCGCGGTCAGGCTCATTTCCGGATTAGCGGCCAGCCTCTCGGTGATCGACTGGAAGTGCGCTTTCAACACTTCCGATTCAGCACTGGACATCTGAGTCCTCCTTGACGCGTGTGTGAGCGATCCGACCTCGGGGCGTGGTGGGAAAACCGATTGCCGCCAGAGCGGTGCATCTTCCGAAGCCAGGGACCTGAGTTCCAGTCCATTACCTGACCCAACGTGATGGTAGTCACATCTTGATTGGTGAGTCAACTGTCAATGTCAAACGGCTATTCAGATTGTCAAATATTTCGATTTTTACGGGTTGAACACCCTAAATCCATACTTGACTGACGAATCAGATTAGTGTTTCATCGAAGGCGATACCGACAATCACGTACCAAATGAGTCGAGTCTGGGCTCCGCGTCGGACCAGACAACCGCCCCACGAACTCGCCGGACCATGCCCTGCTCATGGGTGCGCAGTTACGTCCGTCGGAGACATCGGATGCGTTTCCAATTGCCAACCTCTCGCGGCATCACCACACGTTCTCCACGAGTCTGATCGAGGTGCACCAATGACGACCATTTCCACACGACTCGATTCCGGGTCCGAGCAGTTTCTGCTCGATCGCCAGACGATGCTCGACGCCCTGAAACCACTTGAGTCCCTGGCGAACCGCGTACTCGAAGCCGGCGGAGCCAAAACCGTCGAACGCCATCGGTCCCGAGGGAAGATGCTCCCGCGCGAAAGGGTCGATCTCCTACTCGACGAAGACGCCCCGTTCCTCGAACTCTCCTGTTACGCAGGCGCCCATGACCCTGACGAGCAGCCCGGCGGGCGGCTCATCACCGGCATCGGCTCTGTCTCCGGAGCGGAATGCATGATCATCGCCAACCAATCAACGGTCAAAGGCGGCTCACTCAACCCCGACGCGGTCACCAAACAGCTTCGGGCACTCGAAATTGCCGAAC
Organism: Rhodococcus sp. 66b; assembly: GCF_002076325.1. Lineage (NCBI taxonomy): Bacteria > Bacillati > Actinomycetota > Actinomycetes > Mycobacteriales > Nocardiaceae > Rhodococcus > Rhodococcus sp. 66b. Next base: position 50,765 of record NZ_MUZB01000023.1, read on the forward strand.
GGAATCGCCTGCCCGTAATCACCCTGGTCGAATCCGGCGGCGCTGACCTCCCCCGCCAAGCCGACATCTTCGTTCCCGGCGGCCAGACGTTTCGGGAGCTCACCCGCCTCACCGCAGCCGGAATCCCCACAATATCTCTAGTTTTCGGTAGTTCGACCGCCGGCGGCGCCTACCTGCCGGGAATGAGTCAATACACCGTGCTCGTCAAGGAGGCCGCCTCGGTGTACCTCGGCGGCCCGCCTCTGGTGAAGATGGCTATCAACGAAGACATCGACGACGAATCACTCGGCGGCGCAGAGATGCATGCACGGGTCTCGGGCCTGGCCGATTACCTCGCCCACGACGAACGCGATGCCCTGCGGCTGGGCCGGCAGATCGTATCGGCTCTGCAGTGGACCAAAGCCGGCCCGGGCCCGTCCGTACCAGCCGATGCCCCCCTCTACGACCAGGAAGAATTACTGGGCTGCGCGGCCGCCGACACCAAACGCCCCGTCGAGGTCCGTGAAATCCTTGCTCGGACACTGGACGGCTCCCGTTTCGACGAGTTCAAACCTCTCTTCGGCACCCAACTCGTGACCGGATGGGGTTCGATCGCCGGCTATCCCATCGGCGTTCTAGCCAACAACGGCATTCTGTTCTCCGACGAAGCGAACAAGGGCGCCCATTTCATTCAGCTCGCCAACACCCGTAATATCCCTCTCCTTTTCGTGCAAAACATCACCGGATTCATGGTCGGCTCCGCCGCCGAACGGGGCGGCATCATCAAGGACGGCGCCAAACTGATCAACGCCGTCTCGAATTCGACCGTCCCACATCTGACCCTCATGATCGGCGCCTCGTACGGCGCCGGAAATTACGCGATGTCCGGTCGTGCATATGACCCGCGTTTTGTCTTCACCTGGCCAAATCACCACATTGCCGTCATGGGTGGCACCCAGCTCGGAGGTGTCATGTCGATTATCAGAAAAGTCGCGGCGCAACGCTCCGGCTCGACGTTCAGCGATGCCGACGACGTCCAGGTACGCCGCGACATCGAAAAGATGATCGACCGCCAGTCGGGGGCGGTATACGCAACCGGTCGGGTGTGGGACGACGGGGTAATTGATCCCCGCGACACGCGCACCGTTCTCGGCTTGGCCCTCTCCGCTACTCATTCCGCACCCGTGACCGGCACGTCCCGGTTCGCCACCTTTCGAATGTGAGAAGCTCGTGAATCACCGTTCGATCAACACACTGCTCATAGCCAATCGCGGGGAAATCGCACGACGCGTCATCCGGACGGCCCGCGTGCTGGGAATCCGCACAGTTGCGGTGTACTCCGATCCCGACTCCCGGTCACCGCACGTATTCGATGCCGACTTCGCTGTCCCGATCGGCGGCGCAAGCAGCGCCGAGTCGTATCTGGTGTGGGAGAAGATCCTCGAGGCTGCCCGCCGGACGGGCGCGGATGCCATCCATCCCGGGTACGGATTTCTCTCCGAGAACGCCGAATTCGCCGAAGCATGTGAGTCCGCCGGCATTCTCTTCGTCGGGCCTAGCCCTGACTCGATTCGCGAAATGGGCCTCAAGGACCGGGCGAAGCAGTGGGCACGCAAAGCGGACGTCCCAGTCCTCCCGGACGCAGTCATCACCGGAGACGACACCGAGGCATGGCAAATCGCTGCTGCCGGTGTCGGTTTCCCGCTCTTGGTCAAGGCCGTTGCGGGCGGCGGTGGCAAGGGCATGCGCTTGATCGAATGCGCCGACGACGTGGTCGAATCGATAGCCTCGGCCCGCCGCGAAGGCGCCAACCTGTTCGGCAATTCCACGGTATTCCTCGAGCGATATCTGAAGTTCTCTCGACACATCGAAATTCAGGTTTTCGGCGACCACCACGGCAGCGCAGTACATCTGGGGGAACGGGAGTGCTCCATCCAGCGCCGCCATCAAAAAGTCCTCGAGGAAGCACCTTCATCCGTCGTCACCGACGAGATGCGCGAGAAGATGGGCTCGACAGCGGTGTCCTTGGTCCGTGAACTCGGATATGTCGGTGCCGGCACCGTCGAATTTCTCTTCGACGACGAAACGGGAGGCTTCTACTTCCTCGAAATGAACACCCGACTTCAGGTCGAACATCCAGTTACCGAGGAAGTTACAGGCCGGGATCTCGTGGCACTACAGCTGCGGGTCGCCCGCGGCGAACCTCTCGGATTCAGGCAGAGCGAGGTCCGCATCGCCGGGCACGCGATCGAGGTTCGCCTCTACGCAGAAGACCCCGCCAACGGCTACGTGCCCACCCCCGGAACTTTGCACCACTACACACACCCTGTGAGACCAGGTATCCGATACGAGGACGGTGTCTCCGCGCCTGCCGAAATCTCACCCTTCTACGACCCGATGATCGCGAAGATCATCTCCTACGCCGACAACCGCGCTGACGCGGCCTCCGCGCTGGCCTCCGCGATCGATGCCACACAGATCCACGGAGTGAAGACGAACCGTGATTTCCTGTCCTCCTTGCTACGCGATCCCGATTATCTAGCCGGAAAAACTCGCACCGACTTCCTCGAACACCGCCGGCACCTGCTCGATCCGCCGATGGCAACTGCCTGGCCCGTTCACCTGGCCGCCGCGATAGCCGTCTCGACCGCTCGGCGTGCCGATACCGATCCCGTCCGTGGACATGCCCGTCCCGGATTCCGACCCCTCGCCGCCAAACTGTTGACCCGTGCAACCTGGTACCGGGCGACCACCGAAGATGCGCTTCAGATCGGGTACAGACTCGGGTCCTGGGGCGGGGACACCGACCTGTTACTCGACGTCGACGGCGAGCTTCACGATTTCGCCCTCCGCGACCTCGACGACCACTCTGTGCGGATCCACTACGCAGGGGTGGACTATCCCTGTACCGTGCGGACGCACCCGGACGGCTCTGTATGGGTCAACGACGCCCGCAGCCAGTCCGGGTGGCTACCGCAGTCGCGGCTGCCAGATCCAGGTAAGGCGACCGCAGCGGCACGCGGTCCGATCAACGAGATCCCAGGAACAGTCGTCGACATCGCCGTCAACGTCGGTGACAGGGTGACCGCCGGCCAGAAGCTGGTTGTCATCGAGGCCATGAAGATGGAGCACCCGGCCACCGCAGCCATCGACGGAACGGTCGAGCAGATTCACGTCACAGTCGGACAGTACGTCACTGCGCATAGCATCCTGATCACCTTGGCGGCGGGAGAACAACCGTGAGCACCCCCCATTCACTACGAATCGCCAACTGTTCCGGTTTCTTCGGCGACCGCCTCGCTGCCGCACACGAAATGGTCGACGGAGGAGCCATCGACGTCCTGACCGGAGACTGGCTCGCAGAGCTCACCATGGGAGTCCTGGTCAAACAACGCAATCGTGCCCGCGATGCCGGCTTCGCTCGGACATTCGTTCACCAGCTCGACGAGGTACTCGCTACCTGCCTGGACCGGGATATCAAGATCATCTCGAACGCGGGCGGTCTCAACCCGCACGCCTGCGCCGCGCAGATCGTCGACATCGCCGAACGCATCGGTCGGACTGTCCGAATTGCCGTGGTCGACGGTGACGATGCCACCCAGGCATTCAGCGACGCCCGCCGAAGTGGTTGGGACGCTCCCCATCTCGATACCGGTCAATCGTTCTCCGAGTTGGGTCAGGACCCCGAGGTCGTGAACGCATACTTGGGGGGCTGGGGAATCAAGGAAGCCCTCGACGCCGGTGCCGATGTGGTGATCACCGGCCGGGTGACCGACGCCGCGATCATCCTCGGCCCCGCTGCATGGCATTTCGGCTGGTCCCGCACGGACTGGGACCCGCTCGCCGGTGCTGTCGCCGCCGGGCATGTGATCGAGTGCGGCGCCCAAGCCACTGGCGGGAACTTCTCCTTCTTCGGCGAGGTTGCCGAAATGGATCACGTCGGCTTTCCCATCGCCGAGATCTCCGCTGACGGCTCCTCGGTCATCACCAAACACCAGGGCACCGGCGGACAAGTCACCGTCGAGACAGTGACTGCGCAGTTGCTCTACGAAATCGACGGGCCCCAGTACGCCAATCCTGACGTGATCGCTCGTCTCGATACCATCCGACTCGAACAACTCGGCACCGATCGCGTCCAGATATCAAGTGTACGAGGAGAACCCGCCCCGGCTACTGTCAAGGTCGGCGCATTGGTTTCCGGTGGCTGGCGTAACGAGGTGACCTTCGTGCTCACCGGAACGAACATCGACGCCAAGGCCGATCTCGCCCAGCGCGCGTTGTGGGCGACGATCCCAGGAGGACAGCATTCCTTCCGACATGTCGTCACGCGCGTCTTGCGTGCTGACCGGCCCGATCCTTCAACGATGACCGAAGCCGTCGCCCTGTTGACGATCGCTGTGACCGATCCTTCTCGGGAAAAGGTCCACGCTTTTCCTCGCGCTGCTATCGAGACCGGCCTGGCCAGCTACCCCGGCCTGTACTTCACCGCACCTCCCACGCCCGGAAGCGAAATTACTGTATTCTGGCCCACCTTGATGGCCGCTGAGATCTTTCCCCAGCGGATTACCCTGTCGGGGAACATCATCGAAGTGCCTCCGGCCCCGACCTCACCCGACGCTTCACCCATCGCTCCGCCGACCTCGACACCAGTAGAGCCCATCCCCGGCCCGACAGCCCGACTTCCGCTGGGCACTGTTCTCGGTGCCCGATCCGGAGACAAGGCAGGCAACGCGACACTGGGTGTGTGGGCCCGCAGCGACGACGCCCACCGATGGCTTCGCTCGTGGTGGACCGAAGACACCCTGCGCGACATGATCCCTGAGGCAGCGGACTGCAACCTGCGAATGTGGGAGCTGCCGCATCTACGTGCCTGCGGAGTGACCATCGTGGGGCTGCTCGGGCGCGGGGTGGCCGCCAACCTCGACCTCGACTCCCAGGGCAAAGGGCTTGGAGAGTACCTGCGCGCCAAACACCTCGACATCCCCACCGCGTTGTTGCCGCCGCTCGAGGCACAGACACCGGCCAACCTCATTGCCACCGAAGCGGTGTGAAGGGTATGCACACTCTCCACACCACCACCCGCCTAGCGCACCTCACCGTCGATCGCGGAGTCTCCACAATCACACTCGACTCACCACACAACCGCAACGCACTGTCCGCACCGCTCCGAACACAGTTGCTTCAACTTCTCGAGAAAGCGCTCGCCGACAAATCGACACGCGCGATCGTATTGGCCCACACAGGACCGACGTTCTGCGCCGGCGCCGACCTGAAAGAGGCCCGCAATGCGGACACCACCAGATCCGCTGAGGAACTCGCCGCACTCCTCCACAATCTGATGACGTCGGAGAAACCAGTGGTTGCTCGCCTCACTGGCCCCGCCCGCGCCGGAGGCATCGGACTCATCGCCGCCTGCGACTTCGCGATCGCAGCAGACACCGTCACCTTCGCATTCCCTGAGGTACGGATCGGAGTAATCCCGTCGATGATCTCAATACCGCTGCGGCTGCGTGTACAGCCCTCAGCACTGCACCGGCTGTTCTTGACCGGAGAAACATTCGACGCGCGCTATGCAGCAAACATCGGCCTGGTCAGTGCGGTGGTCTCGGAAACACATCTCGACAGCACAGTCACCGAGCTCACCGATTCCCTCCAACTCGGCGCGCCCCAGGCCCTCACCGGCGTCAAACAACTTCTATCCCCGCCGGCGGAAATCTTGTCAGACCAGTTCGAGCAGATGCAGGCCCTCACCGCCCGCTATTTTGCCTCACCAGAAGCACGAGAAAGGATCCGCGCCTTTGCCGAAACGCCCTCCAACGTGACCCCGTCCGCCACACTCACATTTAGCGAAACATTCTGCCAAAGAATGGAATCAACGGAGATCTGACCGAGATACCTAGATCCGCCTGATCTCCCTCAAACAATAGCGCCACCGATTCGAGGCGACCTATTCAGCCATTCGGCCAAGACTCCAATCGCTACTACCGACTCGTCCAATCCAGGAGGTATTCCCGTGTCCACCGACAAGAACAAAGAAATCGTTCTGAACGCATGCGCCTACATCAGCGAACGCAACTTTCCCGCCCTCTTCGATCTCATCGACGATGAAGGATCGTGGACGCTACCGAACCGGCCAGACCGCTTCCAGTACGGCGGCCGAAACGACAAGGCCGGAACCAAAGCACTCCTCGAAGGATTCCTCAAGCCGTTCACCGACTTCCGATTCGACGTACTCACCATCACCGCGGAAGACGACCGAGTAGTCGTCGAAGCCACCACCCACGGCACAGGGCCGGGAAAAGCAACGTATAACAACAACTACCTCATCATGTTCAAACTTCGGAACGGAAAATTGGTGGAAGTGACAGAATCACTGGACCCGTTCCAAGTCCTTGCATACGTCGAACAGCTTCCTGCCTCCTAGTCCGCCCCAGGCGAACCAACAAGGCTGCACCGACGGAAATCCTCCACCGGGTGGGGGAGCCAGCGCTCGTTGTCTCCCCCACCACGCTCGCGCCGTCCTCGATCAAATCTATTCCACGGCAGATCATCCCGCAGCCATTGTCACCCCAGATGGGGACTCGCACCCCGGGGGTCGACTTCTCTGACCCTGTTGATGCGGTAGAACTTCTACCGTGCATCGGTTGCAACCGAACTTTTGCCTAGACCAGCCTTCTGTTCAACAGCGAGTTGCTCAACAGTACCGGATCGTCCACCACACGCCGGAAACCCACTCAACCCACATCGAAACCCTGTGTGATCAACTTGCTTGCGACAGAACTACTTACAGGACGTAGCCCACTTTTCGCACCCTATCTACTAAGCAACGTCCTTAACACGGAGGGCAGCGAGCATCTCGACCTGACGCTCGCGCCCAACAGTCTCATACCCGATCACCGTCACAAATGGCGCCAGCATTATCAACATCAGTGACATCGCAAACGGCGCTCCGATCACCGCAACTGCGACCGCCGAGACGAGAACTACCGCCGTAGTCGCAATCAATATGAGGTGGAGACGATCCCCCGACGACATCAACGCCGCGTGCAACGAGTACACGATCGCCAGGTACAAGGCAACGGGCACCGCCAGCGAAAGCACCACCGCCACCCCGCCGAGAACGCTGTGATGCTCGAGGTACAAGCCAGCAACGTGCAGGCCCGCCCCAGCCCCCGCCGTCCCGATGAACAGCGGGATGTGGCCGTATCCGAACAGATAACCGCGCCCGCGTCGACGCTCGAGCATCTCTCCGAACGGTGTGATGAAATACGCCCACCACAAGCCGAAGGTAAGACCGACCCCCGCCACCACAACGGCGATGGTATTTACGGTCCATGTCATCCCGTCCGATCCCCCCAGCAATCCCGCCGACGACGCGACAGTGCCGACGACGCCCTCGCCGAGAGTGATGATGGCAAACAGTCCGTACCTTTCCGCGACATGATGCGGATGCCAGGGCGTGCCGCCCGCAGCACCTTGAGCGATTACGGGCAACAAGAGTTCCAGGGAACCGATCACGAAAAGCAGAGGAATGAGGACACCGTTCGGCAGTCCGGTGAAGGCGACAACCACCCAACCAACCTGAGCAATCACTATCCACCGGATGTTTGCCCATGCAGTGACTCTGTACTCGGTTGACGAGCGAGCAGCACGCCACCATTGGAGCACCATCGCCAACCGCATCACCACGTAACCCACGACCATGAGACGCATTTCGAGGTGTTCTCCGACCTCGACGGAGTGGAACATCGGTGGGATTCCCAACGCGAACACCACAACGCCGATCATCTGAATCATCGTCAGAGTGCGGTACAGCCAGTCATCGGTGTCGAATGCTGATCCGAACCAACTGAAGCTGATCCAGGCCACGCAGATTGCAAACATCGCCAGAACAAAGGCCGCCGTCGCCGAGAACACATGTCCTGCCGAGAGCATCTCGGCGAATTGCGACGCGGCAGTGCCGACCGCGACCACGAACGTCAAGTCGAACAACAACTCCAACGGAGACGAAGCACGCCCTTGCTCACTCGGGTCGCGGCCGGTCATAGCGATCAGACGCGACCGCATACCCTCCGCCTGCCCACTGCATAAATCGTCGGTACTCATTGTTGTCCTATTCCGTCGTTCGTCTTCTGCGGAGAAGTACGCCCGCCCTCGTCGGTATTCCTGATCGGCGGCCGACTCGAGGGCGCAACGGGTCAAGGCGTAATCCGGGGGTCCGTTCATTTGTGTTCGGGCCGTCCCGCGCTCTCGACACCGTTGATGCCAGACGCTCGCCCCAAAATTGTTGCAGTTCCGGGAATTGCGCATATATCTGTGAAAACTGGAATGTGGTCGGGTCCTCTCCGAATGCGAGCCCGACACCGCCGTACCGCTACTATCTCGATCGCGACCCGGGTTTCAGTATGACCATCAGACGCCCGCGGGGAACTGTGGGAAGTGAAGGTAGGCGTTGTGATTCGCATCCGCTGAGCTGAGCGTGCGCGCCGATTCCAGCTTGGGCAGCTATCGGTCGGCGCGGCCGAGCACGAGGCCACCTACGGCCGCGACGACAGATGCGGGAAGGAAGTTGGCCACCAGGATCGGAAGTTCCTCAGCCGCGGAGTAACCCTCGTGTACGCCCCATGCCATGTTTGCGATCGTCGTGATCGCCCACATACCCACAAATGCACCTGCTGCCCGGCGCACGCCAATTGCGGGGCTTCGTGCTCCGGCCGCCAGGAAGACCAAAGCTAGTAGAATGCCCACAGAAATTATCACCATAGTTCGCATGGTCACACTGTGACACACATTGCGCGAGATCGCCGAAAATCCTTTAACTACAGCATGTTACGGTCATCAACACGAATGAAACGTTAGTGTCCTGGCCGCCCTTTGGGTGGCCAGGACACTAACGCAACGGCCCTTTCGGTGAGCGTCTACGTGCACGCATCGAGAGGTGCAGGGCGAACTGTCACACAGTGGAACATCCGTCCCCGAATATGTCGTGTGCGCCCTCAGGCCCGAATGCTCATCTTCAACACCTTGTTTGCATCGGCAGTGAAGGTGAAGGTGCTCGGTCCGTTAAATCCATTGCCGCCCACTTGCGCGACGAGGACCACCCCGGAGCCCGTGACAGCGACATCTCGGACCTCCAAAGTGACTTGCTTGCCAAGGAACTCGGCATCACTCCATGCCCGGATCTCGTCTCGCCCGGTAAATTCGCGGCCCCAGTCGTCGACTATGCCGTCGAAAGTGAAGGCATCGAGAAAACACTCGACATCACCCGCGTTGGTGGCATCGATCAAGCGAGCAATAGGAGCGGACACTGTCTCGGTCATCGGATTACGCCTTCCCTGGCCCTGTCCTGGGCCTGTTGGATATTCGGATCCAAGTCAGCGGGTGGTGTAGCCGCCGTTGGCGAAGAGAGTCTGACCGGTGATCCACCATCCCTCGTCAGCGAGGAACCGGACGATCGGTGCGATGTCTTCGATCTGCGTGAGCTGATTCTTCATTGCCTGTGACTTGTGGAACTCCACTCGCTCCGGCGTTTCCTGACCGTAGAAGAAGGGGGTGTCCATCGGGCCGGGGGCAATGCTGTTCACCGAGATTCCGCGGGCGCCGAACTCTTTGGACGCAGCACGGGTGAAGTGCTCGACCGGGCTCTTACCACCTGCGTACGTCGAGTAGCCGTCGGTGAACGCCGCCAACAACGCGGTTACGATCGTGATGATCTTACCGTCGTCGTTGAGCCGTTTGCCAGCCTCCTTGATGAAGAAATAGGCAGCTTTCGCGTTGATATCGAGCATCGAGTCATACTCTGCTTCAGAGGTTTCCAGGATCGGCTTGCGCAGAACCTTACCTGCGGTGTTCACCGCGATGTCAACGCTGCCGAAAGCATCGATCGCGGTGTCGAACAACTTCTCCACGTTCGACACCTGTGTCAGATCCGCCTGAACCTTGACCGCTTTGGCGCCTGCGGCCTCGACTGCGGCGATAGTCCTGTCGGCGTCCGCTTCACTGCTGCCACTGTTGTAGTGCACTGCAACATTGACACCCTGCCCGGCCAACGTCGTACTGATCAAGCCGCCGAGGTTCTTGGCACCTCCGGCCACAATCGCGGACTTGCCCTGCAACGAATTCGACATATCTGGTCCCGTCCTTCGAGGTCGTGTGTACGCGAAGAGATCATCCTGACCGCCACACGCTATCTTACTTCAAAGTAAGATCGCTGATAATTTACTGAATACCTACAGTCGCCGTCACGAGATGTCGCGATGCAGGCCGACCCAACCGCGCTGGGTCATGACTCCAGGCGTCGAGTCCAGTTCACGCTACAGTGAGTACGCACAAGCCAAAAGCATCGCTTATTGGTGTTTCGACAACTATTGCTTGTGCTTACCTGGAATCGAAGGAGTGGTACGTGAGTGACATCGACGATCCATCAGAAACTGCCCGTGCCGCAAGTTCGATCGATTTTCGTCGTCTCTCGCAATTCGTCGCCGTTGCCGACAGCGGAAGCCTCACCCGGGCAGCACATTCGTTGTTCATGACACAACAAGCGATGAGTGCGGCGATGCGTCAACTCGAGAAGCAGATCGGCACAGCACTTTTCGCCCCTCACGGCCGCAGCCTCGTCCTCACCCCCGCCGGACACAAGCTTCGAGAAGGAGCACCCACTTTGCTCGCCGCAGCGGAAGCGCTCGCCACAGCTACGCGCCAAGCCGCACACGAGCGGGTACCAGCGTTCGTCGTAGCGCATACTCCCGCTATCACCGCCGAAGAAGCCTTCCATCTGATCACACCGGTTCGCCTTGCCTCGCCGGAAGTTTCCATCACGGTGCGACAAATGTTCCTCGATGACATCGAACGAGGATTGTTCGATCACACAGTGGACGTCGGACTGCGCCGGGGCGTGAGTACACCGTCCGATCTTGCTGCCGCTGTCCTCGGATACAACGAACTCCGCATTGCTGTCGACGCATCACATCCGCTCGCAGAACGTCCGGACCTCGCGCTTGCGGACATCGCGGATTACACCTTGATCGTCTGGGCACCGCCCATGCATTCCTTCTATACCGACTTCCTCGTTTCATCGTGCCGTCGGGCAGGATTCGAACCCACACACACCGTGAACCCCATTCAAGGAACACCACCGGTCACAGCCGTCGCGGGAAACGACTACGTAGCCCTGGTCACCGCCACGCCCGGCCCAGCACTCGAAGGGAGGGTCGTCGTAAAGAGCTTGACCGACGCCCCCAAGGTACCGATGCAAGCAATCTGGCTGCCGCACACCATCTCCCAACCCCGCAATGCACTTCTGGAGACTCGGCCCGGACCGTTCACTCAGCCGATTTGACCCACGACGGTTCGCTCGGCGAACCCTGGCGCAAAGTTTCACCGTTGTGACGCTCATACCCGTCACAGGCGTCGTTGGCCCAAGAGGGCAAGGCTCAACCCTGACTACGTCCCGAGCTAAGGCTTCGGCTCCAGCAAATGTGCTATCGCTCCCACGATCCCACTGAAGACGAATTCTGATGCCAGTTGACCTCTGATGTCGTTGCCTGGCTCCTCGGTGAGTATCGATTGCCGGGCTCCGTAGATGCATGCGCCGACGGAGTATGCGGCAATCTCACGGGCGCGAGCGTTCGCATCGTGATGTCCTGCAGCGACGAGCGTTTGGCAGATCCGGATGGCATTACGTTCGACGACGGTATCGATAAATTCGGTGTGCCGTCCGAGCGGGCCGCCGGTATCGAACATCAGCCGAAAGCCGTCGGGGCGTTGGTCGGCGTAGTCGAAGAACGCTTGCACATGAGCGCGAATCTCGCTGCGGTTGGAGAGATCCGTCGCCGAATCGTAGGCTCGAAAAAGAAAGGTCTCCGCATGACGGAGTTCACGGTCGAGACAGGCGTTGAAGAGTCCTTGCTTGTCGGTGAAGTGCTTGTAGAGCGTGGGTTTGGTGGTGCCCGCGACAGCGGCGAGCCTATTTACCGTTGCAGCATCGAACCCCTCGTTCGCGAAGACGGTAGTGGCAGCGACAAGTATGTCGACGACGGCAATCTGAGTGCGTCCATGGCGACGGGGCGCCGGACTCCGCTCGTTGGTGGTGGCGTTCATCACTCGCGACTCTACTGACTTTCTGCCGATCCTCAATATCGGATTTACCGTTCGGTATATCTGTGGTAGACAGTACTCCCGTCAGCGAGTGTGATTCACGTCATCAAGGAAGCGGTGTTCGGCTTGTCATATCTTCGGCAGACAGTAGGAGCTCTTTTCCTCGCGGGCGCAGTGTTCGGGACGGGCGTGGCGCCGGCGCTCGCCACCGCCGATAGCGAACCCTCGACTGCGACCAGACATGAATGTTCGGCGCCCCCGTCGGCGCCCGACGGGTTCGAGCATGCCCGCCCAGAGCAAGTGGAGATGGACGGAGCTGCATTACAACGCGCAATCGACTTCGCCACCTCGCGTATGCGCACCAACATCCAGGTTTTTCGGTACAACTGCCTCGTCGGCGAGGGCCCGTTCAACGACATATCCGGAAACATCCCAGGAAACCTGATGAGTGGCACCAAAAGCGTCGTTTCGATGATCGCCGGTGTTGCGGTGACCCACGGGCTTCTCGACGTCGAAGCACCCATCGGCAACTACTTGCCCGAGGACGAAGGTGACACTGCGCACCGCGCGATCACGGTTCGAAGCCTGCTGACGCAAAGCTCGGGTCTCGACCAAGCAATCCTGTCAGAGGCGTTTCCCAGCCTCCTTGATATGACGGTCAATGCGCCGAAGACTGCGCTCGACGCGCCGATCCTTCATCCTCAAGGCGAAAGATTCCAATACTCACAACTCGGTCCAGACCTGCTCGGGTACGTACTGCAAAATGCGGTCGGAGAGGACTTGCAGAGCTTCGCACAAAGAGAATTGTTCGATCCGATCGGGATTGCTCCGAACGACTATTACTGGGCCCGCGATCGAACTGGGCACACCTACGGATTCGCGCTGTTGTTCTTGCCGCCCAACGATTTCGCGCGGCTGGGAATGCTGATGGCGAACAACGGGTCCTGGAATGGACGTGAGGTGATCTCAGCGGACTACATCGCCGCGCTGCGCGAACCTTCCGCCTCCAACCCGTGTTACGGATTTCTGTTCTGGCTGAACAAGACACCCTGCACGGGCCCCAGCGTTCCATCGACGAAGACAACAGACGTCGCACCGATGGCGGGCCTTCCCGACGACGGATACGCCATGGTCGGCTTCCTGCAGCAGAACAACTTCATCATCCCGAGCTTAGGACTCCAGGTCACATGGACAGGTCTTCTCGGTGACGTTTCGCCGGATCCCAGCACTGTATTGAGCGCCTCACTCGCCAGCGAGCTGTACTCGAATTTTTTCAATGCGTTGAGCGCGGCGCTGCCCCAGGAGGGCCTTATGGTTCCGCCGTACGTCCCGCAGATGAATCTCGACCTCGACCCGGACGGTCTGTTCGACATCGACATCTCCTCCCATGCACTCGGGCTCGGTCCGAACTCCGACGAAGCGGCACGCTCGCCGCTGTCCGCAGCGCCTCCTGGCTGCGTGCTGCTCGTGTGCGCCCCCATCAGCCCGCAGACGCCCCATCGAATCGGACAATAGCCCAAACAACCTTTCGCTGTGCATCCCGTTCTGGCGGCAAGTTTCTGTATTCAATGCCCATCGACGTCACCCACGACCGGAACGACGACAGTCCGTGTCGTAGGTGGTCACCCATGATGACGTCGAACGCATTTGAACGCCCAGACCTTCTATCTATATCTCGCTAGTTACCTTGCAGTTAGCCACCTCTCATACGACAAAAAGACAGGGCGGTGACAGCGTTGGACTCGACAACAGAACGGCGTCCAGTTGCCGAATCGGCAGCACTGCTCGCTCCTGGGCCGGCATCGCGCTCACCGCTTGACCTGCATCGAGTCACGCAGTTCGCGACAGTTGCCAAGCATCTGAACATCACCAGGGCGGCGAGCGAGCTCTACCTCACACAGCAAGCGGTGAGTGCGTCGATCAAATCCCTCGAACGGGACCTCGGGGTTAACCTGTTCACGAGAGCAGGAAAACGCCTCGAACTCACCTCGTCGGGTATCGTCCTCCGCGAGGGAGCCGCACCCCTTCTGGATGCAGCATCCGCGCTCACTCGACGAATCCACGCCGCCCAGACATCACAAAAGCAGCCGCTGACAGTAGCGTTCACCTCCGAGGTCATCGCCGATGACCTCGCCGACCTCAGCATCACCGCAGTGGAGGTTCTACCTGAAACAGCGATCGTCCTGCGGCAGATCGCATTCGAAGAACTCCACACCGAACTGCGCAGCGGCCGAGCCGACATCGCACTGACCCGAAGCAGAGCCGACGACGACCATCTGGCGTCGACGGTCATCGCACGAACTCCCATCACCGTCGCACTTGCCCGCGAGCACCGCCTTGCCGACTGCGACGGCATCGCTTTCAGCGAACTCGCCAACGACACCCTCATACTTCCCCGCGACGTCAACAGCCCCCATGCGCATTTCCTAGTCGCGATCTGTCACCAAGCGGGGCTCGAACCTTCCACCGCGACAGCAAACTTCCAAGGCATCACTCCGACCGCTGCGGTCATCGGAACCCCTTACTACGCACTCGTCACGGCCGCCCCCGGCCTCTATCATCGCGGACAAGTCGCAGTCATCACCGCTTCTCCGGCACCGCTCGCGCCACTGCAGGCACACTGGCTTCCCCACACACACAATCCACTACGACGCACACTCCTCGACGCTCACCGTGCCCGCCACAACAACGCCGAATCTTTCGGCTCGACCATCCCCTCCCGATGAGCACTGTGAACGAGAAGCACCACATGGGTCGATGATCGCTTGGTCTGATTTCATCGCCCAGACGTCGTCGGTCGCTGCATGCGATGCCCCCTCCTATGGGCGCCGTGATCGGGGCGCCGCTGAGAGAGTCACGCCGCGACGCGATTGCGACATAATTGCTCTGCGCGAATCAGATATGACCGATAAGGACACCACAGCCCCGCCTATGATCGCCGTCGGAACCCGAGTGCGACTTGCCTTGGACTCCAATGACTTCCGCGGGTGTGAGAACCAGCGCCACGAAGCGGTCGTAATCGAAGAATATGCGAACATGGCGATGGATCCGAACTCTGTGGGGCTGGCGACTGAGCCTTCTCAAACGACGACAGGCTCTTCTAACGACCAGAGTCACCGTAACTTGAGCGCTAGTATTGCTCTCTGCGTACGCCAATCGGGACCCCGATAATCGCTTCCAAAATTCCCGAGGAGTGGAATACGCTGGTCGCGTATGTGAAAGTTCGGGTCGATGGCTCCGACCCCGACCCCGACCCCGACCATCGGGCCGTACCACGCTGCAACCTGCACTCGTGCCGTTTACCGCGAATACGCCGGAAGACCGCCAACCGAGATCGAAGCGGCCCTCCTCCGAGTCGTCCGCGGCTGATTAACGCGAAAGAATTGACCTTCACTCTTTACAACGCCATTGGTGATCGCCCTTTACCTACCGGCCACGAGGAAGGGCGATCCGAGACTGAGGACCTGCATGGTCTCGCTCGCACAGAATCCGGTTGACGCTGAGCGGTTTACGGCGCGCGACAAAAGTGCGCCAGCCCCGGAACTCCGCACGCAGTTCACCGAAATCAACTCCACAACCGTTGCCTGTGCTCCAAGAAATAGTCCAATCTTCGGCGACGCGTTCGTGACAGTCCGAGCACAGACGGTGCAGCCGCGCGAGTCGGTGAATGCCTTAGCACCGTTCGGCGGTACACCCGACGCTCCGGATCACGGTATGGAGACGCTGCTTGAGATCGCAGACGCTGTTATGCACCAGGCGAAACGCAAAGGGAAAACGGAACCATCGGGTGGCAAGTGATCGCTGCGGAGGACCGCCCGCAGCTCTCGGTGGGTCCTCCAGACCCGGCGGCCACTAGGTGGGACGAAGTTGACGGCGCCGCCCGTGCTCCCACGCACTCAGAGGAACCGGACAGTTCACGCGCCGCGTGCACAAGCTTCGCGTAAGCCGGCTCCGAGGAGCCCCCGCCTACCTTCCGTACGCGGTAACTGAGTTCGCCCACCCGAATATCGGGACTTCAGCCCTCCCCGACACTAGAACAGCAAAGGACTTTTCCCCTTTGCGCCCGTCGCGGTCTCACGAACTCTAGCGACGTCGAGGAGAAGAACCATTGCGGCATTCCCGCAGACAATGATCGTTCGGAAAGATTCCCTCGCCTATTCTAGCGGTTCTTTGTTCAGATGCCCTTGTACTCGAGGACCGAACCGATGACCCGGTCCTGTTGTTCGGACGTGAGCATGGGCCACAGCGGGAGCCGAAGGATCGACGCGGAGAACTCGGCGCTACGCACGCACGGCTGCGGTGTTCGTCCGTAGCGCACACCGGCCGCACTCGTATCGAGCGGAATGTAGTGGAACGGCGCCACGATTCCGTCGG
>NZ_MUZB01000024.1:0-66334 GCF_002076325.1 Rhodococcus sp. 66b
ACCGTGATCCATCAGTTCGAGGAAGAAGTTGTCCGGTCCCCAGATCTCCTGCCACTTCGCGGCAGCTTCGAGAGCCTGTCCGAAATCGATGGCAGCGGTTACCGAACCGTATGGGCGCCGCGGCCAATGTCGACAGATCGATGCGCAATTGAATGGGCTGGCCCGGATTCTGCGGCTACGCGGTGGTTCTCGAGGGCGCAGGAGTGTTCGACACGCACAGCAACGCTGCTACACCAACGTCGAAGCCAGCGCACAGCATGGGATACCAATGCGGCAGCCGTGAAGACCCACCTCGATCGTGTCCGTGATCGAAAACTGCATGCCCAAGCCATCCGCCAGCGGTCAGCGCAGCACCCTGTGCCGGCAGAATGCTCGCACCGACATAGACCGCTGCCGTCGCCAACACCGCAATCCACTCACGGGTGAGCGCAGCCGAATCCGCAGTACGCCCCAGGTGCGAGATCGGATAGACAACTGCAGCGCCCACCAGCCCCGCGGCATAGACCACTGTTCGACGTGTCGGATTCCGACGAGAGATTGAACGGTCTGCGGCGATGCTCAGAAGGCCACCGGCAGCAAACGCTAGGAAGCGAACGTGCGATCTTTGGCTCTCTCGTGTGTTCATTGAGACCACTGAATCAGAACGGTGAATCCGTCGCGCGGCTTCGCCGCCGATTGATCGTTTGGATAGTTACGCGCATATTCGGATGTCTCTCATTCGTTCGTTTCTCGGACACGAAACGGACGGCGATGATCAGACAAAGCGACCAGCCAGGGGAGTGTTGCAAAAACCCGTCCCATTGCATTTGTCCCGAAACGTCGCCTGTCGGTGAGTTCTGCAACAACTGTGCCCTTGTGAGCGACTTTTTGGGCTACGCCAGGGTTTCAACCACCGACCAGAACCCGGAATTACAGCAGGACGCACTCAACGCGGCCGGCTGTTTTCGCATATGGACAGACAAAGCATCAGGAGCGAAGACGGATCGACCCGAGTTGGCGGCCGTCATGGACGCACTGCGCCCCGGTGACACACTCGTCGTGTGGCGCCTCGATCGACTCGGCCGCTCACTGCCTCACCTCATCGAGACGGTCACCCAGCTCGAAGCGCGCGGAGTGGCGTTCAAATCTTTGACCGAAGAGATCAACACGACCACACCGGGCGGCAAGCTGATCTTCCACATCTTCGGCGCCCTAGCGGAATTCGAGCGCAACCTCATCCGTGAACGCACCATGGCAGGACTCTCCGCAGCTCGCGATCGTGGCCGCGTCGGAGGCCTGGCCATCCTCGCTGACCGCAGCGAAGAAACGACAGGCGAACAAAATGCGTGGGGACGGCGTATCCATGACCGAAATTGCGGAAGTGTTGAACGTCGCCCGCAGCACCCTGTACCGGAACTTGCAGTGAGAAAACAGCTTTAACGTATTTTAGGGGGTTTGTGACCCGCTGAGCTATTTGGCAGGGTTTTCGTCGCAGCTGACCCGCGGCTCCTATGTCGTCCGCTGGAAACTGTGCCATACCGGAATGTTTCACCGGACAGTCAAAATGGACTCGACTACCCATATTTTCCCAGGTGAATCCTCTAACAGGCCGGGTTTGCGATCGTCCAGTATGACGATGGTCAAAACGCACACCCAAACACGCAGGGAAGGGCTCAGCGGACTTTCGAGTTACGGATCACGACGAAGTTCACCGAACTCCGACGCATCGAGCTCGGCGCCGGGCGTGGTGAGAATCTGCGCGGGACACCGTTGCTCACCTTGATGCAAAGTCGAGCGGCGACGATCAAGATCAACTGAAATGTGCTGATCGCGCGGATCTGCTGCACAGATATGTGAAATCGTTGACCTGTGCAGCAGATCCAAGATCCACTCGAAAGCTGTGGCTCTGCGTGTACTTCGTCAGTCGAGGACGGCAATCGCTTCGATCTCTACGAGAACATCGGGCTCGAAAAGTATTTCCACCCCGATCAGTGACGCGGGCGGCATCGGCACTGGCAGGCCTACCTCCTCTGCTACTGCTTCTACCCCTGCCATGAAGTCCACGATCTTGTCCGGATGCCAGTCAGTGACGTAGACAGTCAACCGCACGACATCACGGAACCCCGCGCCGGCGCCGGCCAATCCGTGTGCGACATTGCGGAGTGCCTGGGACACCTGGCCTGCCAGGTCTGGGGGAATCGACGAATCGTCTCGGGTGTGTGCCACCTGGCCGGCCACGTGGACCTGGCGGGTTCCCGTCGCGACGGCCACATGGTGGTACGGGGTGTTAGGCAGCATACCTGTGGGGCTGAACATCTTTACGGACATAGAAATCTCTCCTGATTTCGAAAATCGAGTAAGTATCCCGTTTATACTTGGTGTCAGAAGGTAACTTCAACGAAACCAGGTTCCATGACGAATACCACGACAGACCACGACTTGTTGGTCATCGCAGCGCATCGAGAACTTCTTGGTCAGGTTCTCGACAAGTGGTCGCTGAGTGTGCTGAACGAGTTGTGCGAGGCGCCGTGCCGTTTCAATGAGCTCCGCCGAGCGATTCCGGCAGTGTCACAGAAGTCGCTGACGAACACCTTGCGCCGCCTCGAGCGGAACGGGATCATCGACCGTCGCATGCTCGACACGCGACCGGTCGCGGTGCAGTACCGGATCACACCGTTGGGCAAAACTGCGCGCGAGCCGATCGATGCCTTACTGGCGTGGGCGTCGACGAACCTGCCTCATATCGAACTGGCTCGCCGGAACTTCGACGCTACCTTCGAAGCCTGATCGTCAACCGTTCTACGGATTGTCGTCTCACGGTGGTGGTTACGGCCCGCGCCCTGATCGAACGAGCAACTGGTATCCCACTCTCGAAGCACTTCCAGGGGGACACTTTCGGCGAATGGGACACCCTGATCAGTGCGCTACCACCTCGCCAGCCTGCCGATCGGTGCACTGGCAGACCGACGCCTGACCCGTCCACTTCCTCGTAGTGCAGCGACATTGTCATCTCTCTAAACTCCGGGACAATAACAGCGAAGTCCACTACAGGGACCGTCGGCGTGGAGCTACTAGCTTTGCGGGATCCGCTCACATCGCATCGATGACGCATTCCCCGCTGGCCAACCTTTGCAGGCCCGACTTTGCCAGGCCCACTATGTCGGAAGTCGTTGCCCTGTAAGGGGTCGGCGCGAATTCGATCACGTGGTTCGCGAGCATCCTGATGCACGGTGCGTGACCTACTAGGTTCGGTAATAGTTTTCGGAAACCCGGATGTGAGTGTGCTATTCCGCTGGTGGGCTAACCCATTGGCGGCGACGCGAACGTCCTACCGTCCTGAGGTGAAACCATTTGATTCAATTGCCGATTCAATTGCCTAGTGCGGCAATCGATTCCGACTTTTATTGCGGGACAATGATGTTTTCGCGGTTGGCGGCTCGCAGCGCTGTGATCGCTCGATGCTGTTCGATTCGGATCCGGTGAGCGGTGCTGGCCAAGGCGACAGAAACGTCATCGATGTGTAGGGCGCTGATAGTGCGCAGTGCGAGGATGTCGCGTTCTCGGACGGTGAGTGCCCGGCCTGCGGGAAAACCGACAGTGGATGAACCGAAATCGGAGGTTCGTCCGACCTCTTCGATGGCTTGTGCCGTGCATTCGTAGACCACGGCGAGTGCGGGGCGCAGACCTGGGCGTGCGATGAGCGCATGAAAAAACTTTCGGCAGGATTGCCGCGCGGCGGATTCGCGCAGATGTCGCGGCAGTGCAACAGCGGTGAGGACGTCGACGACCGGCCAGGTTGCGCTGAGAAAGCGAGATACGGCGCCCCTTTCGCCGGAGGTGAGTGAATCGGCCAGGCCGTCGACACGGTCGCTGATGGGGCTGAGGGCGTTGGAGGAGGGCATGTGCTCGTTGGGGAGCTTTCTGTTGTGCGCTGGATGCCTTGAGTAGCAATATGAGCAGAAACGGGTCGTTAGTAATGGAAAGGATCTCACGTTTCGGGCGTTGCCCGGAATGTCGGTTGTTCCTAAGGTCTTGTTCCTGACAGAACTGCACAGTCCGCCGTCGAACTTTGGTCAGTAGTGACCATCCGGACTGTGATGTGGGTCGCTACAGTTGTGCAGTCGGCGGCCGCACGTTTGAGCGAATTGTCACCATGTCCGGATTCAGTTCTCGGACTGCGCAACTCGGCGCAACTCGTCATCGAAGAATTCGCCGCAGACATCCTGCACGGACTGCAGGCGCCACAGCCTAAGAATCCGGGCGCCGCCGCCGCGCAAACATCATCGAAAAAACAACTCATCCAAGGAGAAACCATGGCAAAGGCCCTATTGATCGCGCACGTCCACCCCGCCAGCGCGGAGCAGGAAACCGAGTTCAACCGGTGGTACGACGAAGTTCACATTCCTCAGGTCCTCGAGCGGATTCCCGGTGTCGTCGGTGCATCGCGGCACAAGTACGCTGGCGCGCAACTGGTGCCGGAGGAAGCCGCGCCTATCCAGCGCTACTTGAGCTTGTACGAACTCGACACCGAGGACCTGGCTGCGACCGCGCAGCACTTCGGCACGGCACTCGCCGACGGCACGCTCGAATTGTCCGAAGCGCTCAACCGTTCGACTGCTGCTCCTGTGCTGCACTTTTACACCCCCGCGGTGTAATTCACGAACCCCTCGTGCCGGCCAATTGCCTTTTCGTCGGTCGGCACGAGATTGAGGACCGATCGCATCGGAGTGCATGCATGGTTCTGACGAATCAGGCGCAACTGCGCTCACGCAGGGTGGCTCTCGGACACGTGATTGTCACATGTGCACAACAGGCCGTGTGGAGTTGGTCAGTTCAGCCCACGCGAAGTGTGACCTACGTCGCCTACGGTTGGTTCATCGCAGCAATCTTCCCGGAGGCTCGTCAGGTTTCTGGATGAAATAAGAAGGGCCGAAGCATGATTCACACTTATCTGCCATGGAACCACCCGGACGAGTGGCTTCCACGCCCTTGGCTGCGCGACGCGAACACGGAATTGACCTACGGAAAAGCGGCCGCTTGGATCGATGCTGTTGCAGCGCAGCTGCATTCCAAGGAGATCGGGGAAGGCGACGTAGTTGCGGTCATGATGTCGAATCGCGTCGAGTTTCCCGTCGTCATGATGGCGGCATGGCGCCTCGGGGCTGTGGTGACACCCGTCAACCCGACACTGACGACGATGGAAGCGGACTACCAGATCGTCGATGCCGCAGCCAAACTGGTGATCCACGACAATGCCCCAGCAGACCTATCCGCCCACATGTCCCTCTCGCTCGACGATCTCGCCCCACCGCACAGCACCCCTGACCCAGCGATGTTGCCCCCCATTCCCTCCGACCTTGGTGACGCTGTCGCTCTTCTCATCTACACCAGCGGGTCGACCGGTCGGCCGAAGGGCGTGATGCTCACTCACGACAATCTCGTGTCGATGGCTGACATGCTGGCCACCCACTTTCACCTCACCGAAGTCGACCACTGCCTGCTGGTGCTGCCTCTGTTCCACGTCAATGCCATCTGTGTCAGCTTCCTCGCCTCGACGTACCGCGGCGCTCAGTTGACGATCCTGCGCCGCTTCGACGCTCCGTCCTTCATGACGGCAATCCGCGAGCACGGACCTACCTATTTCTCGGCGGTTCCGACTCTGCTGGCGCGCATCATCGAACTTCCCGAAGAGCAGACCGGACGGATCACCTCGGTGCGGTTCGTGCTCTGCGGAGCTGCGCCGGTCTCGGCGGAATTGTTGGACCGTGTCGAGAAACGGCTGGGGATCACGCTGGTCGAAGGATACGGCCTCACTGAAGGTACCTGCGTGAGCTGCTGCAACCCGATCGACGGGATCCGCCGCTTGGGAAGCGTCGGACCAGTCTTGCCCGGGCAGGAGGTGCGTCTGGTCGACGAGTCCGGAAAGACTGTCGCCACGGGTGAGACCGGTGAGGTGGTGGTGCGCGGTAAAAACGTCATGCGCGGCTACCTCAACCGTCCCGGTTCCACAGCAGAGACCATCGTTGACGGGTGGCTCCATACCGGCGATGTCGGCCGCTTCGACGAAGACGGTTACCTGACCTTGGTCGATCGGATCAAGGACATGATCATTCGAGGCGGAGAGAACCTCTACCCCAAGGAGATAGAGAACGCTCTGTACGGTCACGCCGATGTCCTCGAGGCCGCCGTCGTCGGACGATCGGACGACGTGTATGGCGAAGTTCCGGTCGCGTTCGTCGTTCCCTATCCCGGCGCCGAGGTAAGTGAGGAAACTCTCCGCTTACATCTCGAGAGCACTCTCGCCAAGATCAAGATCCCCGTCCAGATCCACATTCTCGCGAACATGCCGAAGAACCCCGTCGGCAAGATCGACAAACCCGGTCTGCGCACTCAACTACGCATGTAGGTAGGCGAACCCCCTTCAATCGCCGCATCAGGTCATCGACCTTGAAGCGAGGATCGTTGCGCCCAAAAAGCCCTCCACAGATACGTATTCATCATCTTTCAAGGAGCCCGTCATGGGATACAAGACTCCCGATCTGCCCGCTGCCGATGCAGCGGACATCGTTGCCATGCCCACCTTCGAACGCATCCGCTACCTGGCCACCCACTGGGTGGACTACGGATTCGGCACCGCGAAGAAAACCCACGTCGGTTACGTATTCAAGGTTCTGCTCTACATTGCCATCGGCATCACCGTCGCCACTGTCTCCACCGGCGCGGGCGCTCCGTGGGATGTGCCGGCCTGGTGGAACGAACCGATCGTGTATCAGAAGATGGTGATCTTCACGATCCTGTGGGAGATGCTGGGCATCGGCGCATCCTCCGGCCCGATGGCATTTCGCTTCAGTCCCAGGGTCGGTGGGCACCGCTACTGGCTCCGCTCGGGAACTTTGCGGAATCCGCCGTGGCCCGGAAAGATACCGTTCACCAAGGGCGGCGTGCGCGCCGAGATCGACGTCGCTCTCTACGCCTCGGTGGTCTTGAGCCTCATCGTCATCTTGACCCTGCCCGGCATCCACAGTGACTCGCTGTCCTCGGTGCACCCGAGTTCCACCGCAGGCCTTATTAATCCGGTTCTGTTGTGGCCGATGCTGATCCTCGCGGTCGTCATGGGGTTGCGAGACAAGATCACCTTCCTCGCCATGCGAGCGGAACAATACCTCCCCGCCGTGGTCTTCTTTGCGACCCTCGAATTCACCGACATGATCATCGCCTGCAAACTGCTGATGGCCGTCATCTGGATCGGCGCCGGAGTCTCGAAGTTCGGCCACCACTTCACCAAAGTCGTACCCGTCATGATGTCGAACGCGCCGATCATGTTCAGCAAGATCCTCAAGCGATCTCTGTACCGGAACTACCCGCACGACCTCCGTCCCTCGCGCGCCGGAAGCGGCGTCGCCCACATCTTGGGAACGACAGTAGAGATCGCAGCGCCCCTGATCCTGCTGTTCTCGACCAACCACACGGCAACTCTGCTCGCCGTCATGTTAATGGTTGCCTTCCACATCACCATCTTCTTGACCTTCCCGGTGGCCGTGCCCCTCGAATGGAACATCATGTTCGCGTTCGTCACCGTCTTCCTGTTCCTGGGATTCCCGACATGGGACGGCTACGGACTCGGCGACATGTCTTCTCCATGGCTCACCGCGGGCATCGTTGCCGCCCTGCTCTTCTTCCCCGTGTTGGGTAACCTGCGCCCCGACCTCGTCTCGTTCCTACCCTCGATGCGTCAATACGCCGGCAACTGGGCGTCCGCAATGTGGGCGTTCGCCCCCGGCGCGGAGAAAAAACTCGCCGACAAGGTGCTGATGTCGTCACCGAACCAGGTCGACCAACTCGGCGGCGCGTACGGATACGATCTCGCGGAGATGCTGTTGCAGAAGGCAATTGCCTGGCGGTCGATGCACACCCAGGGCCCGGCGATGCTCTCCGCTCTCGACCGCAACCTCGACGACATCGACCGCTACACCCTCCGCGAAGGTGAATCGATGATCGCGAATCTCGTCGGATGGCACTTCGGTGACGGCCACCTCTTCAACGAGCGACTGCTCATGGAAATCCAGCGCCGCGCCGACTTCGCACCGGGCGAGGTCGTGGTCATGTGGATCGAATCACAGCCCTTGCACAAAAACCACCAGGAGTACAAGGTCATCGATCTCGGGCTCGGTGTGATCGAACGCGGCACCTATCGCGTCAAGGCCACCCTCGAGACGCAACCGTGGCTCCCCGACGGGCCGATTCCGATGAACATCACCTGGCAGCGCGCGGCCCATGCCGAGCGAGTGACCGCAGAAGCAGGTAACTGACATGCCGACAGCGGTGGTGGTGGGAAGCGGACCGAATGGGCTTGCTGCAGCAATCGAACTGGCCCGCAACGGATTCACGGTTCGCGTCATCGAGGCCGCAGACAAGGTCGGAGGCGGCACCCGCAGCAGCGAGCGCCTGGTGGACGGGCTCATTCACGACGACTGCTCCGCTTTTCATCCCACCGCGTTGGCGTCACCGTTCCTCCGTGAGCTCGACGCCACGTTCGACCTGGCCTCGCACGGCCTGCAATGGTGCTGGCCCGAAATCGATTTGGTACACCCCCTCGATGACGGCAGCGCCGGAGTCCTGTGGCGCGATCTCGATCGCACCTGCGCGCAGATGGGCATCGACGGCAGCCGATGGCAGCAGATATTCGGAAAGACCGCCGATCACTTCGACGAAATCGTCACCGACGTCTTCCGTCCACTGATCGACATCCCAGACCATCCGCTCCTACTCGCGCAGTTCGGGATCCGGGCGGCCCTGCCGGCATCGGTTCTCGCGAGAATATTTCGTACTCCACAGGCGAAGGCGCTTTTCGGAGGCGTTGCCGGTCATGTCTTCGGGTCACTGACGACCCCGATGTCGAGCGCGGTAGGGGTCATGCTCATCGCTGCCGCCCACGCACACGGTTGGCCCGTCGCCAAGGGAGGATCGCAGTCCATCGCGAACGCACTGACGTCGATCCTCACCGATCTCGGTGGCACGATCGAGACCGGTCGCATGATCACCGACATAGACCAGATCGACGACGTCGACCTCGTCATGCTCGATATCGCTCCCGATGCAGCAGCGCGGATCCTCGGTGACCGGTTGCCTCCGAGGATTGCTCGCGCATACCGGCGGTACCGCTTCGGGCCTGCCGCCTTCAAGGTCGACTTCGCCGTCCAAGGCGGCCCTTCGGGCACTGGCGACGTCGTACCGTGGACCAACGAATACGCACGACGCGCCGGCACCCTGCATCTCGCCGGAACCATGGACGAACTCGTCACTGCGGAGGGCGACACCGCACGCGGCGACATGCCCGCGCGCCCCATGGTCCTGGTCGGACAGCAGTTCCTCGCCGATCCCACCCGATCGGTCGGCACCGTACATCCAGTGTGGGCATATGCACACGTCCCCAACGGTTACCCGAACGACGTCACCGAGGTCGTCATCGATCAGATCGAGCGATTCGCCCCCGGATTCCGAAATCGCATCGTCGGCGTCCACACCCGCACCGTCCCGCACATGCAGGCGTACAACGCCAACTACGTGGGCGGCGACATCTCGGCGGGTGCAAACACCGCTCGCCAGATCGTCGCTCGCCCACGACTGGCGCTGGACCCATACTGGACTGGAGTACCTGGGATCTACTTGTGCTCCTCGGCCACACCGCCGGGCGCCGGTGTGCACGGGATGTGCGGACTGAACGCCGCGCGATCGGCACTACACGGAAAGAAACGGTGATCGACCATGCAGGCCGAGGGCGATAGAGCTCAGGCTGACCGTGACCGAGCCGAGAATGTGCGCCGGTTCGTCACGGCCAGCGGAAGTCGCCTCTATGCCCGGCAAGATGAAATCACCGAAGGTATGACCGCTGTCCTTGCAGGGGAAATCGAATTCATCGGCGCCGACCGACCGCTGATCGAGCAACTCGAGCGAAGTATCCGTGGAAACGTCACCACCGTCTTCAACGCCATGGCAAACGAAGCGATGATCGAGCGTCTCGAACCTCCCATCGGTGCGCTCGACTATGCGCGGTTGCTCGCCCAACGAGCCATTCCTGCAAGCCATCTCGTACGGGCTTACTCCATCGGGCAGAACTACCTTCTCGAGGCAGCGTTCGACGAAGTTCAACGCGGGAACTGTCCGAAGGACATCGAACACGAGGTCCTTCGGACCATCAACAAGTTCCTGTTTCACTACATCGACTGGGTCTCACTGATAGTTGGAAAGGCTCACGCAGACGAGCATGCACGATGGTCCCAAGCTAAGACGTCCTCCGCGCTACCACTGATCCGGGCACTGCTCGATGGCCGGACTGTCGAATCCCGCGAATTCGAACGGGAAACCGGCTACCGACTGACCGAAACACATCTCGCCATGGTGCTGTGGGTCCACCAGGCCGACAACGACACCCCGGATCCAGAGAAGATGCGACGGTTCGTCCACACCATCGAAACGGCCTGCGGTGCCATAGGTCGCCCACTGCTGCAGATGATCGACAGCGCGACAATGTGGATCTGGATGCCCGTCGCCTCCGACGCGACCGGCCGGGCCATGACGCAACTCGGTGCCAGGCTCGAACAAGCTGGACCGTACCGAATAGCAGTAGGCGCTCCCGGCCGAGGACAGACCGGATTCGCACGATCGCACCGACAAGCGATAGCAACCCAAGACGTCGCAGTCACGGCATCTCGATCAGCTCAACGAACAGTCACCTGCTACCGAGACCGCGGCGTGCGTGCGGTGTCACTGGTAGTCAAAGACATCGATGTCACCACAGCGTGGATCGACGAGGTGCTCGGCGAACTCGCCACCGACGACGAAACCACCGCACTGCTGAGGGAGACATGGCGAGTGTTCTTCCACACCGGCGAAAACTACCTCCGCACCGCAGAACTACTCAATGTGCACCGCAACACCGTGAAGTATCGGCTCGGGAAAATCTCACCCCACATCGGCGACAGTGCTGATGACGACCGCACCGACATCGTCCTGGCCCTCGAAATATGCCACCTTCTCGGGGCACGGGTACTCAGGCCCGAGCCCAGAAAGAGAACATCGACCCACCGGCACAGCGGCGAGATATGAACCTTACTCGGATTCAGTAACTTTCACTCGCCGATTGCACGACGAAACATCACCGTAGACGGTTCCACAACAATCGAAAGGCTTGATCATGGGAAGAGTTGAAGGCAAGGTCGCACTCATCACCGGTGGCGCAAAAGGCATCGGCGCCGCAACGGCAAAACTACTCCTCGAGGAGGGAGCAAATGTTGTACTGACCGACATCGACCCAGACGGCCGCGATGTCGCGACCACACTCGACAGCACCGGGACGCGAGCCCATTTCTTGCGCCAAGATGTCACCGACGAAGACCAGTGGGCTGACGTTCTCGAGAAAACCGTGTCCGTATTCGGTCGGATCGACATCCTCGTCAACAACGCCGGCGTCGCATCAACAGCCAACGTCGAAGACGAAACCCTCGAACGCTGGAGATGGCTGCAGTCGATCAACCTCGACGCCGTGTTCCTCGGCACAAAGGCCGCGATCACAGCAATGAAACACACGGGGGGAGGCTCGATCGTGAACCTGGCGTCCATCGAGGGGCTGGTCGGCGATCCGTCACTCCCCGCATACAACGCGAGCAAAGGCGGCGTCCGCATCTTCACCAAATCCGCCGCACTGCACTGCGCTAAATCAGGTTACGGAATCCGAGTGAATTCTGTTCACCCGGGCTACATCTGGACGCCGATGGTCGAAGCAGTCGCATCCGAGGGCGGTGACATCGACGCTGGCCGAGCTGCACTCACAGAACTGCACCCGATCGGACGGCTCGGAACCCCCGAAGATATCGCCTACGCAATCCTCTACCTGGCCTCCGACGAGTCCTCCTTCGTTACCGGATCTGAACTTGTCATCGACGGCGGCTACACCGCTCAATAATTACACCGCACAAACAGCTCGGATGGCGACCGGATCAAACCCGCAGTATTCGAATACAGGCTGTGAGCGGCATTGGTTACGCGGGGGATGGATCTTTACCCGCGTAACCAATGCCGCTCATCCAGGCCGTCGTCTTGTCGTGTCGGTCTGGCAGCAGGCTTGAAGAACTCTGTGACGATTCGGCAGTCTCCCCATTGTCTCCTGCTCACACGTCTGTCTCCTCCTCACACGTCTGTCTCCTCCCCACACGTCTGATTCGAGTTTGTGCAACAGAGGCAAACACGACAGCGGGGTCGAGTGGGTGCTGCGTCATCAATTCTCCAGACCCTCGGAACCGGGGTTCTCCGCGAGCTGAAGAAGAATTCCAGCAAGGTCGTCTGAGAATAGTGCACGTTTTGAATACTGCATATCCGCCAGTCGACCTACCCGGACGCCACTGACCACCGGAAACGACGGGCAGCCGGCACCACATCAGATGCATCAATCTTGCATCTGATGCAACCCGTCTCCCTGACCTCCGGACATGACGAAACCGCCGGCACCGAAAGGTGTCCAGCGGCTTCACAGGGTCGGTGCCCGCCTTGCGCCTCTCGGCAAGTGGCCGCTCGAAGCGGCATTTCTGGGGTGGTACCCGGGGCAAAGAACCGAACATCGACAGCCGCTACAACGAACACTCGCGCAGAGTTATTCCACGTTGCCGACCAGCGTATTGCTCATTTTCTGGTGACGATCGAGCGCAACACGAAGTGGAACACGAGGGCGGTACCGGCAGCGACCGCGACACCGGCCACCACCTCGCCCAGAAGAACCCCGACAGTGACGCCGAGGTGGCGGACGTGACCGCCAACGTGACATCAGCAGATGCCGGACGAGGACTGTTGATCGCAGAACCCCCTTCGAAGGTGGCACACCTACCCCCGGAGATAGTCTCACGCCGCAAAAACGGGAGTTGTACCTACACATATAGTGCTGGGCACGATCGACGGGTGGTCGACGGCTCCGAACGCCGCGTTGAACTTTCGAAGAAGAAGGCTCCCCGCTGGGATTCGGTGGGGAGCCTTCTTCTCAACCGACCGCACGATCGGGGGTGACTACTTGTGCGAATGCCCATCCTGGGACTTGTTCAGGAGGTGTATGCCTCCGCCGACCACCACGAAAGCCACTGCACCTACGCCCAGGACCTCGGCGAACAGCGACCATGAGGACGATTGAAGACCGGCGGTGACAGAGCACACCACCAGAATTATCAGGCCGGCAGTCAAGCCACGGGTTTCGTTCTGGCTCATTCGCATGTGTAATCCTTTAGAGGCACTTGATGTTCGGGCCGGGGTTCAGGAATCCTCCGAAGTGAACCTCCATCTCGTTCGGGCAGATCCCGTATGAAGCAACGTACGACGCCGCCGCAACGAGTGCACCCGCGACACCTCCGCAAGCCACGACATTGATGCCGGGCAAGCCGCAGATGATGATTCCCATTGACGTGGCACTGCCGGCCGCGAGAGCAGTCTGGTCTGCGCGGTTGAGGTAGATGTACACACCGTTCCCCACACCGACATGTAGACGTGGGGCGATCTGACCGGGATCGAGCGGTGCGGGCTCGGTGGTCTCGATGACCACACGAGGTGACCCTGCCTGCGTGACGTCGTACTCCTTGGTCAGGACGCCGCCATCGGTGCTCACGGTCGGAACATAGCCCTGGCCTTCGAGTGACTGTTGCAGCGCTGCTACCGATTCGGGGGTGGGCTCGGGAAGGACGTCCACCGGAACCGGCTCCACCGGCGCGGATGGTTCTGCCATCGCCGTGGCCCCGGACATTCCGATCAGCGAGAGTGCCATCGCGGCTCCCACAATGACAGCTTTCAATTTCATGACTCGTCCTTCCGTAAAGGAATCACCATGCCATGCGCATTCCGGAAGGCAGACAGGTTCCGTTAATCGCCTGTGTGCCAAAGTAATTCGCAGTAATTTCGCATTGTGCTGGTGATGCATCATTGGTTGTGGGTCGACCCGGGCCGAGTCAAACATCTTTACTTTTGCTTTGCAACCGGTCCTGATTCGGACATCTCACCAAAGTGCAGGTAGTTGATCCAGGAAAACCGAACGGTTCGAAAAAGTTCCTACTTTCGGAGGGTTTGACGAGCGAGTCATGTCGTCGTCCCTCATGTATCGAATGCTGGAGCAGTCAATAGGAATAGAACATGTGTTCGAGTAGAGTGACGTACGGGAGTAGCGCGAGGGAAGAGGTACGGCATGACTGAACTGGCCGACCAGGTCCCGCCAGCGGCGGCCACTCTCAGCAAGGCGGAGAAGCTCGAACAGCTCCGACGCAAAATGGCGTCGATCGCCGCACGATCCGACGGCACCGAACCAGCCACGCCATCCGTCGTGCTCCGCCCGGTCGACGAGCGTGAGCCGATTCCAATCGTGGCCACGGCGCAATCGACTCTCCGGATGCTCCCGGTGCCGGGGCCGATCGGTGATCTGCTCCCGCGCGGGGGACTGGCACGAGGAACCGTCGTCAGCGTCGACGGCGCAGCATCAGTCCTGATCGGACTACTCGCCACCGTCACCGCTGCCGGTGGGCACGTGGCGGTGATCGGAATGCCTGGCCTCGGACTTCTCGCCTTCCACGAGCAAGGTGGCGACTTGACGAAGGTCGCGCTGGTGCCGCAGCCCAAGGACGCTGCAATCGACTGCGCCGCAATTCTGCTGGAGGGTTTCGACGTCGTTGTCCTGGGCCTCGCCGGAGGCACTGTGACGCACTCACGGGGAAGAGCGGTCGCTGCACGTGCGAGGAGTAAAGGATCGCTGCTCATAGTCGCTGAGGGACAATGGGACGGTCCGGATC
Source organism: Rhodococcus sp. 66b (assembly GCF_002076325.1). Classification (NCBI taxonomy): domain Bacteria; kingdom Bacillati; phylum Actinomycetota; class Actinomycetes; order Mycobacteriales; family Nocardiaceae; genus Rhodococcus; species Rhodococcus sp. 66b. The sequence continues at coordinate 14,790 of NZ_MUZB01000024.1, forward strand.
TGCGGATCTCATCTCGCGTCTCCAGGTATTCGGGATTGTCAGCAGGGAGAGGGCGAGTGACCGGCGTTCAGCTCGACGTCGCGGCCGCCGGCAAAGGATTCCAACAACGCACCGGGCCCATGGAGATCCGCGACGACACCGGACAACTCCGCTGGGCCGTCGACGACACCACCCTCGCATCGACGCCGCCATTGAGGGCAGCACAGTGATCAACACCGACCGTTGGACCGAGCGCTGGCCCGATCACCCCGTGATCAGGACATTCGACCCACCGAGGGCAGTGAAAGTCGACATCGGCCGCGCTCCCGCTCGGGCGCGGGGGAGCCTCACGCGCCGATCACGTGAGCATGCGCGTAAAAACATCCGCGCTCTACATGTCCGGATACCTCGACGGAGTCTTGAAATTCTGGGCGAAAATGCACGACGGGCAATGGCTGGCAGGGGTGACCGTGTACGTCACCGATGCGGGCGGAACCAACAGCGTCGACATCGACATGCTCGTGACCGCAGACGCCATCACCGAAGTGCCGGCCACCTAGACGGTTGCGGAGGCGACCGCGATTGCCTCCGAGCCGCGCGGGATCACTGGTTCTATCTGCCTAGCTGGGGCCGTTCAGACGATACGGAGTGTTCCCAGTTCGGACCGCAGTCCGAGGGTGAAGAGTTGGCATTCCACGTCGTATCGCCCTGGCGAAAGCGATTCGAGTCCAGGAGTTTTCATCAAGACCCACAGGGTGACCGATTCGCCCGGAGCTAAGGTCGGGATCATCGTCATGCCGGAGTAGTTGTATCGGTTGTCTTGTTGAATTCGTTCACCGTGCGAATCGAGAATCCAACCGAATACGGTGTTGTGATCGTTGCCCACATTGGTCCAGGTGGTCTCACCCACATTGGTCAGAATCGTGTGGATTTCTGGAGTTTCGCCGGCAACTGTGATCATGCGCGGTGGCCACGTGAGCCGCAGGTCGGCACGCCGCTGGGCACGGCACGGGATGGGTGCGACGGGGTCTCGCTCGACCTGGAGGGACCAGCGGCTACCGTGTTCCGTTAGTCGCGCAAGTAGCCAAGTACCCGGTTGGGTGGGATGGGGCGTAGCGAGCACTTCGATCTCACTGAATCCACTCGAAGCCGGACGGTGAGCGATTCGTCTCCATCCGGCCGGGGGCAGTCCTTCCGGCATAGCGATGGACGTGCGATCTAGCTGGCGTTCTGCAAGAAGGTCCGTGAACGGGGATCCTGCTGCTGGATCGAGATCGCTCGGATCAGCTTCCACTCGGCCGACTTGCAGGCGTGTCAGATCGGCAGCAGGCCGGCGCGGTGTGCTCATAGATGAATGATGTCTCATCTCCGATGCGGGGATCGAGGACGTGTGCACTTCGGGAGTCTCGTGGGCGGGACGGGTTGAGCACGAGTCTGCGGTCATTGACCAGCAGTACACAAGCAGGCAGGGGTGACCGTGCGGGTCACCGATGCCGGCGGAGTCAACCTCGTCGAAATCGACATGCTCGTGACCGCCGACGTCATCACCGAAGTGCCGGCCACCATTTGAGCCGGGCAATTACGGGCACGCGAAAAGGGCCGGTGAGCAATGCGCTCACCGGCCCTACGCGTACAAAAACGACCTATGTCACCACTCTTGGACGATGTCGACGGTGCTGCGCCAGATCGCGGGGTTGTTCACGCTGAACGAGACCTGGCCTTGGTGGTATGCGGTCTCGTCAACCAGTTGGCCGATGGTGGCGCGGACGATGGTCCCGTTGTTGTAGACCGATCCTTCGCCGGAATACACGCCCCAGTATTGGCCGGGGATGGCGTTGAGGAAATCAGCGGTGTTGGTGTCGGCGAGGAAGCGCGTCTCGTTCTGATCGAACCGAACACCGACATATCCGTCTCCGGAATACGGCGTAGCGGCAGAAGCGGCACTCGCACCGAGGAGAGCGACAGCGCCGGCTGCGACCGGGACCAACAGCGCAGCGACAGCCATACGTGAACGGGACATATAAACCTCCTGTGACGCGAAGGCTGCATCGGCCGCAACCAACTTTGATGTAACTGACGGTATCGCAAAAAGTGGTAACCGAACATTTGCTACAAGATGACCTCGATCACGTTCGAGTGGAGGGGAACTGCCACTGATGGTTGCGCTAGTACGAATTGACTAAGTCAAAGGTCGCAGGTGCGGCGAAAATCCACTATGCAACCGTGCGACCCCCGCTGGATAGGTTGCTCTCCAGTGAATGCTGGGCACTCAATCCGGCCGGTCGGGTCAACCTCGCCTGGCGATGACACCTGTTGTCGAGGTGCTGCGGAATAGCGCGCAGGTGACTGCGTGAAACTTACCTCTGAACTGCAGAAACAAAAGTGTGTACCCCCCTTTACTTGAATCGCGTAGGGGGGTACACTTATTCTTGTGACGAAGCGAACGGAACTTCTCAAAGAGATACGAGCATTCGCCAAGGATGCGGGGCTCGAGATCGATGAGACCGAAGGCGGAAATCACACCAAGGTGGTGGTCGGGGGACGGCGCACCGTTGTCGCCCGGCACTCGGAAATCCCCGAGTTGACCGTCAAGGCAATTCGCAAGCAGCTCGGGATGACCGAGGCACGGAAGGGGAAGAAATGAAGGTCACAGCACACGCAGTCCGGTCCGGAGACTGGTGGTCGGTGGACGTTCCCGAGGTCGACGGGCTGTTCACGCAGGCCCGGCGTCTCGATCACATTCCGGCGATGGTCGCAGACGCAGGAGAGTTGCTCACCGACATTCCTGCAGCCGAGTTCGAGGTCACCCTCGACTACGACTTCGATCCGGCCGCACGCCGCGAGATCGAGGAAGTCAAGCAGCTCAACGCAGCCGCTCAGCGAGCGGTCGACGAAGCCTCGCGCCAGTCGCGTGCAGTCGTCCACGACCTGCGGCAGCGCGGTCTGTCTGTCCGCGAGATCGGCGTCATGCTGGGCATCACCCCCTCGCGGGTCTCGCAGCTCGGCAAGGACAAGGCCACGGTCTGAACCATCCATGTGTGGCGTTGCTCGCGCGGGTTTTCGAAGTGGGTGGTTTCACGGGTTCGTGAGAGTGGCAGGGACCTGCGCCCAGACAGCTCTGTGTCGTCGCGCAGTGCGGGCTTTCCTTGCTGCGTTGATCCATTCGATGGCGTCAACAGGCACTGCGCGTGTTCGAGTGGGTCGCGGCGGGGCGTCTGCCTGTCTTCTGTGCCGCCAACAAAGGGCCGTGATGACTGCTGTTGCGACGAGGATGACGGTGGGTGCAGTCAGGTCCTCGGACTTGGCCGTGGCGATCATGGCGGCTATAACGCCGGCCAGCGTTGCGATGAGCGCGGCCGTTGCCCAGTGATTCTTTACTCGGGCGGTGCCGCTGGCGTGTAGTTCGTTGAGGAAGGCGCCGCGCCATTCCTTCGCGTGTGAGGAGTTCACCGCGTTCATTTGTTCGAGTTCGCGGCAGCGTTCACGTTGCGCGTCGAGTTGTGTTTGTGCGCTTGCGGTTTGTGAGGCGGGCGCAGGCACTGTTGCGGCGCGTGGCTTTCGCGCCCTGTTCCTTGCGAACAGCTTGCGGACGAGTTCGTGTCCGAAAGCTGTTGGAGTCGAGAAGTGATCTACTGCAATACGTTCCGCGTTGCTTGTGTGATCGGCGGCGTGTCCGATCGCAACCATGACCGGTACCGGGCATTGGTGTATGGCACGAGCGAGTTCCGGATCGTTGAATGACCAGAGATCGGTCCAGTGGCCTCCGCCGCGAGTGATCAGGATGAGGTCGGCGCTTCCTTGGTCTATAGCTGCGAGGGCCTTGACGAGCTTTTCTGCAACAGTGTGGCGGTTCATCGAGACGGGTACATGCGTGAACTTTGGGAGTTGGATGCTTCCTTTGCCCTTATTTTCGATGACCGCTTGAATGTCTGTGACTGCTTTGGAGTTGTCGGGAGACAAGACTGTGACACGTTCAAGCCTCTCGGGCCATGAACCCTTGGGAATGTCGCCACGATGGGTCAGCTGCTGCACGGCGGTGAGGTGCAGCTTCTCGGCGGCACTCACTGGGCCTTGAATTGTTTTCTCGGGTTGTGCTTGCCGTGCCTGCAAGACCAGTCTGTGAGTGGCGGGATGGTAGGTGAGGTCGCCGGCGATGGTTACTCCGGCTCCTACGGTGAAGTGCTGGAGAAAGTTTCGCTGTGTGTGACGGTATAGGTACTGGCCAACTGCGTCTGTCGTTGCGCGGTCGAACTGAACAGGGATGCTGACTACGGCTCGGTCAACGGGGACTGCGAGTTCCATGGTCCAACCGGACTTTAATGACTTCAGTTCGCGGCACTCTCCGGTGATGACCACCCTCATTTTCGAGCTCGAGGCCAGATGCGAACGTACGAGTTCGCCTGCCTCTGCGATGGCAATCAAGGGCCCACGCTTTTCGGCCCACTGCTCCAAGTTTTCCATCCCCCGCTTACTTCCCCCGTAAATTCGACCTTGGGTACGAGCCTGTCAGAGACCTCCGACAGGTTCACCGTCGAGGTGCAGGAGCCAGACAGAGCGCGAGGTAGCAAGACGATCCGCGAACATCGCCGCTCAGTTCGTGTTCCCACCAGGAGAGATCGAGCGCGTGGTCGTTGTGAGTACTCGACGAAAAGGGGTCTGAGTTGCTTGGAAGGTTCGAACGATTTCGATTCGAGTTGTTTCCGTCGCTCTGCTCGCATCGCGCTTGCGGAATTCTGCGCGTCGTTTGGCTTGTTCCGAGCGCCGAAGGCGATCGTGTTCGAGCCTTCGTTCCGTCGGCGAGCTGACGGTCCAATCTAGTCGGGTCATTCGCCAACGCAGGAAAGTGCCTGGTCGTGGGATGTGGTTGGGCCATGTCCAGCCTCGTTGTTGGGTGTCTGTGGTGAGTTGGTGTGCGATGTCGCGGCCGGTCCATCGGGTGGTGTCGATTCCGGTTTGTTGGAGGGTGTCGCAGATTGTTCCGATGTGGCCGGCTGGTGTGAGTGATGGTGCGTGGGTGATGAGTTCGGCTGCTGCGCGTTGGAGGTGGAGGGGTCGGGGTGTAGTTGTTGGTTGGTGTGTTGTCTTGCCCGCGTGTGCTTGTGTGCGCGTTGGTGAGATTTTGAAAGCAAGAGCTTTAAGTGCAAATCCCCCGGAGGGGGATAGGGGGTCACGGTGACCGGATTGTGGATGGTTCCGTGTGGTGGTTTTGGACCGGTATGCGTTGGTGCGCAGTGTGGCTCGGGAAGGTTTTCTGGGTTTTGTGAAGGGAGGGGTGACGGTCGTGGCTACCGGGCGGGGTGTGGTGAGCGCCCAGGTGGAGGCTGCGCGGAATTGGCGGTGGCCGTGGTGTGATTCTGCGGCCATGGCTTCGAGGCGGTTGAGGTAGCGGCCGCGGACGAGTTCTACTGCGACTCCGAGGGCGGTGAGGACTCGTCGGGCTCGTTTGACGGTGGAGGTGCTCACTCCTGCACGGCGGGCGATGGTCTCGCGTGAGGCGGTCACTGAGCGCCCGGTTGCGCTTTCGGCGAGGGAGGCGTGGATGACGGCGACGGCGAAGACGGCTTCGGTGCTGATGGCGTGGTTCGTGCAGAGTGTCGTGCCTGTCGGGGAGTTGAGGAGGGTGCGGACTTGGTGTTGCCAGTGCGTGCGGCTGGTCCAGGTGGGGGTACGGCTGTAGGTGCCGCCGGGGATGGGGAGGGACCATGAGTTTCCGCGTTGGTTGCTGGTTCGATTGAGTGTTTCGATGCGGGCGACGTTTTCGCTGGCTTGTTGTACGGCGTGGGCCCACTCGTCGTCGGAGACTGGGGCATGGCGCGCTGACGGCGAACGGTCGAGGATTGTGTTGTGTGGAAGTGTTGAAGCTGGTTCAGGGCGTGCGTTACCCTGAGATGTACCTGTCACAGGTAAATCCCTTCATGTGAGTGAAGAAGTGCAGTACAGAAGGCGGAGCGGTTACTTCGGCTTCATCAGTGACAGCGAGCCCGGCATGGCTCTGCTGTTGATTTGGCTCAGTGTGTGACGAACCCCCGTAAGGGGGTTTCGTCGTTTCTGGACTGCGTCTATGGAGTTGTGTGTCAAGGTCTTTCGGATGTCACGCTGGGTGGTGGCGGGGGCTCCCTTTTTCGGCGGTGTTCGAGTCAGGCCGGGTGTTCATCGAGGGCAGTTGCCGCTAGCTGTCTGTGACTGACGATGGCCCCCGATGTGCGGATCTGTCGCGTTTCGAATGTCAGGAACGTGTGGGGCGAAGCGAAAACACCGCTCCCACAACACCTCCACATCCCAACGCGACAGCGAGAACGAGCGCAATCACGAATGATTCATTCGAACGGGGATGTGCAGATCCAGAAGCCCGCGCAGCGCAACCGCGACCTCGTGAATCTGATCGACCGACGCAGTTTCCGGATCGGAGGCAACGAGATCTGCCACGTCGATGAGGTTGTCGCGCAACCCGACCGACAACTCGCGAGGGTCGGCGAGTGCGTCGACGGTGTCCCGGACGATCGTTTCGGCGAGTTGGCGTACCTCGGCCATCTCGGCGTCGGTGGGGAAGGTGATGCCTACTTCTTTCAGGAGCGCTGTGGAGGCGGTGCTGATCATGGATTCGATCAGCGGCGATCGATGCGGTGTTGTTGTCATGATGCTGCCCCCAACTGTGTGGAAACAGATGATGCGGTGGTGCTTGTGGGATGAATCCAGTGTTCGACGGCCGCAGTGATAGTCGTGCGGGCGGTGGCAGCGTCCTGTGCGGTGACGACGGCGGTGAATGCTGAGGTGACTGCTTCGATCCCGGAGGTCTCGAGTCCGTTGCAGTGGTCGAGTCCGTTGCAGTGGTCGAGTCCGTCGGTGATCAGCTCCAGTGCAGTGTTGAGGACTTCCCAGTGACCGTCCTCGTGCGGGGAATGCGCTGCGATGAGTTCGGTGGTGGGGAGTTGTTCTGCGGCCCACAGTTCTCGCACGTTGAGGGGGTGGATGGGGTGGGCGGTGAGTTGGCACAGTCGGGCGACGGGGGCGCAGACGTGGTCGAGTCCGTCGACGATCGCGGTCATTCCCCAGAGCGGGTGGGTGAGGAGGTCCGCGAGCCATTGCCATCGTTCGGCGGGAAGGCCGGTCGAGGCAGGGGAGGGGAGGGCCCCGGTACTGATCCCGTAGATGATGTCGGGGAGGGGGCGGTGGGGGTTGTTGAGTTCGTCGAGCAGAGTGTGTGTTGTCATGTGGGGCAGTCCAATCGGGTGACGTCGAACGAGGATTGTGACGTGCAGGTGGGATGGCGCGCGGAATCTCTCGCACCGGTACGGATAGGGGTGAGGACCGCGGCATGGGAGGGGTCTACCCTCAACGGGCCGTGGGCGTCGATCAGATCGCGGGCATGAAGAATGGCGCGGGAGTCCACGTCGATCAACCCGTACGCATCCGGTGAGTCGCCGATGTGCGGGTGATCGTGAATGAAGGTGCGGCGACTGCGGAGGCGGCCGGCGACTTCGACGAGGATCCACAACCGGTCGTAGCGGTCCCGTACCGGTACATGGCCGTGGGTGTCGGCGAGGATTCCGTACACAGACCACGCTGATTCGAACGACGTCAAGGTAAGCGCCGCAGATTCTTCCGGTGCCGGTGTGTCGCGCGGTCGTGTGTAGACCGGATCGAACGCCCCCACTCTCGGGGTCACGCAGCGCTCCCGCGAGAAGTGCCGCGATGCCCGTCGACCCGCCGGTAGTACGAACGCAACATCGCATCCGAGGTGATCGGCCGGCCACGATGACTGAACGGCACACCCGCCCAAATCATCGACCGAGGCGGAGTATCCGCCGCCACCATCGACGACAACTCCTTCCTGCAATCCGCCAAACGAGGGCACCGGAAACACTCAGCCTGCGCATCCACACCCGCGCGATACGAGCCCTCATCGAGATCCCACGATTGGGGATCGACCGCGCACGCCAACACCGTCGGCGGCGGTACCGCGGCCCTCACGCGGCCACCTCCGAATCCCGGCGACGGCGCGTTGCTGTCGTCAACGACTCGTACAGGCCCAAGCGTTCACCGTCGACGATATTGCCGTGACTGTCATACGCTTTGCCCGCCATGATCATTCGCTGCGGGCCATCCCCGCGCTCCGCCGACGCGGCCGCATCGATGCGGCACTGAGCCAATAACGGGCACGCCTCACATGAGGAGATCGCGCGGCGCCACTCCACCACCGTGCGGCCATCCATCTCCCACGAACGTGACTTCCCCGCGCACAAACCCTTGCCCGGCTCGGCACCGCGAATCGGCACCACGCCCCGAACTTCCAACTCCACACGAACGGCTCGCACAGTCGGGCACACATCGCACTCCGACGAGAAAACGAACCCGCACCGCGCGCACCGACCAACCCGATCAGGATGATGCGAAGCAGCAATCCGAAGAAGATCGTCAGTACTGAACTGTGGCAACTCGACCGCAGATGACCCGCGGCCCTCACGGTGCGTCAACTCACGCAACGCGGCCGCAGCCTCCGGGCACAACGGAACAAGCTCCGAAACACTGAAACCGCAACCATCGCAACGCCCGCCGATCGACGAATGCCGCGCAACAAGCCGACGAAGGGCAAGTGTGGAGAGAGCCACATACCGGTGGCGGAACACGTCATCCGGACCTGGAGGGTCCATTAAGATAGACATCGCAGAATCCTTTCTGCATCTGAAGAAAATGCTGGACGGGTTGCATCCCGTTTGGTCTGGTCCCTCGGTCGTTGGCGCGACCGGGGGACTCTTTCGTTTTTTGCTCTAGTTGTCTCCCTTGAGTTCGTTGACTACGACCTGACCGCCATCTAAAACCGGGCATCTAAAAATAGCCGCGTGTGCGAATGGTATCGAGGAGGCGGCACAGTGTCTACTAATGACAACGAGATGCGAAGGGTGCTGGCTGTGAGTCGGCGAGTGATGCGGGGGTTTTCCCCGTCAAGTCTTGTGGCTGCGCGCCGCACTGCGGGGCTGTCACGTGCGGAATTGGCGCGGCGGGCAGGAGTGGGTGAAACGACGATCCGGCGCTGGGAGCAGTCGAATTCCTCTCCGCAGGTTGATCTTTTGGCGACTGTGGTGGCGGAGTTGGGTGTAGAGATCGCCGATATCGTACGAGTGCCTGAGGCTGACAGGTATCCGGGTGATTGGCGCGTCTTGAAGGGTTTGACCCAACCGCAACTTGGGATGCAGGCCGGCTTGCGGACACCGATCGTCGGAGGCATCGAACGGGGCGAAATTCCTTTGTCAGACGTCGTGGCGGAGAAACTTGCCCCGGTTCTAGGTGTCTCGGTTGACGAGTTGCTCGCTGCGCATATGCGAGTTCGTCATCGGGGGCCTGAGGCGCCCGCCTAGGTCCAGGCTTCTCTTTGGTCGCCTTCGCTGTTGTGCTGACTGATGAAGATAGGTCGTTTCGGCTGCGGTGGGTCACCGCCTGTCGGTCCTGACTCTGTAAATCATTGCTGCCCCTCACGGTCGAGGTCAGCCTAAAACTGAAAACTTACTATTGCAAGTTGCATTGGGTAGCGAGACTTGCCAGTATTGGAAATTGAACATTGGACCAGTGCGCCCATCCAGCACGGCGATTGAGGACGGAGGGACGAACGATGAGCACATTCGCAGAACGGCTCCGACATCTCTTCGACACGGTGCACCCCAGAGGTCGTGGTCCGTACACGCAAACCGAGGTTGTGGACATAATCCGCTTCGGCGGCGGCAAGATGACTACCGGTTACATGTCTCAACTGCTGAGTGGTAAGCGTCAGTCACCGGGCGTAGAAACGGTTCGCGATATCTGCAACGTCTTTCATGTTCCGATGGACTACTTCAGTGACGAAGAAACGTATGAGTTGGTCAAGCACACCATTGCCTGGATCCAGGATGTTCGCGACAGTGACCGTGAGCAGGTAGCAGCGCGTGCGTACGACCCGTTTCGGAAGATGATGCAGTCCGACGATGACTAGTTTCTAAGCGATCAACGCATATGTAATCCCCGTTGTGACTGCTCCGGCGATAGCTCCGACGATGACCTGTCCCTTGGTGTGATCTCCCAAATGAACCCGTGACCATCCGATCAACGGGGTCAAGGCGAGAGCAAGCAGCCACCAGGGCGACAGCGCAAGTGCCAAAACTATGGTGACCCCGGCTGAAACTCCAGTGTGCACGCTGACTTTCCAGTGAAGAACACTAGTGATCAATGCAGCCACTACCAGCGCCGCCAAACCGGCAGTCATGAACGCGATCATCTGAATGGGTGCGCTCGCGACAATCTGAATGATCAACCCAACCAAGGCAACTGCGAGCAATACAACAATGAGCAGGTGTCGTTCGCTGATGCTGCTGACGTGGTGGTCGCCGATTTTGGACTTCCGCATCCCGTAGAGGATGACGCCCATAGGGACCACACCTGAGCAGATCGCGACGAAGATTCCCCATCCTGGCGCCCCGATGGAGCACCCGAGGATCAATGAGGTCACGATGTTGATGACCCAGGGCGCGCCGACCTCGGTAAGTAACCGTGCGATCCGGTCCTGTCCCGAGGTATTCCCCTGTACTCGTGTTTCTGTCATTGCTCGAGGACCAACTTTCGTTCGGTTTCACGGGCGTACGCCTCACCCAGTTCTCGCGCCCAGCGGACATCTGAAGTAGCTGCCCGTGCTCGGAGGTTGTCCGATCCCAGTCCCTCAGGAATCCGATCGGTAATAATCCATTCCGCAACAGCATGTGCCACCTCTGTCCGGCTCAAGGCTGCACCTTGGTTCGGTAGAGCCTGTCTCTTGGCTTCCAAGCTCAGTGCGTCCAACAGTTCCGCTGCGCGATCGGCGGTCCGATCTGCGGCGCCGCTTCCGGGCTCGGATGGCCGTAGGGCGCCAGGCCAACGGGCAAGTAGCTCGGAGCGAAGGTCGTCAAAGGCCCGAAGTTGCGCTCGTGAGACAAGCGCGGTTCCAATCGCTGTAACCAAGACCCCCGCTGCGACAAAGAGAACGCCGACAACGGCCAGGAAGCGCGAGATAGCAAAGGGTGTCGGGGTCGGATCGATCAGTCCCCACCGTACCGACCCCAGGTAACCAATTCGGAGTGCGGCGTATGTGCTGAGTGCTGCGGCTCCGGGGGAAATGATGATGAGCCCCCAGCCGGTTGCCGTCCGCCGGTCTGCCTGCCGAATAGCGACGATCGTCACCATCAAGCACAACAGAAACGGATAGGCCATGCCCAACATCAGGCCCTCTGCGTAACCCGGAAGAAATGCGTATTGGTTGTCGAAAGTCCGGTTGTCGGGGTTCGATGCCGGCCACGGAGTCTTGAAGAAGAAGTAGAACGAGAGCGCTGCGGTGACAACTGACAGTGAAATATGTAGCCAAAGTAGCTTTTTGAGATGCTGGGAGCTGGTAACGGTTGTGAACACAATGGCGGTGCCGACGCAGATACCGCAGACGAGCAGCATTTTGATTGTTCCGGGTATGCCAGCCCCGAGTGTGACTCTGACAGCGCTCTCGACCGTTTTCACGTTGAGCGCCATATGAATCGACATACACAGTAGAACGATGATTGCACCTGCCAGAGTCCATGACCTGGAAAACCACCAACGCTGGATCCGGGTGGCCGCTGCAATGGCGAGTACTGCCGCCGCGAGAGCAGTGATCAACCGAGTGCCTCATCCAGTTGTGAACGAACCGACGGATTCTGTGCGCGCCGTGTGACGTGAAGCCGCCGCAGAAGCAGACTCCCGAATGCTTCAGCCTCGGCTTCTTCCGTCGAGACGGTGTCCACACAATCGCGTCGAAGCATCAGAATTCCAAGATCACGCAACGCGGGTGGGAGGAAGTCGGTGGCCAAATCGATGGCCGGCCTACCGGAGTGGTTCAACGCGATATGTCCCAACTCATGTGCAATCGTTCGGTCGCGCGCATGAACCCACCCTGCACAGGACACTTCATCGCGGTCGTGGTGCCGGACCCATTGACCAAATACACCTGGCGGGAGGACTGCGTCGTCCAGCACGGTCAGTGGGCGTCCGCGGTCGCGCGACAATGCTTCGGCCATACCTTCAAGGGTTCGCGCTTCGTCGCCTACGGCAATGCGGAACAGGCGCTCGACTGCTCGAGCGACGGTTTTGTCTGCCACTTCGGGGCACCTCCTTACCGAGTATCCCCTACGGCCCCAACCGAACACCGTAGTCGTTGTAGTTGATATCGCTCAACTGAGCGCTCAAGACTAGCGCAGTCACGGGCTCGCGCAGTCGAGCACGAGACACGCTAGGGTCGTCCGAATGTCGCCTAACTTGCGCCCCTCACGTCGACGCGCTGCCTGCGTGGCTATTGCGGCAGCAGGTTTTCTGCTGACAATGAGTGCGTTGGCGCCAACCTATGCCAAGGGCCAACTGGTGAAGATTCCGTTGAGCATCGATGCGGCAACAGTGTCGACGGGTACTGCGGTGTTGCTGGATGCTGCGGCGTTAGCCAAGGGCAAATTGGTTGTGGACAGCAATGTTCCGATCACGGTCCAGCAGCGCGTCACTGCCGAAGATCCGTCGGGCTCCGACGCGGTGACCCTGCAGTCGGCGGTTCAGATGGTGCGTGACGATCGAGTCGGTTCGGCAGCAATTGTGAATGCAAGCATTGATCGTTCCACTGTCGACAGGATCTCGGCGATCCCGGTCGAGGAGCCGATCGGCTCGATCCAGACCGTGATGGACAAACCGGCGGAAGTCGTTGCCCATGAAGGACTTCAATTCAAATTTCCGTTCGACACACAGAAACGAACATATCCGTATTTCGACTCGACACTGCGGGATAGCTATGACGCGAACTTCATCGCGGAGGGTGAAATTGAAGGCGTTGACGTCTACAACTTCCGTCAGGAAATCGCACCTGTAGAGATTGGCACGGAGATCACATTGCCCGCCTCCAACTGGGGGAAACCAGGAACGAGCCCAGTCACCATGAAACGTTTCTACGGCATCACGCGCGAACTGTCCGTCGAGCCAATTTCCGGCGCCATAATCCAAGTGCAGCAACACTATAGGCAATATTTTGCGACATCCGCTTCAGCCCCTGAAACCATCACGATCATCGATGTAGCCCCCAAACTCGATTCCCAGACGCAGCACGAACAGATCGAACGAGCAGTCATGTACAGAGACCAAATCCGCTGGGGTACGGACTACGGCCCGGCAATCGGGGGCTCAGTCGGGCTACTGCTTCTTCTTGGTGGGATATATCTCGGATGGGCAACGACGAGACCCGGACCACAATCTCTGATAGTCCAAGATGGGAAGTCCGGCGATCTTGTCGCTCGATAGATGCCGGAACTGATCGCGCCGGACCGCACTTTCGCTGTTGCTAGTGAGAGCTGCAATCGACATGCATGGCGAGGTTAACCTTTTCGGCTGATTTGATCACCCAGTGTGGGGGTGTTCGCTCGTTGAGTTGGATTTCCACGTCACCGGGCAGGGGGACGTCCCAGGTGACGCCTCTGAGGAATTGGTTGGTTGTTCCGAATTTCTCGTTTGAAGCGATTTCGTGGTCGAGCGAACTCTGCGAAGTCGTGAATTCTTGCGCGGCGTAGTTCAGTTGAAGGTTCTCGATGGTGACGGTTTGGGATCCGTGGGTGAGGACTGCATGCCAGCCGTTGGGTTCGGTGATGTCGATGGTGAGGTTGTCGCCTTCGCCTATGCACTGTGCGTGGACCTGGTCGGCGGCAGGGAGTGTGATTTTGTCGTCGGCTTGTTGGTCGCCGACTCCGATTACCAAGTCTCCTCGCCACGAGGAGGATTCAGCTGGTGTGACGGTGCCGGCGCGACCGCTGCTTGCGCTGCTGCCGTTGTCGTTGGCGGGTGTCGAGTCCGAGCATGCGGTCAGGATCAGGGGTGCGGCAAGGATCCCGGTGACTGCGATGGCGGTGGTGGTGCGCTTCATGTGTGTTTCCCTCCAATGTGGGTTCGCGGGCCTGTTCGGACCCGTTTCTCCTGAAACCGTTTGTGCCTGTGTCTCGTTCGGCGCCCTATTGGTTACGAACCTAGTCGATCGGTACGAATCCTTTGTCGTGCAGCCAAGGTTGGGAGTGGTGGTCAGTAGCGGATGGTGTCGAGGAGCCACTGGTCACCACCCTTGGTGAGGGTCACCCAAACCGTGGTATCCGTTGCGACAGTGCTGGTTTTGTTTTCGTTGATTGCGGTTTGGTGGATGCTTGCGACTCGGTGGATGAGTGCGTCGCTGTCGGGTGGGCAGCCGGAGCATCCCAGCGTTACGTCTGCGACCACTTTGGCGTTGCCGGAGGCCCATTGGATCCATTGCGCTCCAGGGCCTCGTTCGGTGTGCCTGTCGACGAGCAGGGTCTGTGCCAGGGTGTCGGTGAACCATTCGCGGGCGCGTGCGTATCCGTCGGTGGGGCTGCGGTCCGTTGCCGGGTACCAGGTGAACGCCACGCAAAGTGCCTGGCGAGCGATGTTTTCGGCCGCCTCCGTATCTGGATCTTCGGTGATGTCGATTGTTGTCGGGTCCGGGGACGGCGGAATGGTCGGCGGCGCCGGTGCTGGTGTGGCTTGTTCGGCTGTTGCGGTTCCGGTCTCGTTGCCCCGGCAGGAGAGGAAGTACACCAGTCCCCCGACGAGGAGGACAGCGACGGCGAGCAGAACCAGCTTGCGTGCGTTGCTCACAGAACCCTCCTGGCTTTCATATCGCTCTGCAGTGGCGCTTGTTTGACGACGTCCCCGGTGGTGGGGGCGTGGATCATCTTGCCTCCGCCGATCGCGATGCCGACGTGGCCAGGAGCTGTTCCGGCCCACGAACCGAACACCAGATCCCCGGCTTGTGCTTGGTCGATCGGGATCTCGACTCCGACGTTCCACTGCTGTTCGGATGTCCTGGGCAGGGTGATCTTGTTTCCGCTGCCCTTGTAGATGGCGTAGCTGGTCAGTCCGGAGCAGTCGAATCCACCGCCGGTGGTGCCGTTGATGTTGCCACCGCCCCAGACGTACGGGGTGCCGAGGAATTGGCGGGCAGCTTCGACGACCTGGGATCCGGACGCCGAACCGGGCGAGACCATCAGTTCCCCGCTACCTCCGGGGGACGCGAACTCTGCTTCGTATGCAAGGACTTTCGCGACGTAGGGCTGTGTCTGGGTGGTGTAGTCGCCGCCGCTGGGCATTCCTCCGGCATTCTTCACCGCGCCTTCGCCCGCGTTGTAGGAAGCGATGTAGAGCGATTTCGGATCCCCTTTGACTGATCCATCGGCAATCCATCCGTCGAGCTGCGCCGCGATGGCGCAGAAGTATCGGCCCTGAGCCATGATCGCGTCCCCATCGTCCCAGATCGAGATCTTGCCGTTGCCGTCGTCGTCCTGGCCGTAAGAAGCAAATGTTCGCGGCATGAACTGCGTGACACCTTGCGCTCCGCTGCCGGAGGTCAGGCCACGGGTCAAGCCGGATTCGGCTTTCGCATCTGCCGCCAGCAGCGAGGGCTTGATCTGGGGGCAGAGCGATCCGGCTTTGCGGAACCACGGTTCCATTTCCGGAGGAACGGAACCGGCTTTGAGATCGCCGCCACCTGCCACGCCGAAGCCGCCGCAGTCGATCGACGATGACGAGGCGGCCAGCTCGATGGCAGGAGAATCACTGCCCGCTTCGCCGGCGGGGGAGGGCGCTCCGCCGAGCGTGGTCATCGGATCGACGGCGGTCCCGCCCTGCAGTCGTCCCCCGTCCCAGTATTCGAAATGCAAGTGTGCGCCGGTGGATTGGCCGTTGTTTCCGATGTTCGCGATGTGGTCGCCGGCCTTGACCTGCTGGCCTTCCGTGACGAGGACACCGTCGTCGAACATGTGGCCGTAGACGGTGCTCACAGGTTTGCCGTCGACGAGCGAGTCGAGCACGATCCAGTTCCCGAACCCGGATGCGGGCCCGGCCTTGACCGCGATGCCGTCGAGTGCCGCGTAGATCGGTGTCCCGACGGGGCCGGCGAAGTCGACGCCTTTGTGTTCGGTTCCCCAGCGAGGCCCGAACGGGGACGTGAACGTCGTCGTTCCGTCCTTGGTCGGCTGAGTGATCGGCCCCGATGCTTTCAGTTCGGTGTTGCCGGTCGCCGAGGTGGCCTTGTCGTCCCCCTCGCTCGACGAGTATCCGCCGCAACGGTTGTGGGGGATCACCGGCTGCTGGGTGCATCCGGACAGCCCCAGGATCGCAGCGGTGGCAGCGGTGACGATCAGGGCCACCGCCTCACAGCGGCGACTCACAGCGTTCCTGGGAGCGGTGTGTCGAGGTCGGGAATCGGGATGGGGCCGGGAACAGGAACAGGTGCCGGTTCGAGGTCCGCCGAGGGAACAGCGACCGAGCTGGTCGATGTCGGCGTCGTGGTCGAGGTAGCGCTCGGCGAGGTCGTCGACTTCGGAGCCGTGGTGGTTGTGGGAGCTTCCGAGGTCGGTGCGCTCGCGAGGGAAGGTGCGCCGAGCTTGTCGATCTCGCTGCGGTCCAGGGTGGGCAATGGATTCTGGACCTGCCACGTCGAACCCTTGTCGGTGCCCGACACTTTGAGCGTGATCCGCAGATTCCCCGCCTGCATCGGGACGATGACCTGCACGGCGCTCTCACCGCCGGTGCCGGCCACGATCTCACTGCGCGTCGGGCCGGTGATCGCGACCGGTACGAGCGGGCGGGCATTGACCACCGTCACGCCGGGCGCTTCGGCGGTGTGCACGCCCAGCTTGGTCTTCCATTCGCTGTTCGAGAGTGACTGATCGGCGTAGACGTGCGCGTAGGCCATCGCTGTCGCCGGTGCGCTCTCGGCTACCGAAGCGATCGACTTGCCGGCAATGGAGGATTCGGTCACTTCGGTCAACTCGTAGCTCAGATCACCCGGGGTCGCGGACGCTGCTCCTGTCGTTGATGCGGTGGAGGCTGGGATCTTCGAGGCAGTGTTCGACGGGGTCGGGGGTTGGCCGAACACCGCTCCCGCCACGAACAGCACACCGAACGCAGAGACGATCGTGATCGTCAGGTTGGTGCGCGAGTACAGCACCCACCGTCGGATCGGTGCTAGGACGGGATTGGCTGCGCTGGAGGACATCAGCTGAACCTGTCGGTCGAATCGGGCGAAGTACCTGCGGAGGTCAACGACGGCGTCCACAGTCGGGCGGTGGACCGCGGAGGCGTCGACGCGTTCGAGCGCGTCGCACCCGAACTGGGTGTCGTCGACCCTGTGGAGACATCCCGCGAGGGCGGTGTGAACACCTTCATCGGCGCGATACTCGACCGCGGGCCTCCGTCCCATGTCTCACTCACCGACGAAGAGCTGCGCGGCGAACCGGCTTCGGCTCCGACCAACTGGCGAGCGAGTGCCTGGCCTCGATTGGCGGCGGTACCTGCGGTTTGCGGCCGATCGGCGACGGGCCGCTTGAGGCCCGTAGAACTCGTCGCGGTACCGGCGAGGCTTTGGCGGCGCACATCGTTCTTGCGTGAATCCGTCAGACGCTGTCGACGATCCATCGTCTTACGCGCATCGACGCGCGACTTGTCGACCTCATGGCGACGTCGCTGATTCAACTCACGTCCTTCAGGACGCACTGGTGTCACTGAATCCTTGTCGAGGTCACCACCGCGTTTGGTCGTCTTCCGAAGCGCCCCGACACCCTCCTCGACCATCGACGCTGCGGGACCGCCCACGACGGCGCTGCCGGCCTTGAAGAACTTCTGTTTCATCGACGTCTGCGCGTGACGAGCTTTGCGATTGAGTGCGCCCGCGTGGTTCTGGGTGAAGGTCTGAGTCATCCGTTTGAACGGGCGCATGATGAACCAGCACACCGCCGTCAATATGACCGTGAACCACAGCCGCCACGTGCCGTCGACGAGACCGTTGTCGGTGTCGTACAGCTTGACCAGCGCCATCAGGTACAGCGCGATGATGACTGCGCCGGCCACGCCCCACATGTAGGCGGTGGCGATCATGCGGCACACGCGCGAGAGGGTGCCGCCGTGTGCGGCGGCGATCGGAACCCAGATCGGTGCGAAGAGAATTGCGAGTCGAATGGCCAGTAGCGCAGTGAGTTTGAGGATGGATGCGCCGATCCAGAGGATGGAGGGCATGGCGAGTTTGATCATCGCCATGCACCCTGTGCCGGTGCGTCCGGAGTCCTTGCCCTGGAACTGGCCGTACGAGAGGTTCAATCCGTCGAGTTTGTCGATGATGCCTTCTTGAAAGCCTTTCGCTTTCGTGTCTGCCAGCTCGCTCGCGGCTTCGTTGTCGCCGGCCACTTCTCGCTGCTCCGCGTACGAAAATGCCAGGGTGTTGCGGAGCTTCGGTCCAAGTTGCAGTTCCGTGTCGTTGAAATTCGCGCCGAACCATCCCTTGCGCCAGTCGTCGAGGAAGATCTTGTCGATCAGCACATTGCGGGGGTCTCCGGTGTTTCCGGACACGGACAGCATCTGACCTTGTGTGTCGGTGATGACCGAGCCGAAGGTGTCGTCGGCGACCTGGATGGCCTTTTGCGGTGCGCCGACGAACAGTGCTCCGATGGCCATTGCAGCGCCGGCGATCGCGACGGTGCGGGTCACGGCCGCGGCGTTTGATTTGAGGGCGTTCCAGATGATGATCGTGGCGACCACGATCAATGCCACACCCAGCCACGTTCCGTAGACGCCGAGCATTCCGTTGGAGATCGAGGCGACGATCTGGTCGAACTGCACCATGGCCGGGGCGATCCCTGCCTCTTCGGCGGCTGCTCCGGTCTTCGTCTGGTCGTCGAGCCAGAACGCGGCAGCTGCGAATCCCTTGCCGATTGCGAGGAATGTGTTGCCCAGGGTGGTGTCCGCGACTGCGTCGGGTGCGCGGACCAGGTCGTTGCCGCAGCCGAGGTCGTAGGTGTACCAGCGCAATCCGGCCCACCCGTAGGTTTCGTAGCCGGTGCCGCCCGGTTTCGGTTCGCGGTCTTTGCTCGAGGAATCGAACTCGGCGGCCATCACCGAGTTCGGGAACTCGGGGGAGGGGACGTCTTTGCAGTCGAATCCGCCGGCAGATGCGATTGGCCCACCCGGGGCGACGAGGGGCACCAGCACCAGCGCTAGAACGGCGAGAACCCGCGCCAGATTGACGGTCAGCGCCCGAACGCGCGATCGGTGAGGGATTGCCTCATCCAGCTCTGCCAAGGGCGCTCTGAGCCCTCTGCGGGTGATCATGCGGCGCCGCCGAGGGCGTTCTTCGCCGAGGAGGAATTCAGCGCCGCGAACACATGCGCGAGATGCACGTAGTGAATCCAGCTCGAACGCACCAGCTCCACGTCGTCGGCCATCCGGATCATCCAGCGCCGCGCTTCGTCCTGATAGGAGGTGTCGGTGTCCTCGTCGAGAGTGTCCTCACCGCCGCTGCCCAGTTCCGCGAGGAACTGCTCGAACCCTTGCCCGGCGGGAAGTTTGAGCAATTTCAGGGCACCTTCGATTGCATGCGGATCACCGCCGACGTCACCGACGAACACCTCGTAGGTCAGGGCGGTCTTGTCGTCGCTGCCGTCCAATCCGAGGAAATCATCCGGAAGCTGCGAGCAGACCAGAGCGCGGACCTTGAATTTGCGTGAGTCGCGGGCGATTCGGAGGTTGAGGGTGCGTCCGGCGCCGGTGGATTCGAGGTATTTGTTTTCGTCGAGGAAGAGCACCTTGCGCACGTGGCGAGGCTTTTCGTAGACGAGTCTGTTCGCCAGCCACGCGGCCATGTGCATCAACGGCGCCGTCATCCGTTGCTGCGGTGTCCACTGCGAGGACGGCGTGCCTTCGGGCGGTAGCTGCACGCCCGGCATTGTCAGGATCGTCAGTCGGATGTCGGCGTCGAATGCATCCGCTCCGCTCCCGATCGTGCCCTCCTCCGGGAATAGCACACGCGCCTCGGTGAGCTCCGACATCAGACTGAGCTGCTGGTACAACCCGTTCGCGCAGGTTTTGACGGCTTGGTCCGGATCGCTCACTCCGATGGATTGGATCGCGGCCAACACTTCTCGGAGGTTGTGGTTGCTGTCGCCGCCGACCATGTTCGCGGCCATGTGCAGCACGGGTTCGGTGTGCTCGAGATGCAGATGCCGTTCGGTGAGCATCATCTTGAGCACCGAGA
The DNA here is from genome assembly GCF_002076325.1 of Rhodococcus sp. 66b. Classification (NCBI taxonomy): domain Bacteria; kingdom Bacillati; phylum Actinomycetota; class Actinomycetes; order Mycobacteriales; family Nocardiaceae; genus Rhodococcus; species Rhodococcus sp. 66b. The sequence continues at coordinate 34,855 of NZ_MUZB01000024.1, forward strand.
CGGCGACCTCGACGCGCTCGGCGGCGGCTGCACGCATATCCGCATCGAACTTCGACTGCGCCGCAGCGAACGGATCTGCATCCCGGGCGAACTCGACGTTGCGGGTGTCGTACTCGGGATCGTCGCGACGCGGATCGGTGATCACGCGGTACGGGTTCAAGGCGCCAGCGCGCGAATCGCGACCGGTGAGGGCGTAGACGCGGGCGATGTCGCGAAACTCCGGTAGACCGGCCAATGCAGCGAGCGGACCGGAGGGGTCGAGGACAACGCCGTACGCGCCGGCTCTGACGGCTTGGTAGACGATCATGCCGGCCAGGAACGTCTTACCCGAACCGGGTACCGCGACGATCGGTGTCAGCCCGGACTTGTGCTTGATCTCGTGCGCGGCGAACAGGTCCCAGATCACCGGGCGCGGCGAGATGGATCCGGTCTCGCCCAGGACGACACCCCGGCGGTCACCGATCCGGTCACTGACGGTCGCCATCCCGGCGGCGACTGCTTCGACATCCATGTGCCGTTTGTTGGCGATGTTGGCTTGCGGCTCACCGGGTATGAACTCGCGCAGCAACTGGTATTGGCCGTGCTCTTGTTCGAGCGCGATGTGCGGGGAGTACATCTCCTGCAGATCGGAGACTTTCTGCCGCGCCTCGTCAGGGTCGGTGCCGACCACCGCAAGGCGGTACCACCCGGTGGTTCGAGTCGAGAGCCCGGAATGGTCTTCTTCGACGTCGGAGATCACGTCCTGTGCGCGGGCGTGCTGCTCCGCCAACTCTTTCGGCGGGACCTGATCGTGTTCGACGGTGTAGTGGTCGAACTGCGATTCGATCTTGCCGGTCAGCGAGCGCATGGTGCGGATCGTTTTCGCTTTGTCGTGCAGCTCGATGCGATCGGACCATTCGAGAGGTTCACCGGACGGATCGCCGATGATCTGCCACGGCAGCATTCGTTCCGGAATCGGTAGGGGAGCCATGCGGCCGATCGTCAGCACGATCACCACGCCGGTGTACTTGCGGCCGTCGACGACGCCGGAGACGGTGGTGTACCCGTCGCCTGGGGTGAGGGAGAGGTCGGTGAGATCTTCCAGGGCGGCGACGTCGGTTTCTTCCCAGTCTCCTGCGCCGGCGATCGCACCGCCAGCTTCCAGTGGTAGACCGATGGTCGCTGATCGGCGCAGCAAGTAGTCGATCGCGGCCGGTGTGGCCGGTGTTGCTTTCACACCGCGGCCGGACATGATTCGTTCGATGGTGGCGAGGTGATCGGCAAGGGCCTTCTGCTCACGTTCGAAGGCGGCGTCGGCCCAGCTGTTCACCCCGGTGCAGACCCTGCCCAGCAGCGGCCAGTGAGCGAGGTGACGCAGCATCCGGGCGGTCCAGTCCAACCCCTGTCCGAGTGAGGAGCGTTGCGGCAGTTCGATACCCCAGTAGCGGCCTTTGATCGTCGCGTTGGACCACAACATCGCATGCTGCTGCCCGCGCAGGTAGTCCGCCCATGACAGTGCGCCGGGAACATCGGGAATCGGGGTGGCCCACGTGTCGTGATCGACTGCCCACTGTGCGACGGGGAACGGGGTGCGCACGAGGCGGCGATGCACCTTGGTGACGCCGGCCTTCTGCAGGTTGGTCAGGATGATCGCTTCGTCCTGGATGAAGCGGCGCTGCTTTCCGGTGGTGCGGAAATTCCACGGCCCCTGGCGTTGGACGAACCAGGCGGTGGAGGTGGTCGCGGTGCGGGTGATGTTCGCTGAGGTGCCGGTCAGTTTCAGGCGTACCGCTTTTCGTTCGCGGTCTGTACGTTTCTTCGCTGCGGCCTTGTCTCGATCAGTGGCCGACTTTGCCCGCTTCGTGCCTCTGCGGCGACGCTGACGGCCGAGCGCTTTGTCTGCGACGTGGTCCGGATCGGTTGCAGGGGAGGTGAGGCCGTCGGTGTCGTCCTCGCCGTGGTCGTGTTCAGAACCAGCCGGAGTGTGTGCGGGTTCGGCTTCGGACCACGCCCGGGCCGGTTGCGGAGCATGTGACTGCACTGCTGCCCACGACGGCGGGAGGGCACCGGGAGGAATGACCGGAACCGGGTCGTCGAGCTTCGGATCGAACAGAGCCGCAATGTCGTTCTCGGGAACGGTCATCGGTGATCCTCACCGTCGAGGCGAACAGGTACGACGGCACGTTCTCCTGTAGTCAACCGCTCGGGTAGCGAGATGAACACGGGTGCACCGCGCTTCGGTGGGCGCGGCGCAACGAGGTCGTTGAGGGCGGCGGTGAGAACCGACCGCAGTGGGCGGTCCGGGGTGACGAACTTCGCGATGCGGGTCGTAAGCCACACCGTGATCACGGCCATCACCATCAGAGATTTGAACCCGAGTGGGACGTGCAGAATTCCGCGACCGATCACGAACACCACCACGAAAGCAGCCACGCCGACGATGCCGGCCGTGTAGCGGATCCGCACGGGCAGTGGATAACCGGTCGGACCGAGGTAGTGCCGGTCCACGCGGTACATCAGGTCGTCGTTGTCGATCACCGAGCATCCCCTTCGAATGTTCTCTGCGCAGGCATCAGCGGTTAGGTCGAGATACCGAAGAGCCCGAGAATCCAATTGCCGATCCCCGTGGCCGCCGATTCCGATGTCGCGATACCGAGGTAGGCAAGCCCGAACAACCCGAGTCCGCCGACGGTGAAGACCCGCGACAAATTGCCCTTGAGCCCGCCGACGAGAACCACACACGCGAGGGCGATGAGGATGGTGAAGACGATGTTGTCCTTGATCCACGCGCGCAGACCACCGGTATTGACGTCCGTCGACTGCGCGAGGGTCACCGCATCTGCGGCGAGCGGTGGATGCGTCGCCGGGATCGACACGTCGATCACGGTGGAAGCAAGAGAAAACATGAGCACTCTCCAACACAGTGGTGAATCAGACCCCACGAATGTGGTTGCGCGGAAACGTAGAAGAGTGGTGGTAGGAATTTCAATGCAACCTGTGGATAACTTTTCGACCCAGCAGTTTGGCGCGTCGGCCGATCAACGTTGGCGCCTGTCGTCGTGTGGAGTGTGTTCTGGCGTCGCGTTTCATCCGTCGGGGATCTCTCGGCGATCTAGGGAACTAACTCGAATGCAGGGGGAGCGCGGCCACGGAACGGTCTTCGCTGCGGGTGTCCGCGGGAGACTTCCCAGACCTCGGCGGGAGTGTTCTTTTAGTGGAGCGGCAGAGAGCTGCGAATGGGCATGGTCGGCGTACCCGCCGCAGACCGTGGCGATCTACACGTGTCTCCCTCGCTGTGCTTCGTGGTCTTCGTCCGCCTGAAGAACCTGGCACAGAACCATTTTCGGAACGTGTCCGCCAGCTGTGCGAGTCACCCCCGCTGGAACTTGCTCAATGCACCCGCGCCGTGGCCATGATCAGAAGTTCGAGGAACCGTTCGTCGCCACTGCCTGCGTGGTGTGCATGCGCTGCATGCATAGCGTGTTCAGCACGCACACGCAGCAGGCTGCGCACCGCGTGCTCGAACAACCCCGCATCGAGGGTGTCTGCAGAGGTCGCGGGCAGAGGTGGAATTCAAGGGTGGGATTCACTCTTCCCCTTCGGGGTCACTCCCCCGGCCCTTCGGGCCTAGGGGGAGTGTACTTGTCAAAATTGCTTCGCGCCAACATATTTCAATCAACTGCTGGTCAGGGTTCTGAACGGAGTATCGCCGGGTCATTCTGGCGCTGCGCCTGCCGCGGTGTGGCCCACACCGTTCTCAGGTGTTCGCGCACTGGGTTCTGTACCTCACGACGCGAGACGTTCGAGAGCCTGAAAGGGGCCGGCAAACAGTGGCGCAAGAAGACACAAACCACCCGAGAGGAACATCGTCATAGGGCCCGTGGCGTAGGTGGTTGAACAAGTCTCCAAACGGTGTAGCAACGATGCCGTCGCGGGTACTTCGGTCGGTAATATGCAGCGCCACAACCAGAACCGGCCGCGGTTAGAGGTGGAGGGTGTCTATCGCGCCCGGTATCGCACTTCGGGGCATGTGACGCACGCTCCAGCCACGCACCCGCGAAACAAGTTATCCACAGGCGGGTTGAGATCGCTTCCCGCGCTCTGTGACAGTGCACCCCACACACCCCCGCGACGCCCGTCGTGGACTGGATTCGAGTGAGAGGAGTCGACGGTGAGCAGAAGCCAGCAGGACCCGCTCAAAGACTTTCTCGTCGACCTCTTCGGATCCGACAAACCCCACACGCGAACAAGTGGCGCGGGGGAGTCCGCCATGCGCCCCTACAGGGCGTGGGCGCCTTTCGCCGTCATCGCAACAACACTCGCGTTTCTGGCGCCACAACTCCTCGAACTCGCCGAACAATTCTCGACCCCTCAACTCGACAGCGCAGTCTCCGCCGCCCACGAGTATCGGTGGCCGCTCGTCGCCCTCACTCTCGGCTTGCTCGCCTGCGATATCGCACGGTTCCTCACCCACCGTCACCGCGCCGGACTCGACGCCCAAATCCGGCAAAGCACCCGCCACACACCGGTCAAAATCACCGTCGGATACCCACCCGGCATCACCACCCTGCGCAACGCCACCATCACCCTTGCCCGCGGCGCCATCATCCGTCCGAAAGAGCTAGACGAATTCACCACCGCAGTAAGAGCTTCCGCGAGCAGGCGCACCAGCAAGTGGACCTACACCGTCGTCCACGACGCCCACCGCGACCGGATCCGCATCACCCGCACGCTGACTCAACCCGACCTCCGATCACCGCGGCACAAGGCACTGGCGAACTCCCTCAAAGACGGACCGCTGAAAGAGCCGGCCGTGAGCGTCGCCTCGCTCGACGGCGACGTCGAAACCGCCTTCAAGATCACCTTCACACCCACCCTCTCCAGCGGAGCACGCGGATTCCAGAAGAAGGTCGATGAAGCCCTCGCCGCCCTCGCCGGCGAGCACGAGTCCGGCCGCACCTGGGCCACCGACTGGTTTCCCTCAGAGGGCTACCTCCTGATGAGCCTGCGCGCGCCACTACCCACCCGCGTCGATCACCCTCTCGGATTGGTCGACGAGAACCTGCGTCACCTGCCCTACGCGACGGCAGCATCGGAGGTGAACATGTTCTGGGACATTTCCACCAAGTCGAACAAGCCTCACTGCCTGATTGTCGGACCCACCGGCGGCGGCAAGACATCGGTGATCCGCACCCTGCTCACCGAAGCATCGCGACGAGGAATCCCGTTCCTGGGCGTTGACCCGAAAATGATCGAACTCGACGGACTCGAGGGCTACCCCGGGTGCGCCGCCATCGTCTACGACGCAGTCCGCTCCGCGATGCTCGTGCGTGCCCTACACAGCGAAATGATGGCCCGCAACCACTACGTCCACGTGAAGAAGATCGAGCCGTCCCAACTTCCGCTCCTGATCGCCGTCCTCGACGAGTTCTTCATCCTCTCCGGCAAATGGCAGCGCCTCGCCAAAACCGGCGACGACGAAACCCGCGATCTCCTCAAAGAACTCGACCCACTCGGGGCGTGGGCCGATCTCGCCGTCCTCGCACGCTCGGCCGGTATCCGGCTCCTGCTCGGTGTGCAACGACCCGACGCGTCCCTCTTCGGCGGCGCCTCGGGCAACGCGCGCGACAACTTCGGCACCCGCATCTCCCTCGGCAACCTCTCGCAGGACGGCGCGATGATGCTGTGGGGCGACTCGCAGATCGGCCGCGAGATCGACACCTCCGTTCCTGGCCGAGGAGTCGCCCTCGGGAACGACGGCGTGCCCGTCGATGCGCAGATGTGGTGGACACCGAACGTCGACCCGCACCCCAACAAGTGGAACCAGCTCTCGACCTCGGAGAAGAAGATCATCGACGGGCTACGGCCCCAGCAGGAACCGCACATCGCGTTCTACTCGACCGAACTGCGCCACTTCATCGAATCCGAACGCTCCGTCGCCGTCGCTGCCCGCGCCTACGGCCGAGCTCCCGAGCCCACCGTCCTCGGCCACCACGACGACACACCTGCCGCCGACGCAGGGGATGACTTCGCTGACGCGATACCCGCCTCCGCGGTCACCGAAGGAATGACCGTCCTCGTCGACGACGGCCGCGGCAACGAACGCCCGGCCACCGTTGCCGCGGTCACCGTCATACGCGACGAAGACAGCGGCGCCGTCACCGAAACCACCCTGACCTTCCACGGCGCCGGACGGGTCAAGAACCACATCACCTACGGACCACACGAAGTCGTCCTGCTCCCCGAACCCGACACCACCGCACCCGCGCCCTGACACCACAGCCCCGACTGCGCTGACACGCCTGCTCAACCCTCACCTGAAAGGTCTGCCCATGAGCCGCCGCATCTCCCAATCGATCACCCCCACCGCCGACGACATCACCGTGCTGCGCAACCCCTTCGCAGCCCCCAAAGGCGGCGGCGACCCCGTCATCACCGAACTACGCCGCGTCCTCAAAAACGCCATCCCCACATGGCTGCCGAAACTCAGCGAAGACCAGGAACTGACCGCTCCGCGTCTCGACGAAATCAAAAGAGCCGTCGCCACCCGCCGCCAGATCATCGAAGTACTCCCCGACGGCAAAGCCCGCGACGACGCCCTGGCCGCCCTCGACAAGGCCGTCACCATCGTCCTCGAAATGGACACCGAACTCTCCGGCGTCGGAGCCTTCACCGGAACCACCGCGTGATGTCGACCCTTGCCATCGAAATCACCTCCGAGCGAACCGCACTCGTGAGCGGGGCAGGGGACGAGAAGGTGGAACTGTCCGCCGACAACGGGCAGTCGATCCACGCGGTGATCGCACAGTTCAGTCGACAGCACTCCGCCGACGCAGGCTCACCCGTCGAGGTCACCGTGCAGGAAGCGGGCCGCTCCCGCCAACTCACCGTCGCCCCGGACGGGAAGGTGGCGCAATCGCTGCCCACCGGACCCATCCCCGCACCCGCCGACACACCAGCGACGCGGCCGGATCATCATGTGGACGAACCGGTCACGATGGCGGTGACACCCCTCGGTGACTCACCGCCAGCCGGGGGAGTAGTCACTCATGCCCGGCCAGTCCCCGCGGCGCGCACACCGACCTCGACATCCGTGCTCGCAGCACCCGAGATCGCGGCCGGCTCCCAGGAACCCGCCCGCACCGGACTACGCGGCCGACTCAACACCATCCTCAACCTCCGCATCGCCGCGAAACCCGAGTCCGCCGAAATGCGCCAACGCGCCGCCATCGCATCCATCACCGGCCCCCTCCCGGGGTTCTCGATCGTGACCATCGCCAACCCGAAAGGCGGCGTCGGCAAAACCCCACTCGCGGTTGGGCTGAACGCGATCATCGCCGAACACCGCGGCGCCGCAACCACGGTCTGCGTCGACGTCGCCGACGTCGGCGGCAGCCTCGCCGACCGCGTCAGCGCCCCACCCCGCGGCGGACACGACGTGCTCGCACTGATCGCCGCCGAGGCAGCCGAGCCCGGCAGCATCCGACCCTCGGCTCTCTCGCAGTACCTCACCCGCCAACCAAGCGGGGACGACATCGTCGCCGGCAACAACGGCGCCCACGGATCCAGTCTCGGCTACGACGACGCCCACGCCGCGGCGCAGATCTTGTCCCAGCACCGCGAGATCCTCATCGCTGACACCGGCAACAACCGCCTCGCCGGCAGCTGGCACTGGGCAACCATCCACGCGGACGTCCTCCTCGTACCCGTCCCGCTCCGACGTGACGCCGCCGCAGCCGCGCACCGCATGCTCCTCGACCTCGCCGCCATCGTAGGCCCGGCGATGATGGCTCGGACCATCGTCGTCATCACCGACGGACCGGGAGATGCACCGATGGTCGAAATCGATGCTGTCGACGCCTTTCTCGACGCCGGAGTCCATTCGGTCGCCCGGATGCCGTTCGAGCCACTCTTCGCTTCCGGCGAGCGCATCGCGCCCTCGAAGCTCCGGCGCAGCACCACCGAATCCCTGACCGTCGTTGCCGCGACGGTCATCGATCTCATCGCCCGCGCCGCTGCCTGACCCCTTATCAGCTGGCGCCGCACACCGGCGCTCCTCCTGGCATCCATCCGCACCCCCTGAACGAAAGGCACCACATGAGTATCGACACCACCGCCGCCAACCGAGCAACCCGCCGCGCAGACCGACACGGCCGACATCGCCGCCACACCCTCGCCCGCCAAAGCGCCATCGCCGTCGTCGCAGCCGCAGCAGTGGCCGCCGGAATCACGCTCGCACCACCGGCACTCGCAGCGCCCGGGCAAGCCGGCATCACCGACGGAGGAGGACAAGCAGGCATCACCGACGGCGGCGGACAGTCCGGCGTGACCACCGAACCCACCCCGCCGCCGACCACAGAAGCTCCAGCCCCCACCGAGCCCATCTACTGGATCGACCCACCCGCGCAATACCAGAACATCGACTACCAGCCGCTACCGAACTGGGACTACGACACCAACACCTACACACCACCCACCTACACCGACACCACCCCGACCGACTACACCCAACTCCATCTCCCCGGCCCCGTCGACGTCGTCGCCCCGATCATCGCCCCCCGCGACACCCTCCGCATCGGAACCTTCCACATCGCACAACCGAACTGGGTCTCCGACGTCGACCTCGAACGGACCAACAACACCACCGCCATCATCGAATCCGGAGTCGCCACCGGCTGGAACTCCTTCGGCGTCCCCGTCGACAAAGCCAGTCGCGACGCCGCTACCCAAGTCGGCGGTGCCGCTGCCGGAGCGCTCGCCGGAGGAATCGGCCTCGCGACCCCGTTCGTCATCGGAGGAGCGCTGATCGGCGGGACCGTCGGCGGAAACATCGGCCTCGGACTGGGCAACGTTTTCGTCCCCGGAATCGGCTGGGTAGCAGGTGGTCTCGTCGGAACCGCCGTCGGCGCCGGTACGGGCGCACTCCTCGCCGGCGCACCAGCGTTCGTACTCGGCGGACTGGGCGGAGGAATCGCAGGATTCACCGCCGCCGTCGCGTACGGTGCAGGTGAACTCGGCGAACCCGTCGAAATCGCGGTCCCCGACGTCGACCAACCCGCCGTGACCGCCCAGACCCAGGACGCGCTCACCGACTGGGAGAGTTCCGGCCCGATCGGTGAGGCCGTGGCCACCACTGTCCGCGACGCCGTCGCCGCTGCCCCTGCGATCGATCAGCAGGCCCGCGACTTCGTCGCAGCCCAGCCCGGAGGCGAGCAGATCATCGAACACGTCGACACCGCGCTCACAGACTTCCTCACGAACGCGACCCCGGGCCTGGCGTCCTCGCTGATCAGCGACGCAGTCGGAGCGGGTATTCCGGCATAGCCAGCATGATCAGAGCCGTTCAGGGCGGGCGGCAACGCGACGCTCACCCTGAACTTGTCCACGTGTCACTGCAGAACCAGGCGCGAGCACCGAAAGGACGACAGCGATGACGAACACGAGAAGGCACCCCGCAGTGATCGACCTACTCGGTGGCACGCCCCACGGCGCAGGCGCGGACACAACAGGCACTGCAGGCACACCTCCGATGTCGCCGAAGCTGCCGCGCACGAAGGATTCTCGATCGCCCCGCCTGCGTTACGTAGCTGCCCTGATTGTCGTGATCGCGCTGCTCGGTTGGTTTGTCTTACGTCTCCTCTCCGGCAACGACGAGCGCGCACAGGAAAGGATCGCCGACGAGACAGACACCTCGGAAACGGCGCCTACCCTTGACGTCACCCCGCCCGCTCCCGCCGCTGCTGAAACCGATCCGACCGCATGCCGCACCGACCCTGGTGACCAGAAGAGCGGTGCCGGAGTCATCGCAGCGTTCGAGCACGCCTACTACGTCACCCGCTCCGGAACAGCCGTCCGTGAGCTCACCACCCCCGACACGTCCTTGCCATCGAAGGAGAAGATTCAAGCCGGAATCGACACCGTCCCAACAGGAACCACCCACTGTGTGCGCATCACACCGATCTCGGCCGGTATCTACTCCGTCGCTCTCACCGAAATGCGTCCCGGCCAGCCGCCTGCACAGTTCCCACAGACCATCACCGCCAAAGAGCTCGACGGTCGCTGGTTCGTCGAGGTCATCAACTGAGACCGGCACCAGTTCCACACTTGTCAAGGAGATTACGTGAACACGAGAACACTGATTGCAGGCGATGCATCCTCGCCTGTCATCTTGCACGTCCCGCACGCCTCGCGCGTCATTTCACCCGAGATCCGTTCGTCTCTGACTGTCACCGACGATCAACTCGCCGCCGAACTCGACGAGATCACCGACGCGCACACCGACGTGATCGCACAGCACGCTGCGCAATCAGTGACACCCCAGCCGTGGACACTGCGCAACGACCTCTCGCGGCTGGTGATCGATCCCGAACGATTCCCCGACGAGCGCGAACAACTCAACGCCGTCGGCCGCGGCGCGTTCTACACCCGTACCTGCGACGGCGACGTCCTGCGCAACGCCGACAACACCGCACGAGATGCACTGCTCGATAACTACTTCCATCCCTACGCCGCCGCGATGTCCGACCTGGTGACGGACCGCATCGCCGCCACGGGCCGTGCCGTGATCATCGACGTTCACTCCTACCCGACATTGCCGTCGCCATACGAGCTGCACCCGGATGGGCAGCGTCCCGCGCTGTGTATCGGCACCGACCCACACCACACGCCGCCCTGGCTTATAGAGGCTGCCTTCGCCGCGTTCTCCCCACTCGAGGACATCGGAATGGACACCCCATTTTCCGGCACGTACGTACCACTCGACCGCTACATCACTGATCCCCGCGTGTACTCGGTGATGATCGAACTGCGCCGCGACCGATACCTCACCGATAAAGGCGAACTCGTCGACATCGCCGCCGAAAACCTCGGAGCCATGCTTGGACGTCTCGTCGATGCGGCGGATCGGGGGAGCCGGTAGATGTGTCAGAAGTACCCCGGCCCCCGCTGCACCCCGCACGTGCGAGCATGCCTCGACAGAGCCCGCCGCAGGTTCGATGCCGCCCAGACGTTGTTCGACGCGAACCCTGCGGTCACCCGTAACCGGCAACGATTGGACGCTGCGACAACGAACCTCGACGACCGGTCCGCGGAATATGACGCGACCCCCGGTGGACAAACCGAGTTGCGCAATCAACTCGGCGCGGAGGACGATCCAGGTAAGCGAGAAAAGCTGCAGCATCGCCTCGAAACAGGCAAAGCGCTACGTCAACAGCAAATTAGAGCAACGTCAGCATTCACTCACGGCGACCCGAAGGACAATAGCCATGACCGAGAACGAGACACCGACCCTGGCACAGGAGCAACGCGAAGCATTCTGGCGTCGCAGGGGATGGACGCCGGAACTGCCGGACAACGCACGGGCGACGATCGAACAGGAATGGGACGACCTGGCGATCGAGGAAGCCGAAGCCCACGGCTTCTGATCGGTGACCGCGAGGTTGTTCCCACACAGGTCCACACGCTCGATACCGTTCGGGCTAACCAGCTCCGACGCAGAGGAGACAGCACTCCAGACCTGTACGAGCTAGCGTCCTCCGATGCCGATCTCTATCGGCAGCAAATGGAACAGCTCAAAGTCAGCAACCGCTTCGCCTCATCCGTACACGTCTACAGCGATGACGAATACGCAAATATGCGGCTGTTCGTGACCGACGACGGCCGTTCCGGCATCGCACTCAACGATGACGAAATCGTCTCTGCTTTCTCACATCGGGACGGCAAATATCCAAGCGCCGCGAAATCCATGCTCGCCGTTGCCGTCCAGCAAGGCGGACGACGACTGGACTGTTTCGACACGGCCCTACCGAGGATCTACTCCGAGGCTGGATTCGTCCCTGTGGCCCGCCTGAAGTGGAACGACGATTACGCACCCGACGACTGGAATTACACCGTCTACAGCCGGTACAACGGGGGACGTCCCGATGTTGTGTTCATGGCCCACGATCACGCCGCCTTGGACTCACGATACGTGCCGGGTTCGGGACTCTATGTGGATTCGTACGACGACGGTATCAATGCAGTCCGTGCCCGAATGCGCACGTCAACGGTCTGTCGCTCGCGGTGATCGTCACCGCTGCCTCCATCCAGGACCTCGACGCCGCACACCGGGTGCTGGCGGTCCTGCGCGGCGCATTCTCCACGATCACACTGGTTTGGGCGACGGCGGCTACCCAGGACGGTTGGTCGGGTGGGCGAAACAGGTTTTCGCCCTTCGGATTAAGGTCATCAAACGGATCCCCGGCAGCACCGGGTTTCATGTCCGGCCCCACGTCTGGGTGGTCGAGAGGAGTTTCGCGTGAATCAGCAAAAACCGCCGCTGCGTGCGTGATTACGAAACCAGACCCGACGACCACGAAGCCATGATCCACCTCGCCATGATCGCGCTCATGACACGACGCCTCGCCCTAACCTAATGAGTTCTCGGACGCTTTCTGATCTCGGAGTCCGTGCAGTTCGGTTGGTGAGGTTAGTCGAGGGACGCCAGCGCGGTAAGGACTTCCGAACGACCAAGCCTTTCGATGCCATCCACGAGGTCCAGCTGCCATGGCTGGGCGGTATCAGTGACCAGTTCGTCCCACGAACGGGCGGAGGGGATTTTGGAGGCTCGGTAGGCGTCGTGGACGACAGTGCTGGCGAGTGCGCCTGTGCGCAGAAGCGCGGGAATGTTCGCGTGCCGGATGTGCGAGGGATGCACGGCGCGGACATAGTTTCCCGCGACACAGTGAGCGGTGATTTGGGCCGCGACTTTTCCCAGCGAAATAGCTGATACGAGGCTGTGCGACGCCAGGAGTAATTCGTTTCGTCGGCGCTTGTGCGGAAGATCCAACCGAGCGGTGCCGGTCTGCTGGTAGACGTCGAGGTGCACGTAGGTGCGTACCAAAATGTCTGTGACCAGGACGGTCATTGCGGGTAACGCGATACCGTTTCGTACGTTCCATCCGCTGCCTGCACTGAGACCGTTGTAGGCGTGGAGCGCGAAATCGCGCAGCGCTTTACTGTCGCTCTCGTAGAGAAAGGACATACCGGGAATCGGAAGACTCATCGGGGTGATCACGTCCGCAAGGAGATGCTGAGCTAACCGCAGAGCCGCCTCCGACGCGGAATCGACATCCTGGAACTTGTCTCCGACGACGACCCGACTAGCGACGCCGGTATGCCATGCGGTACCGCTGAATTCACCCGCCATGATCTGTCTGATCGCCTCGATCGGCCGCGCGAGATCATGGCCAGCGCCTTTGACGCGATGTGCGCGTCCCCCGAAACCCGGCCCCATGTAATCGATCGGGAGTCGTTTGCCGGCCTTCTCCCACCCACTGACGATGCCGGAGGACTTGAGGAGTGCGAGTCGATCTCGGATGGAGCCGTCGATCGAGGCATCGAACCAAGTGCACATCATCCCGACGACACCGACAGCCCCGACAGCCACGAGGTCGGAGGCGGACCAGGTGAGACGATGCTTCTGCTGCCACAACTCGAATGCCTGACGTTGCGCCTCGGACAGTGCCGCGTCGAGATCGACGTCGGTCCAATCGCGTCGTCCGCGAAGGTCGTCGTTGAATGTCGTGAGTTCGTCATAGGTTTGATATCGGGGACTATGTTCGAGCGATACCGCCGATTCCTGATCGTCGAGAGTTGCCCGGATGAGGTTTTCGATGTCGCCGAGTCGACGTGACTGTGTGTCGAGATTGCGCTCGATATCCTCGCTCACGCGATGATCTTCTCGGGTAGACGCTCACGAACCAACTCCAGGGTCGTCTGCGCCTGTTTGGTCTCGATCAGTTCGGCTTCGAGGTCCCTCACCCGAGCGCGTAATTCGGTGTTTTCCGCGGAGGTGGCTGCTTTTTCCTGCTTGAGAGTGTTGATCGTCTCGACCAGCAGCCCGATGCGGTCGGTGACGTCGTTGAGTCGCTCTTGAAGGCTTTCGACGACGCGCCGCATCTTCTCGTCCCGGTCCGGTGCATCGGCGAGGACCATGCGAGCGACCAGGTCGAGTTTGACGGCTTCACCTGCGATCGCTTGCGAACCCAACGGGCTGTATCGCACACCGGCGGCAGCGATACCGGCGCCGGCGAGACCGCCGACACCGGTCAGCAGAAGTGTCCCGCCTGCGACGCCGAATCCGCCGGCCGCGAGGGATCCGCCGCCGAGCATCGCCAACCCTGCGGAGACCGCAGCCGCGCCGGTCAGTCCCATCGTGCCGCCGATGGCTGCACCGATCGGTGCAGCCGCCCACCCGGCAGTGAGAGCGCCGGCACCGACTCCGATGACGGAGACTGCGGCGACCCTGCCCCACTTGATCGACTTGCGGCGCAACGCTTTCATCAAACTTTCGAACTCGTTTGTCATCGCGTCGAGATCAGTTTTGCGTAGAGCGGTGAGATCGTCAGCAGCAGTGCGGAGTTCGGTCTTTCGTACTCCGGGTCCCCATGTCGTTGCGTCGGTCCAGGGGCTGAAGGTGATGAGTTCGGCGAGGATCACCACCGACGCGGATCGAGGGTGTACTTTCTGCGCGAGCGTGGGTGCCAGTGAGGTGAGCCCGTGGAGTTGGTCGAGAAAATGCTTGTGTGTGACGGTAGTCAATTCCTCTGCCAGTGCTGGTGGTAGCGCACCGGAGGTGAGCACCTCGTTGATTGCGGCGGCGACGAAACGCTGCAGTCGATCCTGCTTTGTGCTGCGGGCGCTGGGTTTGCGTTCGTCTTCCCAATCGCGGCGCAGCATCCGCGCTTGCAGGGCCCGCAACGTGAGCATGTGCTCTGGGGTCAATCGAAGTTCGCGAGCAATCTGATCTGCGGAGACATCGGTCAAGAGTTTTTCCTCTGCGCGAATGGAGACAACGGGGAAGACATTACCGAAAGGGGGAAGACATTACCGAAAGATGCCGACACTCCAATCAAACTTTCATGTTTGCGCCGGGCTGAGCTTAGGTAAATGGAGACCGTACGGTGTGGGCGCATGCCGATGGACATGTCATCGGCAGGCTCACTGGGCGAACGCCGTTTTTACCGGATTTCGACCCGAACGCTCTAAAACCAATATCAGCCTTCGCGCAGCTGCAGTAAGTCGACAATGGCATCATTCGCCGAATAGGAACACTGTGTCGTAAAGAAATAACATGGCCCTCAAGGAATCAGTGGGCGTTGGAGACGGAACGGAATTCATGAGCGCGGAGCAGAGTCCCGGCGGACAGCGACCACAACGGGAATGGTTGTGGAATGAGCAGAGGCGGGGGTGGGACAGGAATCCTGCCTACGTTGCGCAGCACGCCTCGTCCCCCGCGTCCGAGGGAAAGGTCAACTGGCGAGGGCTCCTGTGGCTGGCCGCCGCGGTCGTAGCTGCGGCGTACCTCCTCAACGCGTGGTCGACGACCCGAGTCGAAGATCGACACAGTCAGGAGGGTTCGACCGCTCCAGCCGGAACCAACAGCGAAAATTCTTTTTCCCCAACAACTTCCGCGGAAAGTGACGGTACTGTGCGCGCGGCACTCGAGCGCGCCGGCGTGACACCAGGGATGGTGACAGATCTCGGGATCGTCGGTGACGAAGTCGGGTACGGAATCAGCACGTCGGTTCCGATGAATCAGGAACAGCGCGAGGATTTCGCTTACGTGATCGTGCTGCTCTGCCGAGATATCGGTGGTGGCGAAACGTCGTGGGAAAACTCGCTCAATGAAGACTTGTTCAGTGGCGCAGAATTATCGGATGCTCAGCGGCTTAATGACTATGCCCGTACCGACTTCTGCCCCCTTGTCCGAGACGACCCGACGACGCCTGCTGCCGGAAAACCTTCAGCGGCTGCCGGCGCGTCACCTGTCCTGTTGACTGCCGCCGTCGCTGCGGAGGGTCGGACGGTGAACGTGTCCGGTTCTGCTTCGCTACCAGACGGAGCTCGATTGGTGATAACACTCTCTCGAATCGAATACTTCGGATTTGGCGATGAGAAGCACTACGGACAGTCCGCATCGGGCAGCGCGGTAGTGACCGATGGGCGATTCTCTGCCACTCTCGTGGATGACCAAGGAAAGGCCCGAGCATTCGCCGAGGCGTACAACGCCGGTGAACCTGCGCAACGACAGATCCGGGTCTCCGATCTGGTGCAAGTCCAAGTTGTGTTCGATCCGCGTGAGAATCAATCGTCTGCGGTGATTTCTGCGGTGGGCGGCGAAGACGCGCAGATCCTGGAAAGCAGCCCTCAAGGCGCGGAATTCGGAACGCGCACCGATGATCCGTACTGGAGGTTGGAACTCGAATCCGAACTTCTATTGCCGTTCGAGCCCTGACGACTGGAAAACCGGGGTGCGGTTCGCAAGCAGCGACTATCTTCGGCGTTTCTCTCGGTCATGTTCGGCACGGTAGGTGGTTGCGAGGCTTCGGCGTTCGTTGTCTTGGGGGCATCACACTCTCTGCGCTGGCGTCCTCTGCTTGTTGACGAACGGCCAATACCTGATCTTTCGTGGCCGACTGTCTGTAAGGCGAGAACGGGGTCTGAAAAGCAGTCTTGCGGGGTGAGTGAAACCGGAAGAGGTTCCTACATGTGTAGGACCTTGATTTCGTTGCGCTCGCCCAGTGGCCTGCATATGTGATGCCGTCCGATTCGGACTGGACAGAAGTGGTCTGGCGATCGATTGGATAGGAGTGCCAGCCTTTGCGCACATCGGCTTTTCTTACTCCGCGTCCGATGGAATTGCGCTCAAACTTGCCACGGCAAGGCGACATGTTCGCGTACCAGCGAAAGGATTTAGACGCGGATGCCATTTCGAATGACTTGCGCCCCAACCCTATTGTGCGTGGACCTAGGCCCGACCCAGGGAAGTATCGGGCGAGCGCTCGGGGGGAGTTGGTCCCAGCGCTGCCGCCGACGTGATCGCCTCGAAGGACACACGTCCAACGGCACGGCATGACCGTGGTCGGTAGAGTCGGCGCGACTGCCTGATATTGCACATAACATGAACGCCATACCCATTCAGCAAATCAACGAAGAGGACTCCTGTGGCCGAAATAGTGATTCGCCAACTCATCGACGATCTCGACGGAAAACCCATCGACACCGGATTGGGCCATCAGGTCACTTTCTCCTATCAGGGCACCGATTATCGGATCGATCTACGCCCTACAAATGCCGACAAGATCGAAGCGGCGTTCGCCCCGTATATCAAGTCTGCAGAGAAAGTCTCCGCGGCAGGCAAGGCCCGTACGACAACCTCGACCGCACGCAAGCCATCGGGGTCTGGTCGGTCAGCGGAGCAACTGCACGCGATCCGGGAGTGGGCCGGTAAGAACGGCTTCGACGTTTCTCCACGTGGGCGCATCAAAGCCGACGTCATAGATGCATTCGACGCCGCACACTGAGGCTGGTGAGCAGCGTCTTTTCTCACTGATACTCGGCCCGCACCGCACCTGCATCCTGTGATTCTTCGATGAGGCGCATAGATTTAGGCGAGCTTGAGACCGTCCTCGGCGGCGAAAACCAGACGGCCGTCGTCGAGGGTGATCGCCCACCGCAGCACCGGCGCCCAATCCCGCCCCAGACCTGAGTTGTCGGTGACTGTATCGGCGTAGTCGTCGATCACGGCCCCGATCCGCGGCTCGGTTTCACTGGACCGCTATCCGGAAGTCGGGATTGCAGTGACCCGCGAACCGACCACGGCTTCAGTCGGTTTAGCTCCGGAATCGGACATGAGTCTGATTCCGGCAGAAAATCGTGAATGCCGGTGGATGGGATTGTCGTGACCGAAGACTGGTGCTGCTTCGAGGGGGCGTTTCGTGAGTGTCCAGTCAATGCCTATAGACCAGTCACTCACCCAAATTTTCTGTTCCTGGACAAGAGGTTTCGAGATCTTCTCCAGGGAATCGGTGATGTCAGCACCAGCGGCTACGGCAGAACCCGCCGCCACCACCCCCGCCGCTTCCTCCGCCACCACTGTTGCTGTAGGTGGGGGTGTCGGCGTAGATGTTTCCGTTGTCGTCGAACTTGTATGTCGTGCGATCGTCGTCGCTGGTGTAGAGGACCCCGTCGGGACCGGCCCGTAGCCGATCGAGCTCGGTTCTCTGTTCGGCTTTGATGATCGCGGTATCGTCGTCGGCTCGGCATTGCGCTTGCAATCCGATCCGGTTGTCCCAAGCGTTCTGGTACGCGGTGAACAATGCCGGCCACCGTAGCGAGTTCGGGGCTGCGTTATTGGATTGTCGGGCTGTCGCGAGCTGTTGATCGAGTGATGTCGTGGACAGGACGGACAGGTTGATGCCGGCATGTCCAGGGTGCCCAGACCTTCGGCGAGAAGTAGTTCGTTGAGCAGGATTTCGGTATCGGTGGAGGTGTTCGCAGTCGATGGGGTAGCGGTCGTGGTGGCCGATAGCGACGCCTTTTCTGTTGTGGTCGTTGTGGTGCTGGCCGATGCCGTTGTTGACGCAGTCGTTGACCCGGCCGTGGTGGTCGGTTCCGTTGCAGTTGCGGTATTAGTGGTGTCGGCTGATCCTGCGATGTACACGTATCCGCCAGGTGTGAGGGGCATGGAACGCACGACCCTTACGGCGGTTCCGATCGGTGCAAGTTCGGTCAACCGCTGCCTCGTCACCGCGCGATTCGAGTCGGAGGCGGTGTAGCCGCCGCAGGTCACTGCGCCGACGTGGTTGATGTCGACGCGGGTTCGTTCTCCGTCGATGTCGATGTAGAGGCCTGGGCCGGATCCGGCTGCGTCGTAGTCGAGGACCGTGCCTTCCCATTCGACTCGCTTTCGTACCGGGATCGGTACCGCAGAGGTTGTCGTGGGCGACGCTTGAGCGGAGGTCGTGGGCGCTGCGATCGAGTTGGTCGATGGACCGTCGTCGTTGATGCAACTGCCGAACATCGCCAGCACCAACACAGCGCCTAGTCCCCAACCGAGTTTCTGCTTCGTCGTTGCCATGAACCTCTCCACCGCTGCGATGCCGGTCACCGAAGCCCGGGGGAATCATAGACGACCCGGCAAGCGGCCTCTCCGACAGTGCTGTCAGGTTGCTGCCGCGGCGCGAGTCGGGTGAGAGGCAGGATACCTAGCGGCAAGGATAATCCGAACGACGGTTGCGCCGATCTCACAAATGCTGCTCGTGGGCACGGCATGTGGTGCTCGACAATGTTTTCTGCGAGTGCCGCGTCGCAGCAGTCGTTATCGCAGGACCAGGGGCAGTGGTCGCGGATGGGGTCCATCGGGTTCGATGAGGAAAGGCCTTGCCAGGCGCTGCTTTTCGATCTGTGTCCAGGCTTGGGCGAGGACGTTCAACCCCCGGGCTAGAGGGAACGCATCTCCGGCCTGCTCGATGATGGTCTCGGTGCGGGGGACAGTCGCGGCGATGACTTTCGGATGTGTGATTTCCGGCCACGTCGGCGACACTAGTGTCTTGCGCGTGGCGGCGTGG
The DNA here is from genome assembly GCF_002076325.1 of Rhodococcus sp. 66b. Taxonomy (NCBI): domain Bacteria; kingdom Bacillati; phylum Actinomycetota; class Actinomycetes; order Mycobacteriales; family Nocardiaceae; genus Rhodococcus; species Rhodococcus sp. 66b. The sequence continues at coordinate 54,225 of NZ_MUZB01000024.1, forward strand.
GAGTTGAAGCGGGCTTGCAGCGCATCACGTTCAGCAATGACGGCGTCGACCGTCGCATCGATATCGACTGTTCCTGCGGTGGTGATGTTTTCGCGAGTGATGATGTCGGTGCCGTTGCACAGCACGACGTGCCGACCGCGAACAAGGTTGACGAAGGTACCGGTGTCGTCGCGTTCGAGGACCCAGGCTCCGGACAGTCGGGGCAAGCCGATGTCGGGTCCGACATCGATGTGCCAGATGCATACTTCCCGGAGGGTTCGTCGATCACCGCGAGTGGAAGAAGATATGTGTGTGGTGCGGTGGTCACGGAGAACTCCTACGAGAAAGGACTGGACATGGGCGGTCTTACTCTAGGTGAGGGCCGTCACTGTCACTGTCATGGCGCGGGGCGCTGACGGAAGTGTTAGCTGCTGGGTTTGCCAGTCGAGCAGCCGGACGCAATGTCGCTGAGTCGTTCAGTGCTGATCCGTCCGCATCGACGGCACCGTACGTGGTGCGGGTCGTCCGGCAGCGACGGAGCTGTCAGCGGTTCGAGGTATTCGTATCCCGATTTTTCAGCAACGTTTTTGGCTTTCTCGTACGGAACCGGTTCCACCTTTGCCCAAACGCCGTGCATGTCCCGGGACTGCCTCGCCCATGCTCGCCAGAAGCAGGCACGGCACGTCGGTTCGGCGTCGGTGTTCTTGTCGATGGTGTATTCGAACCGGTAGTGAGCCTGGACGGTACAGGTCAGACATTCGGTTAATTGCGAGTCGTCGGGGTGAGTGAACGATTCCAACGGCGAAAGTCCGCCGCGGCGTTGTTGCTCGATGATGTGCTGCTCGTACCATGTCGGTTTCGTGCGTGTTTTGAGGCCGCGGTGTTAGCGCAGTTGTCCACGGAGCATGCCTGGGTGGTCGGGACAGGTGTTCGCCGAAGCGCCCTCGGCGGCTTTGGTTGTTGCGGCGGTTGAGGTTCCGGGCGCAGCGCTATCGAAACAGTCTGGACGCGACTGGGTACCGGCACTGCAGCAACGGAACCGCCGACGCCCTCGGCCGAGAGCAGAACCTCGGGTTCGTCGAGCGGTTTCCCACCAAGGCAGCGCAGGAAATCGTCCTCCGTCATCACCTCGATGTCCTGTCCTTTTTCCTGCAGTTCGAACGCTCGCCGAGCCTTACCTGTGACCTTCGAGCCAGGCTGGAGGACGGCAGGGTTGATGTCGCCGACGACGAGTACGTTGGTCCGCTTGGTCGTCGACTCGTTGGCGGCGGCACCGACGCGTGCGCATTCCTCCCACGCGATCTGCCGTGTCATCGACATCAGCGCTCCGGTGAACACCACCACGCGGCCGTAGAGATACCCGTCGGGATCGGCGTTCGGATTGAGGTCAGGCTGAACGAGAGGGGAAGAACCGCGACCTTTGCTGGTAACGGTTTCGACGCTCCCTTTGTATGTCGCCGGCCATCCGGCCGATACTGACACCGACCGAGGCGGCGAGCGCATCGAGGTCCGAAACGCCCTGAGCAACTGCGAGTCCGCGAACGACACTCACTACGGCCCGGGCGTCGGCGAGCGCGTCGTGATGGTCCACGATTACCCCTCCGAGTGCCTCGAGGACGTACGGCAGGCGGTAGGTCGGCAGCGACAGCGTGCGCCGCGCAAGCACCATCGTGCACAGAAACCGCATCTCCGGCCATTCGATGTTTTCGACGGCGCAGGCGTACCGGATGACACCGATATCGAACCCGGCGTTGTGCGCAACCACGACGTCACCCGCGATGAAGTCGACGATGGCCGGTAATACGTCTTTCCATCGCGGCGCGAGCGCCACCATTTCCGGGGTGATGCCGTGCAGTGTGACGTTGAAATGGTCGGAAATGGTCGACCTGCTCCGGCGGCCGTATCAACCAGTGCCGTTCCTCGACAGGAATTCCGTTCGTGCAGAGAATTCTGGTGCAAGTTCGGCGAGGCTGGGGCGTGTTGACAATCCGAGCAGGATTTCGATCTACACCTGTCCCCCGGGCCGGACCGAAAGAGTGGTGCCGAGCGGCGCGGATCCATCTGTGCTGGTGCGAGATTAGCCGAAATGGAATCCGAAGAGTCCACCGTCCGCGTAGGCATCGGTGAGGCGTGGCGCCGCAATGAAGGATTGTAGAGGCACACCCCTGCGCTCTACTTTCTCCAGGTCATCCGAGTTCATGGTCGTGATGTACTGGAGCCGCTCTTCCTCACACACCGTTTTTGCCAGCTTCAGCGCTTCCGCGACCTGACGTTCGTCCACGCCATCGAACAAGTGGCTGTCGTGCACAAGGAAGTCGGGACCTCGACCCGCACGGTGCGCAATCACAGTGATCGTGAGGTCGAAGCAGAAGATGACCATCTTGCCGATTCCCTGACTGTTCTCGCCACCGATATGCGGCGCGATACGCAGACTGGTATCCGTGGCGGCGATATCTACGTAGGCTTCGCGATCCGGTCCGTACAGGGCGGCGGCGAAACGCTGGAACATCAGATTGATCTGCTCGATGATCGGTTCGCGCTCAACGAGATCCTGTGTGATGTCTTGCTGAAGTTTGCTGCGTTCGAACTTGATCTCCGCCTGCGTCGCCTCAAGTTGGCGCGCGGTGTCGAATCTCGTCTTCAATGTCTCTAGCTGTGAGCGAGCAATAGCTGACTGCTCCTGCAGGGCGGTCAGTGCAGTAAGAGCTCCACCTTCGTGGAGAAGCCGAAGTAGCCGCGCTTGCTCCCCTCCAAGATTTTGGCGTTCGAACTGCCTCTGTTCGAGACGCGACCTGGTCGACGAAATCTCCTCAGCAAGATATGAGCGCCGGTTCGACAGAACTGAGTCATGGAATGCGCGTACATCGTCGTAGTGCCGGAGAACTACATCTGGCAGTGTAACCCCGAGCTCTCGATAGGCCAGCTTGAGATATTCAACCTCCGGCTCCCGCTCATTTTGAATCGCAGCCTCGAGGTCCTGAAGGTTTCGGCGGTCTGCAGCATCTTGGGCGCGGGTCGCTCGTATGCGAGCATCAATCTCGTCAGCCAGTCCCTGGATCCGTTCGTACTCGGGAACCACCTGAAAAGCTGCAACCTGTCGATCAAGATCCTGCGCTCGCCTCGTGGCGGCGGTCACAAGTCCGCGCAGCTCGGATACCGATCCTATGACGAGGCTGAAGGCGGGATCCTTTATTGCCTCTCTGAGCTTGCGGCGCAGCGACTCCCGACCTGCCAGCTGCTGGTAGCCGGAAGCGAGACGCCAGTCCAGCCCCAGCAGATATGCGATGTTGGTGGTCGCCTCAGTGATCGACTGACGCGGAAATGTCTGTACCGGATCATCCAGTCCGTGCTGGCTTACCCGACGTATGTAGAGAGAGAGCAGACTGCGGGCGCTGATGCCTTTGTGGTCGTGCGGGAATGCGAACAGGCTCTTGCCGAGCTCTTCGACCCACTCGGAAATCGTTGCGGACCCGCTTTCGAACAGCCGTTGCCCGCCAACAATATTCGGCTGCAACTCAACTCGTGACCGATTTCTTGGAGTGAGCGAACGTGAGACCCGCAACCCAGCCTCACGTTCAGGCCAGTCCATCTCAAGGGAGAAGGTGTGTCGGCTCAGTTCAGGGTTTGCGAGCACCGAATCCGTCAGCCGTCCCATACCGAGCAGAAAGTGCACAATCTCGATGAGCGATGACTTTCCTGCACCGTTTCGACTGTCGGTATCGGAAGATTCTTGAGTTTTGTCCGAGAGGAGGATGTTGAATCCGGGACTGAGCACGATTGGCTTGAACCGGTCGTCTGTCGACGTAACTTGTTGCAGCACTACGGTTTCACCGCCTTGTGGATCAGCCCGTTCTGCATCTGGAGTGCACCGAGCGAGTACAAGACGTCAAGGGCCAGGACGAACCAGGAGAACGGCAATGCGGAATTGTTCGCGTTCTTCGCCCGCCAGGTTTTCAACGCCGTCCATGCTTGGCTTACAGTCATCGGCTCGGTGAGTGTCAGCGATACCTGGGCCGCGATAGTCAACAATGCACGTTGTGGCGCGATTCCCTTTGTCGGCGTGATCATTACGCCATCACCTTCGCGATCTCTTCGTTCCAATTTGCGGGCGCGTTATCGAAGATGTCGCAGGTTTGGAAAAAGTATGAAAGCACGGCTGTTTGTGCTCGATAGCTGGTGGCCGTGGTCATTCGGGATCCGGCTAGGAACACTCTCAGGCGTAACAGGACTTCCTCGGCATCGGGCGTAGCTTGTGCAGCATCGAGATACTCAGTGTGGAATCGCGTGGCTACTTCGTCCCGCTCGGTGACATCGATACGTTCTCGGTAGAAATTGTCGATGAGCGAACTGTATTTCATTCCGTCCCTCAGTTCTGTCTGAGTTTCCTCGGACAGCTTGCTGTAGCGGAGTTTCTGGGCCGATACCGGCTCTATGAGATTGCTGTCGAGAACTGATGTGCGCTGTGTTGAAAGGAATGAGAGGAGCTCCTCCATCTCAGGGAGTCCCATAGCGACATCGTGCTGCAGCGGTAGCGGTATCTTGAGCAGAGACTCCACGTCGGCACGATCCATCTTGCCTAGTGCGTCGCGCAGGCGGCGCATACCGAACATCTCGAATTCTAGGGTTTGGTGTATCTTTTTTGTGTTCGCTAGCGCCACTGAAATTTCGGGATGGGTGCCGCGGACGTCGTTGTGGACAAATACAAAGATCATGAACTGGCCCGAACGCTTCTCAAGTGCCCCCGCGAAGTCCTTGTTGAACTTCTGGATAGTCGCTTTCGCGTCAGGCGTCTCAGGTGCGTAACACGCGTATAAGCGGCCGTCGTGGAGAGTGAGGCCGTCGCTCGACATGTCTCCCAGATTTCCATGCGTTCGAACATCGACGAAGCCAGGAAAAGACAAGACCATGAAATCTTGAAAGAAGTTTTCAAATGAGTTACCGGTGTAGTCGTGCAGATGCGCCCACAGCACAGGTCGCAAGGCAAGGCGTTCATAAAACTCCACGCGTGGACTCCTTATTCTTCGTCGGTCGACCGACTGATACTAGGTGACTACTTGCCGTGGCGATTGCGGAGATAGGTTCCGGTATGTCCCTGGCTCGCACGTCAGACTTTCAGCGTCCACGGTGTCGATGAGATTGGAGCAGGACTCCGATCCTATTTTACCGGGACCGTGGCCACCCAGGTACCGGCCTAATCGATGGCGGGATCGGTATTGCATGCCCTATCTCGATCGGTTTCCCGTGCAATCACGTCGGCCGGGTTCGAACTGACTAGATTGGATCACCAGCGGTAATTTTCGGGTCGTCGAGGCGCAGGCATCGTTGACTGCCGTGACGATCCGATGTCTAAAGTCTCACTGCTTACGGGGAACCGAGGTTTGTTCCGGTGAGTCAGGGTCGTCGTCGTTCAGGGTTCTTACGCCAGTAGTCGACCGTATGCTCGGCGACGTCGTCAGGTGCGCCACCAATTGCCTCTACATCTGCCAACCATTTTTCTCGACGCCTTTGAGATGTGTCCTCGTCGAAGTGTTTCTCCTCGAAGGGGTTGCCTCCCGCACTCCAGAAAACATGCGGAGCTGAGAGTTGGTCCATTGTGAGCAGAAATCGGGGTCTGTCCGGCAGTTCTCGTTTGAGCTCGGCCACCTCGCTGCATCTGTCTAGCGGCTCCATTACGCACATCACATCGAAACTTGCGTTCAATGTGGTAGAGATCGCCTCCAACTGCGCGACTGCTGCCTCATTGAAAGCGGTGGCGCGCCGCTTGACCTCCACCGGCACCATCCGGCCGTCGCTGAACAGCAGGAGAACATCAGCCTCGGCAACCACCCTCCCGTCCTCGACGAACTCCACGCCTGGATGCGCCCCGACAAGCCCATAATCGGCGAACAACTGCGTCAACCAACGAAGTGCGAGTACATGACCTAGGGCATCGACCTCTAGGCATTGGCGAAGAACCTCACCGATGCGGTACGTAAACTTGACTAGTCCTGACTCGAATGGGCGGCTGATCGTTCGGCTACATCCTGGGCAGGTGTGTGGCGGCGACATCTCTTGAATGGGAAGCCAGAATTTCACGCGACAGTTCGGGCATACAAGTTCGATGCCCTGCACAAGTATCCGTCGGTCGAGTGCCCATTCAAGCCAGCGGTCCGATGCAACCTTCCTGTTGCCGAAACATGTTTTAAACCGTGGTTCAGCAAGTTGCCGGCCCTCGTTTGAGGGCGCGATTACGGGCTCGTCCCGTCCCAGCTCGACTGCGAGTGCCTCGATTTCCTCTGTTGTCTTACCTTCCTCTCGAAGCCGTTTCTCTACACCGTTCCACTTTTGCTTCCACCAGGACATGCCGCTCCGTTCGGCTAGCTCGTACAGGAGGTCGACGAGTCCCATGTCGCATAGATAACGAATGTCCCAAGTGTCGCCGAGGGCGCGGATTAGGTTCATCGCTGCAAGTCCAGGCTGAGATTCTCGTACCTCTAGGCCAAGCTCCAGTGCTGTTGCTGACAAGGAAGTCCAACCGCTGGGCCACCTCACTTCACGGGTGTAGCCGTCCCGCCCTCCGGAGGACGCCTGAACTTGGGCGGCGCCCCACTGGTAGGCGGCATAATGGGATCCACGGAGGGGGCCGACGGCTGGAATTGGCGCTTCCGGTACGCGCACGGACATCACTAGTGACGGGCTGGGGTGGGCAGCTTGGCCCAGGACTTTCCTGTCGTCGTCTGCGAACGACGTTATGCGGCTTGTCCCGGCAGTCCAGGTTTGGACCTGGCTTCGCGGTCGAGCAGGTGCAGCCTGGGGTTGTAGAAGGTCCCTCGGTTCGGCAACACGGACGGAAGGTACATCGTCAGTGATCTTTCGAAGCTCGTCGGGGGAGACTGATTCGCTACAGACGTACAGTCCGCCGCCGCCGAGCCCAAAGCTAGTGGTAATACCTGGTTGATGGAGGCGGCGAAGGGAATCAGCGTTAAACAGTTCTCGGGGAATCCCGATGGGCATAGGCAATCTGTCGCCCCACAGGGCCCGTAGATTCCAAAGAAGCGCAAAGTCGTCGACAGAATCTGGGCTCAGGACGACGACGATGTTTGGTCCAGCTGCATTCGCCTGTGCCCAGCGGCTCGGAATGGGACTCGATAGCCCTAAATAGCCGGGATTGGGCGTCGAACCGGAGGCGAGGTACAGGTTGCCGAACTGGCGAGGGGTGAACTTCTCTCGGTTGGTTACGCGCATCAGAAGGTCATCGAGGTCCCCCGTGACTGACACACGCTCGACGGGGATGAGATTCTCGATATTGACCTCGGCGAGGCCACCGGCGAAACACAAAGGTTCGCTCAACATGTTCGGCATCCATCCGAGGGTTGCCAGATAGACGAGGTGCCATGGATCATCTTCCTCAAGGGTAACGACCTCGACGGGCCGTGTGCCTCGTTCATGAGCAATGATCAAACCAGCTGGGTAGTCCCACGCACCTTCGTTTTGCAGGTAGGGGATTGATACCGCTGTCTTGGTATGGTCCTCGTACCCGTCGACTTCGCTGGCAATGAGAACTTCCTGGAGGTACTGGGCCGGAGCGTTGTCATGGAGCACGACGATCGGATTGCTCGGCCCTCCCCAGGTCTGGCACAGGTGGATCGCAATCTCTTCCACCTGACTCAAGCTGGTCACACAGCGAGCCACACAGTAGGGGCGCAGTCTGGTCTGTACCTCAAGAGGGCCGTTAAGCAGCTCGGTGTCCAAGATGTGCTTCATAAGCCCTCCACGAGCTATTGCGCTGTACGTATGCGGTGTTATTCGGAAGTGTGGCATACGTAACGTGCACTATCTCTGTCATCAGGGCATTCTGTTTCGCGCTGGCTTATCCACTCTGGGGTTTCGGTTTGTGTGGTGATCTGCGCGCTGGTTGATGCGGGGTGCCGGCTGATTCGGGGCCGGCTGCGGGGTGTTCGGGTGTTGTGAGGCACGTTTCTGGGGGCTTTGAATATTGTTGTGTGTCAGAATGTTTCGGTACCAGTCTGGTGTGGAGTACCAATTCGCTTACAGGCCAAGTCTATTCAGGACAGGTTCCTGCGCGATGCAGCAGTCCGTGTCACGTCCATAGTTTCAACGGACACCCATGCCAGGGTGGGTAGAACTTGCCGAAGCTGCAGCGTCTCGCTGCTTCTCCTAGCGCAGGCTATGTCAGTGGTGTCGTTCTCGAAGTCGATGGTGGCCTGAGAATCGGATCCTGTATCCGCTGACAACACGGCGAGGGCGCCGACCGCTGAGAGAACGACACCGATACCTCCGTGCCGGGATCCGATTTTGCGGAGTCGTCGGTTGAGCGCGTTGGCGCGTAGCGGGCGGTCTCCCCCGGGTCCTACGACGATCTCTGTAATGATGGGGTCATCGTGTGTGCCGTCGGTGATGAGGAAATACAGTTTCGTGTAGGGGATGAGGCCGATGTTGCCGGCGCGGAACTTTGCCACGGACTGTGTGGGTCGGCGAAGTAGACCTTCAGCCCGGTGTCGACGGTGAGCTGGGCGTGCGCGGACATCTCTTTCCCGCGGTCCCACGTCAGCGAGCGTTTGAGTTCGGGCGGGCATCGACGCCAGCGCTTGCGCCAAGCTTTGTTTATCGACACCGCTCCGTAACCGGACAGCGCCGGCCCGCTCTTGGTGATCGGTTGCTGGCGCCACCCTTGTTCCCACGTCAGGTGTAACGGCGTCGAGGAGAAAACGGACAGATCTACCGACGTCCGACGATCAAAAGGGGAATCAGTCAGTGACTTTGCATGTGTTCGGAGCAGTTGACGGCCAGGTATTCGTGATGTCCGACAGCAAAACCACGGACGGGAAGACAGGCACTGGCGTCGACGTCACGAACAAAGTGGCAACGTATCCGATGACCGAGGACGACGGATGGACAGAAGCTGTCGCGGTGGGCGAGATCGAACCGGGACAGTTCGCGGCAGTGCTGATGGTTGCGGGCCGATCGAGCTTCACTCCAGAGGCAATCCCTGGTGAGCCGGCACCACAGAAAGTTGAAGCCATCGACGTCGTGAAACGTGCACTCACGGGCTCGTATTCAAATGCAAAAGAACTCGGTGACGCGGTGTGGGAGAAGATTGAGGAGGCTTTGTTGGGTAGCTGCGCAGCATGCCGGGAGAGCTACGACGAACAAGTCACAGAAGACGCCAAAGTGGATGCTGACTGGAACTACATCCCGAAGGACGTTGAACCTTGTCCGGAACATGGCGCCGACGCGCCCGACAACAACGGGAATCAGAGACTATTGGCCGAGGGTGGGTTCACCTTGTTGGTCCTTGCAGTCAACGACAGTCGCGACTTGAATCGGCCGTGGTTCTACAAGAAAGCGTGGGACTCCGCGTGCGACCGAAGTCGGGCTCTCGCTGGCAGGCAGGCCAGCTATTCAGCGATGAAGGTTAACGAATTTGATTATCTTTCGATGCAGCAAGAGTTCGGGGATGACGATCTCCTGACCGAGGTTGAATCGCTGTATCGCGCTGTCGCTCGTCCTGAGGATACGAAATATGTAAAAGTGGGAGCACCGGAGTTGGCGTGGTCGAGGACCGTTGGTGGAACGATTCGAACAATCGTCCTCGACCCACGGTCGGGATTTCGTTGGTTGCCACCATTCGAGTTGCCCGCCGCCCGCGATTCGTAGGGCAGTCCCCGAAGCCAGGAGGTGCTTCACCGGACCTTCGGAATTTGTCTTCTGGACGGCGAAGCGCCGATGGTACGCAGCGGGCGAACGTAGTCGCGGACGGAGCTGTAGCTGCCGCTATATCCCAATGTTCGAACTTCTTCGCAAAGTGCAGTAGTGGAGGTGCATCCGTCGTTGAAGCGCTCGTGCAGGTGCACCGCGAACCCGTCCAACATGGTGGGCCTGGCCCACCCGCGGCGCTCCCAACAATTCATCGACACTGGTTGCGTAGTAGAAACGGCGGACGGTCTCCCGTGCCAACCCGAGCCGGCAGACGATCATTCTGATTTTTATGCCTTCGTTCTTGAGATTTGTGACCGCCTCGAACCGATTCTTCGTGCGGACGGCGAGTATCGAACTCTCCTGGGGGTCGTTTACCTGTTCGGCGGCCATCCTCCGTTGTTCCGATGGGGTGCGTTCGATCGAAGGTACAGGCTCGATCTCTGGTTTTCTTTTCAGGCAATGGTGATGGGCTGCAATGGTTTTCTCCACTGCTTCGGCGAGGTTGTGCCACAGATGCCAGCGGTCTGCAACCTCGGGCGTTCCGGTACGGGCGGCTTCGGCATACGCGCCGGCGCGGTCGCGGCAGATCACCTGTGTTCCCGGATGTTCGGTGAGCCAGTCGGCGACGGTGCCGGCCTTCCGGTCGGAGAGAACATCGACTCCGGCGGTGCGTGTCCATATCGATCAGGACAGTCCCATACCGATGCCGCCTTCGCAGTGTGAAGTCGTCGATACCGAGCACAGGGACCACTCTTGTCGGAGGGTCAGGCAACGCTCGGACCAGCCGCAACAGGGTAGATCGTCCGACGGAAACTCCCAGCGCCGACGCCAACCTCGATCCGGCTCGCCCGGCCAACGTCAGCGCGATCTCGAGGATCTCGCGCAGCAGCGGAGTCGTTCGTGCGTAAGCCTTGGTAAGTGAAGTCGATCTGCTCGACAAATGTGCGTCGGTCGCAGCCGGTGTTCGAGCACAGAAATCGACGCACCTGCAAGACGACGTAACTCGATCGGCCAGCTATAGCGGTATCGGCGAGAATGCGTTCGTACCGACTGTGCACGCGTTTCGAAGAAACACCGCACGTCGGGCAGCTCGCCGAAGTCGACAACGGCGACGCACGAATACGAACTCCGCCTGCAGTCGCATCGACCGAATCGATGTCGATACCCGCCAGATGCGGAAGGAGTACACGCAGGTCACAACAGTTCTCAGGACACCAGAATGATCATCTCCCGCACGGTCCACGTCCTGTCCGAACGACACGCGGCGCGAATGTGGAGCCGTCACGGAAAGTGAGCCAGAACCAGGTTTCACCCGTCGTTCACATCGGTGCGAGGAAGTTGACAGGTGGGACCTTTCGACCGTCGTTCGCATTTTGCCGAAATCGGGAATTCGATTGTGATATCAGGGCGCCTCGGGACGATCAGACGGGCAGCCAAACAATTCAACGCCGGTGCCATTTTCGCGGAAGCGGGCGGCGAATGCTGCTATGTGGTAATTACATGCAACGCAGTCGCAGGTTCCGCCTTGGGTGTGTCTGCCGGGCGGACAGGGAGCAGGTGCAACTGGAGTCTCGGTCATGTCGTTGCCTTTCAGCGTTGTGAGAGTCAAGAATCTTGGTGTGCAGACAGAAGCGTCTGTTGACCGTAATGGTATTCAGATGGCTGTTAAGTTCAACTTTCGTGTGCACGATGTCGTTGCCTGCCGAACACCAGCCTCCGACGATCATGCGCCAGCTACGCCTGCCTGCCGAGAGGTATAGCGGCTGGCGGCAACAAAACCATCAATGGTTTGCCCCGACAATATCTTTCCCACCACCTCGACCTACCGCGCGGTCCGACGCAACTTGCCTTGACGAACTTCGACGACATTTCGGACGGGATCCGTGCAGTGGGCCTGGTGAGTGTTTCGTGTCGTCTTGGAGGTGGTGTGTGTTTTCACGCTGGTTTACCTGTTTGGTGGTGTTCTCTGATTGGTCTGTGCCGTCCGGCTTCCGTGGTTTGTAGCGTTGAACTGCGGTGATGACATGTCCCCGGGGTGGTTGTTGGGGGTGTGTGGGGCGCCGGCGTTTTTGGGTGGCGGTGGGGTGTTCGGGTTTGGTTGGTGTGGGGGAGTGGTGCCGGGTCGGGTGGGAGGTGTTGTGGGGCTCGTTTTGGGTGTTTTGAATGTTGTTGCATGTCAGTAGGTTTCGGTATTCAGTTGGTGTTGGGTTGGTTTCGCGGGTTGTGCACGATGGTGTTTTTGTCAACGTCGAATGTTGTTGCAGTGGTGAGTGTTTCGGCGTTTTATGTTTTCGGATTGTTTTGCGGTTCGGTGGGTGGGGGTGTATGATTGGGAGCATGATGATGACGAGGCAGTGGACGCGAGAAGGGGCGCTTTTCGTGACCCTTCCCTTCCTCCTCAGCCTCGTTCGGGTGTCGGGTACCGGTTCAGA
>NZ_MUZB01000025.1:0-40704 GCF_002076325.1 Rhodococcus sp. 66b
GTTCACGGAATCGGCGTCCAGCTCACGGAATCTCTGGCCGAGTACTGGCATCGACGCGTTCGTGAAGAGCTTGTGCTTCCCGAGGGGCATACCGTCGCGGAGCAGGACCCGACCGAGGTTGCCGGCTACTTCGATCTCGAGTACCGCGGAGCGCGTTACTCGTTCGGATACGGCGCGTGCCCGGACCTCGAGGATCGAGCCAAGTTGGTTGCGTTGCTCGAACCCGAACGAATCGGCGTCGAATTGTCCGAAGAACTGCAGCTGCATCCCGAGCAGTCCACGGACGCTTTTGTCCTGCACCACCCGGAAGCAAAGTATTTCAATGTCTGAATTGTCGACCGAAGTAAACGAAGAAGGACCCTCTCCATTCGCTCGCCGCGTCCTCGACATCATCGACGGTATCCCTGCAGGCCGAGTAATGACATACGGACTGATCGCCACCCTCGTCAACGGACACCCTCGCCAAGTCGGGCAGGTCATGACCCGTTGGGCAGACGAAACGCACTGGCACCGCGTCGTCTACGCCAACGGCACCCCGGCCGCCTGCCACGGCAATAATGCTCTCGCCCTACTACGCGGTGAAGGAACGCCCATGCGCGGCGATCGAGTGGACCTAGCACTCGCGCTCTGGAACGACTGAGCGACGCATGCCCCAATTCGGTCACGCTGCCCTGACCGAACCCTTCCCCCGCACATCCGCTAAGCGTCGTGCTGCGTTACGTCGACTGCCTGCGACCGTGTCACGGAGCGGCGCAATCGGCCGCGAGGGTTGTTGCATCATCGGTCACCCGTCCGGGGACGCAGGTGGCCGGGCGATTATCGTCGAGCTACGTTGGTCTGGGGTGCCTGTGCGACGATCCCTGCTCGATGAGAGGTGTTCGGTGCTGCGAATTTTCATGGTCGGTTCTCTTGGACTTGCACTACTCGTGCTCGGCATCGTGGCAACGCTCGTGGGCGCGGGATGGTGGCTGTTGGTTACCGTCTGCGTTGTCCTGCTTGGTGTGGGGATTTTCGATGTCGCCCAGCGCCGGCATTCACTGCTACGGATCTATCCGGTAGTCGGGCATCTGCGCTACCTTCTCGAAAGCGTGCGACCGGAGTTGCAGCAGTACTTCATCGAGCGGAACTTCGACGGTCGTCCGTTCGACCGAGACGTGCGCACGGTCATCTACGAGCGCGCCAAAGGCATACACGGGGAGCTCTCGTTCGGTACCGAACGTGATATCGGCGAGGTGGGCTACGAATATCTCGTGCACTCGGCATCGCCTGTTCCGGAACCGGAGGAGCCGCCGCGGGTAATGCTCGGCGGACCGGATTGCAGCAAGCCGTACTCGATGTCGTTGCTCAACGTTTCTTCGATGAGCTTCGGCGCGCTCTCTGCCAACGCTCTGCGTGCGCTCAACACAGGCGCTGCCGCCGGGCACTTCGCGCACGACACCGGCGAAGGAGGCATCACCCCTTATCATCTCGACGGGGGCGGTGATCTCGTGTGGGAGCTGGGTTCGGGGTACTTCGGTGCCCGCACCCGGCGCGGCGAGTTCGACGCGGCGCAGTTCGCCGACAAATCCGCCCACGAGAATGTGAGGGCGATCTCACTCAAGCTCAGCCAGGGAGCGAAACCCGGTGTCGGCGGAGTGTTGCCGGCGGCGACAGTCAGCGAATAAATCGCCCGTTACCGCGGTGTCCCGCCGCGGCAGAAATGTGTCAGTCCCTCCGCCCATTCCGTCTTCCACACTCCCCGCGAACTCGTGCGCTTCCTCGCGCAGCTGCGTGAACTCAGCGGCGGCAAACCGGTGGGTTTCAAATTGTGTGTGGGGTCCCGGATCGAGTTCCTCGCAATCTGTAAAGCCATGCAGGCGGAAGGAACTGCCCCGGACTTCGTCATCGTCGACGGCGCGGAGGGCGGAACTGCCGCTGCACCACTCGAATACGAGGACAACGTCGGGCTCCCTCTCACGGAAGGGTTGATGACCGTGCACAACGCGCTGGTCGGCACCGGCCTGCGCGGCAGGATCGCCATCGGCGCAAGTGGGAAGATCGCCACCGGTACCGACATCGTCAAGCGGCTCATCCAAGGTGCGGATTACACCAATTCTGCCCGCGCCATGATGATGGCCATCGGGTGCATTCAAGCGCAGCGCTGTCACACCAACACCTGCCCGGTCGGTGTCGCCACCCAGGATCCGAAACGAACACGCGCCTTGGACGTGCCCGACAAATCTCGTCGCGTCCAGCGATACCACGAGAGCACCGTGCGCCAGGCAGTGCAGATCATGGCATCGATGGGGGCCCGTCACCCGGCCGAACTGACCACCGAGATGCTGCGCAAGAAAGTATCACCCACCGACATCCGGTCCTACGCCGAAATCTATCCACGGCTACGCCCGGGTGAACTGTTGTCCGACCCGCCGCCGTCGTGGGCAGCGGATTGGCATGCGGCATCACCGGATTCATTTCGCCCGATCCCCGAGCACTGACGGCGACCCGTACCAGAGAACCTCCCCGCGCACGTTCCGCAGCGCAATCATTGCGCGTCGCGCGATCGCATCACCGCGACCGCGCGGATCAATGCTCATGGCTGTCGATCGGACAGCGACACCGGCAGACCTCGGACGAGTAGATGATGGGCGAGTATCGACGAACGCACGGTCACAGTGACGTAGGCGCATCCTCGCGCACCGCAAGACCTGCCAGGTCCGGCGCGACCCATCCGCCGTCGTCGTGGTCGAGTTCGATGGCCTCGACGACGATCGGAGCCTCCATCGGGAAGGGCGAGAGTATCCGCGGAGTGAGCTGGGCGCTCCCGTCGGTGCGCCAGCTGTGTCGATTCCGGCAGCGGCGAGACTCTGTTCGTCGAGCACGATCAACAGCAGCGGCAGCTTCACCTGGCCGTAGGGTCGCTCGAGTACGGCCGGTAGGTGAGTGCGGGTGCTGGCGTGAATGTATCCGATGTCGTCGAACGAGGTGGCTACCGTGGCGACGTCGTATTCACCGAAGCGTCGACAGCCTTCCCAGTCGTCGGCCAACGCCACATGCACGATGCGTGGGCCACTCATGTCACTACTCCTTTCCTCACAGGCGGACTCCGACAATCGATCGGGACGCGGGCGTGCAGTGCAGGGTGCCCGTCCCCGTCGCTGTTAGCTGGTCAAGACTTGAGGCGCAAGCACTTTGAGCATGGCATTGGACCATCGCAGCTGCCGTAGGGTCTGAGGGTGGCAGCGTTCGGTGAGAGCGAGCAAGTCCTGATCCTTGACCGCCTGCGCGCCTTGGGCGAGAAGTTCCCAGTCGACGGACACGCCCGCGGTGACACGGTGCAAGCGGCGCAAATCCATCAACAACACCAGGGCGGGTTCTGGCCGGTGGCCGAGCAGTTCGCTCAGTTTCGCTTGGATCGGGGAAGTCAACGGCTCGGTGCGCGGTGCAGCATTGAGATCGAGATCGTAGCGGGTTCCGGCGGCTGCGAGTTCGCGAAGGTGGGTGCGTGACCATTCGGCGAGATCGTAGGCGACGTGATGGATCTCGTGTTCGGTGACGTGCCGGGCCGACACCGCAGCGAGGGTCAGGGCGAGTGTGTGTTCGGAGCGGTGCAGCTCCCGCAATGCCAGATTGATCTTCATTCGGCCACCTTCGGGGTCGAGGGCAGGTGTTCGGTCACCATCGCTGCCGGTCCCCCGACGGTCGGCGGGATCGACGTCGATGACGGTGTGGCAGGGGCGGAGGCGGTGGTGGTCGGGGCGGGCGCCGGACCGTCGCCGGCGCGAATCCGGGTCACCGCCGCGGCGGCGGTCTTGAAGATCGGCTGCTTGGACACCGGATCCCAGTCGGTGATCGTCAGTTCGTTCGCCGCGCGGTCGTGCTCATCGCCGCCGGTGTCCCAGTAGCCGTAGTGGAACGGAACGAACAACACTCCGGACCGGATGCCGCTCACCCGGGCCTGGGCGTGCAGGAGCCCGCGGGGAGAGGAGACCTCGAGCAAGTCCCCCTCCTCGATTCCGAGGCTGTGTGCGTCCGCCTGCGAGATCTCGACCCACACAGCAGGGGCTGCGTCGTCGAGTTGGCGGGTGCGGCCGGTCTTGGTGCGGGTATGAAAGTGGTACAGGGTGCGGCCGGTGATCAACGCGAACGGGTAACGCTCATCGGGTTTTTCGTGCGCCGGAAGATACTCCGCGGCCTTGATGATCGCTTTGGCCTCCGGATTGAGAGCTCGGTATTCGGTGGGTTCGAGCGGAGCCCCGGTGACCAGATCCTTGCCGTACGATTCGCAGTACTCGGGTGCGGAGAAGAATTTCCCGCCCGTGTAGAGGCGTTCGGTGCCGCCGGGATGTTCGGTGTTGCAGGGCCATTGGATTCCGGATCCGCCGCGCAGCCGCTCGTAGGTGATGCCGGTGTAGTCACACGGGCGTCCTGCGGAGCAGTCCTTCCACGCTTCGAACGCGGTTTCCGCGTCGTGCCAGGCCGGCAGTGGGCCACCGTCCTTGTCGCGGAAGTCCATTCGGCGGGCGTAGTCGAGGAAGATGTCCAGATCCGGGCGCGCCTGCCCGGGCGGTTCCACCGCTTTGTCGGACAAGTGCACGGTGCGGTCGACGTTGGTGAAGGTCCCGGTCTTCTCCCCCCACGCCGCTGCGGGAAGGACCACATCTGCCAGCTGTGCGGTCTCGGTCAGAAAGATGTCCTGCACGACGAGGAAGAGCCTGTCCTGAGACAGGATCGACCGGATGCGCGCGAGTTCGGGCAGTGATACCGCGGGATTCGTCGCGCTCACCCACAGCATTTTCAACGAGCCCTGTTCGGCGTAGCGGAACATCTGCATCGCATGCGTGGGCGGGCCGTAGTGCGGGATCTGGGAGGGGTCGATGTTCCACAACTGGGCGAGTTCGGCGATGTGAGAGTCGTTGGCCCAGTTGCGGAATCCGGCGAGGTCACCGTCGGCGCCGCATTCGCGGGTGTTCTGCGCGGTGGGTTGTCCGTTCATCTGCAGTACCCCGCAGCCGGGTGTGCCGAGCATGCCGCGGATCAGGTGCACGTTGTTGACCTGCACAGCAGCGGCAGTGGCTTGATGTGATTGGTAGAAGCCTTGCAGTACCGTCGACAGCAGGCGATCGGTCATGCCGATCAGCTGGGCGGCCTCGCGTAGATCCGCCACCGGTATGTCGCAGATCGACGCCACCTTCTCCGGTGTGTAGGGGGCGAGTTGGGTGCGCAGTTCCTCGAAACCGACCGTGTGCTGCTCGATCCACTGCCGGTCGATCCAGTCGCGCTCGACGATCTCGTGGAGCAGTCCGTTCATCAGCGCGACGTTGGTGCCCGGCAGCGGTGCCAGGTGGACGGTGGCGTGCTGGGCGACCGGGGTCGGCCGCGGGTCGACACACAGGATTGCCGGTGGATTCGGGCCGGCGAGCCGGTCCAGGATCCGGGACCACAACACCGTCTGCGTTTCGGCGACGTTGTGCCCGAACAGGGCGATCACATCAGCGTGATCGACGTCGGTGTAGGAAGCGGGTTGCCCGTCGCAGCCGAACGATTCCTTGAGCGCCTCCGCGGCGGTCGCGGTGCACAGGCGAGTGTTTCCGTCCACGTGATTGGTGCCGATCGCCCCGTGCGCGATCACCCCAAGTGTGTAGTACTCCTCGAGAAACAACTGCCCCGAGGTGTAGAACCCGATGGCGCTGGGCCCCTGAACGTCCAACAGTTGCCGACTACGTGCGACGACGGCGTTCATCGCGGTGTCCCAGTCCGTCTCCACCAGGGCGCCGCCGCGGCGGATCAACGGCCGGGTGAGCCGGTCCTTCGATCCGTTGGCCTGCCAGCCGAACAGGTCCTTCGGCCCCAACCTACCGCGGTTGACCCGGTCGATCCCGCGCCCCCGGACGCCGACGATCGCACCGTCCTTCACCGCAATGTCGAGGGCGTCACCATTGGAATGCAGAATCGACGCGGACTGCACCCACCGATCCACCGACCCCGGCTCGATGCCCTCCGCGAGGTACTGATCCACTCGTTGCGGCCACCCCTGCCCGCGTCCGTACGGGGTGCGCGCACCCCACGGTTCGGCGATCCGGTCCCGTGAAACGGTCATCGACAACAACTCCTTCCCGCACGGAGCGGATCAGCAGCCCAGTGAGTGAGGTAGTGACTTCCCCTCTGGACAGCATCGATCGCAACTCCCCTCATCAAACCCGCAATGGTTGCGACTGCGCAATGGCTGAGTGCAGGATGTGGGTATGAGCGCAGTACGAGAGCAACGGGCCGAGCCGGAGAACCATTTCACCGAACAGGTGGACGCGGTGCTCTGGGCCTCGCGGGCCCTGGTCGGCATCGCCGCAGCCTCCGTCGCCGAGGCCGAAGAACTCGTCACGGTGCCGCACCTGCGCATCCTGGTCTTGGTCGACACGCGAGGGCCCGTGAACTTGGCCGCTGTCGCGGAGGCACTCGCGGTCCATCCGTCGAACGCCTCCCGGGCGGTGGACCGGCTGATCAAAGCCGGCCTGCTGGACCGGCGCGACGCGCTCGACGATCGCCGGCACCTGACGTTGACCCTCACCCCTGCCGGGCAAGAACTGGTGGACCGGGTCAGCACCCACCGCAAGGAGGCAATTTCAGCGGTCCTGACGCGGATGACGACCGATGACCGTAATGCCCTGGCGTACACCATGCGCCGGTTCGCCGCAGCGGCCGGAGAACCCGTCGACGGCGACGTACTCACCCTGTTATGGCCACCCGCCCACTGAGCCTGCTCCCCTACTGAACCGTCGATCAGGCTCGGGCGAAGCCGCCGGCACAGAGGGGGAAAGAATGCGACGTCCGAACGAGCCGGAGCAAGGAAACGGACCCGCTGGCACGGTTCGTTCGGCCCACTCCGAGGGTGGCCTCGGCAGGTCCGCGGCCACCGGGCTGCGCGACAGGTTTCCTGCCGGAATTCGCCGAACCTGAAGTCTGTCAGCGAGTTTGGGTGATCCCTTCGAGGGTATGCCTTTCTCGCGCAAGGACAATGCGGCTCCCAATTCATCAGGTCGGTGCGAAAGACGTCCATGGCTTCCCCACTGCGGCACAGCACGGTCGGTCGGTACCTGAGCGTGTATCGATACGTCGAGATCAATCTGCCGAAAACCACGACAGCAGTGGCAGATACCCTGCTGCTCGGTAACGCCGCCGTTCATCTGTACCTGGTGATCAGCGCCGCTTTCCCGACATACGTGGCGGCGTGTCTGCTGCTGCTCGTCCTCGGTTTTCTCACCGCGGTGGTGTTGACCGTCGTCCCTGATCGGCGACCTGCCCGTCGTGGATGGCTGCTCGGTGCTGCAACCTCTGTGCTCGCCGGTGGGGGGTATCTCCTGAGCCGGTTCGTCGCCCTGCCGGGGATGCCCTACACCCCATCGTGGTGGGACTTTCCGCCCGGCAGCCTCGTCGCCGGCTGCGCCGCCTTGTACCTGGTGCTGTACGCCTCGGTCCTTCTCGGGATGAACACCGCGTTTCCGGACACCACGCGCTGGCGCGACTGAGCTACCACGAGGAGCTCAGGTACGCCGATGAAGGAAGGAGTCCCGCGATGACGCCACTCGATTTCCCCGCGTGGCTGCGGATCGAGCACTGGCTCAACGTGTTATTCCTGACGCTGCTCATCCGCAGTGGCATCGAAATCGTGGCCGGGCATCCGAAACTGTACTGGCGCGATGACAGCCGACCGGGCACCGAATGGGCCCGCTTCACCCGCAAATCCATGCCTACCGACAAGCTCTACGACACCCTCGACGAGGAGGAGAGCTACTCCTCGCTGGTGGCGTTACCCGGCCACCGGAATCTCGGGATCGGCCGGCACTGGCACTTCGCGTGTGTCGGCGGCTGGATCCTCACCGGCATCGTCTACTACGTTCTCCTCTTCGCCACCGGCCAATGGCGGCGCTACATCCCGACCTCGTGGGCGATCTTCCCTCAGGCCTGGGACGACGTCCTCACCTACCTCAGCGTCGAGCTGCCGCCGCTCCTGCCGAACGAACCGCTCGACGCCATCCAAAAATTGACGTACGCCGCGGTGATCTTCGTGCTGGCTCCGTTTCAGATTTTCACCGGCGCGGCCCAGTCCCCGGCGGTCGAGGCGCGGTTTCCCTGGTACGTCCGGCTGTGGGGTGGACGGCAATCGGCGCGCAGTCTGCATTTCCTCGGTCTGATCACCTTCGTCGTCTTCCTCGGGATTCACCTGTCGATGGTGTTTTTCTGGGGATGGGGTCAGCTGCATGCACTGATGATCTTCGGTGAGGTCCGCGATACTCATCTTGCCGTAGCGTTGTCCTTCGTCATCATCGCCGCCCTGGTCGTCATCCACGCCGCCGCGACCGTGTGGAGCCTGCGCAGACCTCGATCGGTGCAGAAGGTGTTGGGCGCGATCGTTCGCCCAGCCCGGCTCAGTCTTCTTCGCCCGTTGGCATCGGCACAGAACTACCGCGCTGACGAGGTCTCGGCGGAGCATCGCGTCAACGGGAAACCGCCCTGCAGCACCGCCTACAAAGTGATGGCGGTGCACAATTTCGCGGATTGGACGCTCGAGGTGGGCGGTCTGGTCGAGAACCCGCTGACGCTGAAGTTGGAGGACGTGATGTCCTTGCGCGAGAAGCAGACTCAGCGAGTGCTGCACAACTGTGTCCAGGGCTGGTCCAGCATCGGACAATGGGGCGGATTGCCGCTGCGGGATCTGGTGTCGATGGTCAAGCCGTTGCCCGGAGCCCGATACCTGTGTTTTCTCACCCTGCAAGAGACCGGACGCGATGAACCCAGCGCCCCGGGCAGTGGCCAATTCTACGAGGTTCTCGACCTCGAGTTGGCCGATGATCCCCAGACGCTGCTCGCGTACGAGATGAACGGTCAGCCTCTGCCGATCGAGCACGGCGCACCGCTTCGTCTGCGCGTGGAAACGCAGGTGGGATTCAAGATGGCGAAATGGATCCACCGCATCGACGTCGTCGCCGACTATGCCGACATCGGCTACGGCATGGGCGGCTGGCGCGAGGACAACGTGTACTTCGACAAGGACGTCGAAATCTGATGGGCGTCGACAGCGGCCGCCGCCCCGAGAACATCGCCGTGACCAGCCTGCAGAAACGCCGCGTCCTCGGCCATCTCGCGCGCCGCGGCAGCACCTGCCATCACTGCGGTGGCGCCGACTTCACGGTCGGTGACGCACTGTATCTGGGTTTTCTGTTCCTCGACGAAGACATCGACACGTACATGGTGGCATTGACGTGCACGAACCCGGAATGCGCGGTGCCGCACACCGGCGTCAGAATGCGGCGCTCTCAGTTCTCGCCGGGCGCCTCCGCACCTGCGGCGGGCCACCGGTAGCGAGGGTGCGCCAGCCCGAAGCGCTCGATCTGCGGTAACGCCTGCTCCAGCCGCCCACACAGGCGCTCGTACCGGCAGCGGTCCGCGGTCGACAGGTCCCCGCGGTCGCTGTAGTACGCCAGCCGCAGCAGTCGACCCGACATCGCCGTTCCCCACCGGATGCTGAAGTCGTAGCGGACCGCCTCGTCGACTGTGTCGTCATCGGCAGAGCCCGCCAACGCGTCGAGTGCGTCGACGAGGTCGATCAGCAGGTGCAGATCCGCCTCTGCCGACACGGTGCCGCGGTCCGGGTTTCGGCCGTTCATCTCGTTGTCCCCTGTCTCGGTCACAGAGCCGGTGCCGTGATCGTGACGACATACGGTTGCCCCTCCAGGACGAGGAACAGCCGCTCATCGCCTAGGGCGATACCCGATACCGCGGCGCTTCGCGGCGGTCCGTCCGGCAGCGCGGTACGAAAGTCGAGCGCGGCGACCACCGGTATCGTGCCGTCGTCGTAGCCGGTGAAACTCTGGGTCGCGAGCACGATCACCTTGTCTTGCGTCACGGCGTAGAGGCGGGTGTCGTCGGCGGCGAGGTGCCGGACCGGCTCGCCGACATCGACCGAACCGACGATGTCCAGACCTGTGCCCTGCGGCGAGGTGTCGAGGGCCAGCACGCGAGCGGTTCCGTTTTCCGCGATGTAGGCGCGGCTGACTTTCGTGCGGTCGCCGGCGGCGGCACTCGCACCGATATCGAGGTGCCCGGTACGTGTTGCCGGCGCGTGAGGTGCCGTGTAGAGATCGACGCCGTGCGGACCGAGGACGTGAAAGTCGATGGTGCGGCCTCTCGCGGCGCCCTCGATCAGAGCGGCCGGGCCGCCGCTGACCGATGTGGACGCCAGCGCGGTCCGTCGGTGCAGATCTACCGGGGTGACCGTCGATCCGTCGCGAGAGAGGGCCAACAGCGTTCGCGCCCCGGTATCGGAGGCCAGGGAGGACGGGGCGGGCCCGGCCGACAGATGCCCGCTCACCTGCAGATCGTCGAGTTGTAGTTCGGCGACCTGACCGAGATCGGGCTCGCTGACATACGCCGCGTCGCCGCCGAGGGGGCTGATCAGCACGCTGCTCGCGCTCGGGCCCAGCGGATCGGACACCGACGTCTCGGTGTCGGCATCGGTGTCGTGGTTCGTCTCCGGTAGCGCGATCCTCGCGAGACGATGGTCGCCGGTCAGCCCGATCAACGCATCGCGGGCAGCGGAGTACACCGGATGCTCGAGTGTGGTGTCGATGCGGTGCACCGTCGCCACCATGCCGGCACCCGATTGGCGGTGCGGCAGCGAGCAACTCGCGATCGCCGCGACGGTTGCCAGTGCGAGGAAGAACTGTCCGTAGCGTGTCATCGTCGACACCCTTCCTTCCCTGCCACGCGATCTCCGGTTGATCGCACCGCCCCGGCCGGGCCGAAACGACGGCCGATGCGGCGTGAACCGCGATCGGGACGACGACAGCAGCGGAGCATTGTGTGAGCGGGTCATCGCCGGAAGGTGCGGGCGATCACAGCGCTTGCGGCAAGCATTCCCGCAGCCCCGGCCAGCAAGCCGTGGTGCTGCGATGCCCACAGTTGGGCGCTGCGATTTTTCGCCGTACCGTCGAAGACTCCGTGGGCCCCGAAATCTCTGCGTTCGTCCGCCGGTTCGTACAGGTTCGCCGGCTGGTTCGGGGAGCGGGGTTCGCCGGTTTGTTGCGAGTGGTAACCGGTGCGGGCGAGGTAGCGGTCGAGCAGGCCCGGGGCCAGCGCGTTCGCCGCCAAGGTGGCGGCAGTGCTCCCCCCGACCCAGTATTCGCGGCGGGAGGGGTGATCGGCGGCGTACACCACCGCTCGGGCGGCGACTTCGGGCTCAAAGATCGGCGGCACCGGTTGGGCGTGGTTCGGCAGCGTGGACCGGACCCAGGAAAACTGAGGGGTGTTGACGGCCGGCATCTGCACCATCGTCACGCGCACCTTGCTGCGTTCGTGCAGCAACTCGCAACGCAGCGCCTCGTGGAAGCCTTGGATGGCGTGTTTGGCTCCGCAGTACGCGCTCTGCAGTGGGATACCGCGATAGGCGAGGGCGGATCCGACCTGCACGATCGTCCCGTGTCCCCGCGGGTTCATCCGGCGCAGCGCCGACATGGTGCCGTAGACGTAGCCGAGGTAGGTCACCTCGGTCACCCGGGTGTACTCGTCGGCGGACATCTCGGCGAAGGGCGCGAACACCGAGGTGAACGCCACGTTGATCCAGACATCGATCTCCCCGAAGACCCGGACCACTTCGGTGGCGGCGGCCTCGACTTGCTCGGGGTCCGCGACGTCGACGGTCAGCGGCAGCGCGGTGCCGCCGCGGGTCACCACGTCGCGGGCAGCGGCGTCGAGTCCGGCGTCGCCGCGGGCGAGAAGGGCGACCTTGGCGCGGCGGCGGCCGTAGGCGCGGGCGACGGCGCGGCCGATGCCGCCGCTGGCGCCGGTGACGACGACGGTCTGGGGGGTCGGGGTGCTCGCCATGTCTGGTCCTTTCGACGTTCGTGCAGTTACCTCTGGTTCGCGGGCGGGGCAGCGAGTCGGTGGGCGGATTCGAGCAACAGGGCGTGGACGAACGCCTGGGGCAGGTTGCCGCGCAATTGTCGTTCGACGATGTCGAATTCTTCGGTGAACAGTCCCGGGGACCCGCACGCGGCGCGGCTGCGTTCGAAGCGGCGTGCGGCTGCGGTGACGTGGCCTTGTTGGTGTTCGGCCAAGGCCATGACGAATCCGCACAGCAAGAAGGCGCCTTCCGCTTCGGCCAGTGGCCGCTCGTCGTGGCGGAATCGGTAGACGTACCCTTCGCGGCCGAGTTCGGTGCGGACGGCGTCGAGAGTGGCGCGGGCGTGGGAGTTGTCGGCGGGCACTGCTCCTCGGATGGTGGGCAGGAGCAGGGCTGCATCGACGCGTTGATCGCCCGGGGCTCGCTGCCACCGCCCGCTCGGGTGCAGGCAATCGGTGGCGGTGTCGGCGACCAGAGTGTCGGCGAGAGCGTTCCACTCCTGCGATTGTGTCGGCGGGGCCCGTTTTCCCAGGGCGCGCAGGCCTGCGGCGCAGATCAACCGCGAATGCGCCCACCGTGCGTTGTGCAGTTCCCAGATACCGGCGTCGGGCTCGGGCCAGCGTGTGGCGATCGCAGCGGCGGCCGTCTCGGCGGCTTTCCAGTGGTCGCGATCGAGTCGGTCGTGGCGATCGGCTGCGGCGAACAGCAGGAGGGCTTCACCGAAGACGTCGAGCTGGAATTGCTCGTTCACCCAGTTGCCGATGCGTGCGTGTGCTCCGGGATATCCGGGAAGATCGAGGGACGACTCGTCCGGCACTCGGCCGCCGCCGGTGGTGTAGGCGGGTTTGAGACAGGGTCCGTCGTCGAGTAATCGCTCGGAGACGAAGGTGACGGCATCGTCGAGCAGCGGGTGCGGGCCCGCCGCGGACACCGCCTGCCCGGCATAGCACTGATCGCGGATCCAGCAGTACCGGTAGTCGTAGTTACGGCCCTGCTCGGCGCGTTCGGGTAGCGCTGCCGTCGCGGCGGCGACCATCCCTCCGCTGCTGCTGGTCAGGCCGCGCAGCACGGCGTAGGCGTGGCGCGCATCGCGGTCGGCGAGAGTGCCGGTCATGGCAGGGACAGCGCGGCGCCAGGCCTGTTCGGTGCGCTCCCACAACCGAGTCGCGGAGGGGGCGTCGGCAGGGAGGGGGCGGTCACTGAGCTCGAGGACCAGCTCGTGCCGCTGCCCGGCCGCCAGAGCGAGGACGGTGCGCAACCGGCCGTCGCGGTAATGCGCCCCGCCGGCGCCGCTCCACCGCACGTGCAGTGCTCCGGCGCGCAGAGTGCGAACCCCGTCCTCGGCGGCGACCTGGTGCATCGGGTGCTCGCCGAAATCGGCGTCGACGGACAACGCGATGTCGATGCGGGCGTCGGCGTCGACGGCACGGACGCTGCGCAACACGATCGCCACGTGCGGATCACCCGGAAAGGCCAGTGCTTCACGGCATTCGATCACCCCGGTCGGGGTGATCCACCGACTTCGCCAGATCAGTGACCCTTCTTCGTAGTAGCCGCCCCAGGTGAAACGTGTCGTCGCCGGCGAAAGGGCGTATTCGCCGGTGCCGCCGAGCAACCCCGCGAACACCGCTCCCGAATCCCACCGGGGAGCACACATCCAGGCGAGGTCGCCGCGCGGGCCGATGAGCGCGCCGCGCTCGCCGTCCGCGATGACCGAGTACTCGCGCAGCACGTGCGGTGGGCGGTCGGCGACCCGATCAGTCGGTGATCGCATCGATGTCCGTTCGTCGGGCAATGTCACCACGAGTCAGACCGTGACGGTGCTGCTCGCAATCATTGCGGGATCGCAAATGCTTGAGCCCTTCGGATCCCCACCTCGAGCCGCTCTCAAACCCTGACGCCGGCACAACTCTGGGGAGGCGAACCTGTCGCCGGAACGAATCGCGGTCGGCCCGCGGTGGGCGTGCGCCGAACATCCGCGCAGCCCTTGCGGTATCGCAACCATTGCGCGTAAGGATGAAAGGGAGGACATGCCGTCCACCGTGTCGGCTTCGAGGTGCCCACCACTGACACTCGCGCATGGGCGTATCCCCTGCCCCCGAAGCCACAACATGGACGCCCTCATCGCTCGGATGTGAGGAGGAACCACCTATGGCCAGTAACACTGTTGCCGACTACCTGCTCGAACGTCTACGCACCTGGGGCGTCGAGCACGTGTTCGCCTACGCCGGAGACGGCATCAACGGCATTCTCGCCGCGTGGGGGCGCGCCGAGAACGACCCGCAGTTCGTCCAGGCCCGGCACGAGGAGATGTGCGCGTTCGAAGCGGTGGGTTACGCCAAATTCACCGGCCGGGTCGGGGTGTGTATGGCCACGTCCGGCCCGGGGGCGATTCACCTGCTCAACGGCCTCTACGACGCCAAACTCGATCATGTACCGGTGGTGGCGATCGTGGGTCAGACCGCGCGCTCGGCGATGGGCGGCTCCTACCAGCAGGAAGTGGATCTGCTCAGCCTCTACAAGGACGTCGCCGGTGACTACGTCCAGATGGTGACCGTTCCCGAGCAACTGCCCAACGTGCTCGACCGCGCCCTGCGGGTGGCGATGACCCAGCGCGCCCCCACCGCGATCATCATCCCTGCCGACGTCCAGGAACTCGAATATTCCTCTCCCTCACATGCTTTCAAGATGGTGCCGTCGAGCGTGGGGATCGACTGGCCCACCGCGGCGCCGGACGATCAGGCTCTGGCGCGGGCCGCGGAGATCCTCAACGAGGGCGAGAAGGTCGCGCTCCTGATCGGACAGGGGGCGCGCGGCGCCGGTGAGGAAATCGCCCGCGTCGCCGACCTCCTCGGTGCCGGCGCCGCGAAAGCGCTCTTGGGCAAGGACGTCCTCTCGGACGAACTCGCCTGGGTCACCGGATCGATCGGGCTGCTCGGGACCCGGCCGAGTTACGAGATGATGACCGACTGCGACACCCTCCTGACTGTGGGGTCGAATTTTCCGTACAGCCAATTCCTCCCCGAATACGGGCAGGCTCGCGGGGTGCAGATCGACATCGACGGACGGTTCATCGGCATGCGCTACCCCAACGAGGTCAACCTCGTCGCGGACGCGAAAACTGCTCTGCAGGCGTTGATTCCGTTGCTGCGCCGCAAGGAGGACCGGTCGTGGCGCGAGCGGATCGAATCGAATGTCGCACGGTGGTGGGAAACGATGGCCAAGGAAGCTGCGGTCTCCGCCGATCCGGTCAATCCGCTCGCGCTGTTCGCCGAACTGTCCCCCCACCTGCCCGACGACGTCATCGTCACCGCCGATTCCGGCTCGTCCGCGAACTGGTACGCGCGGCAACTGCGGTTCCGCGGCAACATGCGCGGATCCCTGTCGGGGACACTGGCCACGATGGGTCCCGGCGTGCCGTACGGCATCGGAGCGAAGTTCGGAAACCCCGACCGGCCGGTGATCGTCTTCGCCGGAGACGGCGCCATGCAGATGAACGGACTGGCCGAACTGATCACCGTCAAGCATTACTGGCAGCAATGGACCGACCCCCGGCTGATCGTCGCCGTACTGCACAACAACGACCTCAACCAGGTGACCTGGGAGATGCGGGCGATGTCCGGGGCACCGAAATTCGTACCCTCGCAAACCCTTCCGGACGTCGACTACGCGGCGTTCGCGCGCAGCCTCGGCCTGCATGCGGTGACCGTCACCGATCCGGGGGAACTGGGTCCGGCATGGGATGGAGCATTGTCGGCCGATCGCCCCACCCTCCTCGATGTCCACACCGACCCGAACATGCCGCCCATCCCCCCGCACGCCACGTGGGAGCAGTTCACCTCCGCGACCGCGGCTGTCCTCCACGGCGACGAGGACAGCTGGGGTTTCGTCAAGGAAGGCATCAAGACCAAAGCGCAAGAATTCCTTCCGCACAAGGGCACCTGAGGATCTGTGATGATCGACCCCCCGATCACGGATCTGAGCGCCACCGTCTACACCATCCCGACGGACTTCCCCGAAGCCGACGGCACGCTCGCATGGGCCTGCACCACGATGATCGTGGTGCAGGCCCACGCCGGCGCCCGCATCGGCACCGGCTGGACCTACGGCCCGGCCGCGTGCGGCGCCGTCGTCACCGACACCCTCGCCCCCCTCGTTCTCGGAGCCAGTGCGATGGATGTGGGAGCCGCGTTCGATCGGATGGTCCATGCGGTCCGCAACGCCGGGCGCCCGGGCATCGCCGGATGCGCGCTCTCGGCGGTCGACGTCGCCCTGTGGGACCTCAAAGCGCGACTGCTCGAGATTCCGCTGCACCGATTGCTCGGCGCAGTCCGCGGCGCGGTCCCGGTGTACGGCAGCGGCGGCTTCACCACCTACGACAGCGCCCGGTTGACCACGCAGCTCGAGCAGTGGGTCCACGAGCAGTCCATCCCGCGGGTGAAGATCAAGATCGGCGAGGCCGCCGGCACCGAAGAAGACCGCGATCTCGCACGTATCGAGCAGGCCCGCACCGTGATCGGCGACGAGACCGAACTGTATGTCGACGCCAACGGAGCGTTCCACCACAAGCAAGCCGTCCGGTTCGCCGAGCGCGCCGCCGCCGCGCACGTGTCGTGGTTCGAGGAACCGGTCTCCTCCGACGACCTCGACGGACTGCGGCGCGTGCGCGCCGCGGTCACCGCCGACGTCGCGGCCGGTGAATACGGCTACGACCTCACCTACTTCCGCCGCATGTGCGAGGCCGGGGCGGTCGACTGTCTGCAGGCGGACCTCTCGCGGTGTGGCGGTATCACCGAATGGCTCCGAGTCGCGGCGGTCGCGGCCTCCTACCATCTCCAGATTTCCGGTCACTGCGCCCCGCATCTGCATGCCCATGTCGGTGCCGCCACCCCCAACCTGCGGCACCTCGAGTGGTTCCACGATCACGTCCGCATCGAATCCTCGTGCTTCGACGGAGCTCTCGATCCCGGCGGCGGTTCGATCCGGCCCGATCCGCAGGCCCCCGGGCACGGGCTGACCTTCCGCGCGCAGGACGTCGCGCCGTATCTCGTGCGGGGCCCGGCCCCGCAACCGAGTCCTGCCTAGAGGTAGGCCGACGTATGGGCAGATACAAGCATCTCACCGAGGTAATCGGGAGCTCTCACAACGCGAGGAGTTCGCTATGACCATCTCCCGCTCCCCCGGGACACGCCCGCGGTTGCTGTTCGAGGAGCTCGCTCAAGCGCTGCGCGAGCACGTCGACGGGGAGGTCCGCTTCGACGCCGGCTCGCGGGCGACGTACTCGACCGACGCCTCGAACTACCGCCAGGTACCCATCGGGGTGGTGGTTCCCCGATCACCGGACGCGGCAGCCGCCGCGGTGGCGGTGTGCCGCGACTTCGACGTGCCGGTCTTCTCCCGCGGCGGCGGCACCAGCCTGGCCGGGCAATGCTGCAACGTCGCGGTGGTACTCGACTGGAGCAAATACTGCACCCGGGTCGAATCGGTCGACACCGATAACGGGATTGCCGTCGTCGAGCCCGGGATCGCGCTCGATCGCCTCAACCACCACCTCGAAGCCTCGGGATGGATGGTCGGACCCAAACCCTCCACCCATGTCAGCTGCACGATCGGCGGAATGATCGGCAACAACTCCTGCGGCTCCACCGCCCAGGCGTACGGAAAGATGGTGGACTCCGTCCGCCGCCTCGAAGTGCTCACCTACGACGGTGAGCGGATGTGGGTCGGGGAAACCTCCGACGCGGAGTTCGACACCATCATCTCCGCCGGCGGCCGGCGCGCCGACCTCTACCGCGGCCTGCATCGCCTACGCGAGCGCTACGCCGACGACATCACCGCCCGCTACCCCGACATTCCGCGCAGAGTCTCCGGCTACAACCTCGATTCCCTGTTGCCGGCGAACAACTTCCATGTCGGAGCGCTGCTGACCGGGTCCGAGAGCACCCTGGTGACGGTCTTGCGCGCCGAACTCACCCTCGTCCGGATACCGGCGGCGAATGCGCTCGCGATTGCCGGCTTCGACAACATCTGCGACGCTGCCGACGCCGTACCCCTCGTCCTCGACCACAACCCGGCCGCACTCGAAGGTATCGATCACCGTTTGGTCCAGCTCGAGCACAGCCGCCATCTCGCCGAAAAGGCACTCCGACAGCTGCCCGACGGCAACGCCTGGTTGATGGTCCAGTTCGACGGCGACGACCAACACGAGGCGGACAACAAAGCCCACGTGATGCTCGAGCACCTCGAGCGCGCGGTCGGGGCGAGCACCGAAGTTCTCGACGATCCGGTCCGAAAAAAAGAGGTGTGGGCCGCCCGCGAGGCCGGGCTGGGAGCCACCGCCTACCCGCCCGGTGAACCCGAGACGCACGAAGGATGGGAAGACGCTGCGGTCCCCCCACTGCGGCTGGGCGACTATCTGCGCGATTTCCGCGACCTCCTCGACACCTACGATTACAGCTCCGCGTCGCTGTACGGACATTTCGGGCAAGGATGCGTGCACACCCGTATCCCCTTCGATCTGCGGACCGCAGAAGGCATCGCGAAATACCGGTCCTTCGCGCAAGCCTCCGCCCGCCTGGTCGTCGACTACGGCGGCTCCCTCTCCGGCGAGCACGGCGACGGACAGTCCCGCGGTGAACTCTTACCCATCATGTTCGGCGAGCGTCTGGTATCCGCCTTCGACGAGTTGAAGGCGTTGTTCGACCCCGACAATCGCATGAACCCCGGCAAAATCGTCGCCCCGTACCGACTCGACGAGAACCTCCGACAAGGCGTGAATTACCTCCCGCTCGAACCGGCCACTCATTTCGCCTACCCCGACGACGACCACCGCTTCAGCCGCGCCGCCGCCCGCTGCGTGGGCGTCGGCAAATGCCGCGGCCACGAATCCGGGGTCATGTGTCCGAGCTACCGCGCCACCGGCGAGGAAGAACACTCCACCCGCGGCCGATCGCGCCTGCTCTTCGAAATGCTCCAAGGCGACGTCGTCAGCGACGGATGGCGTTCCACCGAGGTACGCGATGCGCTCGATCTGTGCCTGGCCTGCAAAGGGTGCCTGTCCGACTGCCCCGTCAACGTGGACATGGCCACGTACAAAGCCGAGTTCCTCTCTCACCACTACCACGGCCGGATCCGGCCCCTGGCGCATTACTCGATGGGCTGGATCCCGCTCTGGGCGCGGATCGCCGCCGCCGCGCCGACCCTGGTCAACACTCTCACCCACGCCCCTGCAATATCGGCGGCGATCAAGTCCGCCGGCGGCGTCGATCGCCGCCGCCCCTTTCCCCGCTTCGCGCCCATCCGTTTCACCCGCTGGTGGCAACACCGCCCACCCCCCACCCCACTCCGTGAACGCAGTCGCGGACCGGTACTGCTGTGGCCGGACACCTTCACCAACAACTTCGATCCCCAGATCGCCGGTGACGCCGTCACCGTCCTGGAAGCCGCGGGATTCGAGGTCACCGTACCCACCCGCACCCTGTGCTGCGGACTGACCTGGATCTCCACCGGCCAACTCGGCACTGCCACCGCCGTTCTCGAACGCACCCTCGGCGAACTGCAGCCCGCACTCCGAGGCGGCACCCCCATCGTGGTGCTCGAGCCCAGCTGCGCCGCCGTCTTCCGCTCGGACCTACCTAACCTGTTGCCCGGCAACGAAGACGCCCGGCGCCTCGCGAAACAGACCTACACCCTCGGAGAACTTCTGCACACATACGCGCCCGAATGGCGGGCGCCGACCCGAGATTCGAGATCCGCGCTCATCCAACCGCACTGTCACCAACATGCCGTGCTCGGCTACGACGCCGACC
Organism: Rhodococcus sp. 66b; assembly: GCF_002076325.1. Taxonomy (NCBI): domain Bacteria; kingdom Bacillati; phylum Actinomycetota; class Actinomycetes; order Mycobacteriales; family Nocardiaceae; genus Rhodococcus; species Rhodococcus sp. 66b. The sequence continues at coordinate 19,684 of NZ_MUZB01000025.1, forward strand.
AACACGTCCTCGACGATGCCGGAATCCGCACCACCGTCCTCGATGCCGGATGTTGTGGCCTGGCCGGAAATTTCGGGTTCGAACGCGGCCACTACGACGTCTCCACCGCCTGCGCCGAGGACGCACTCCTACCCGCTCTGCGCGAAGCCGACCCGCACACCCTGATCCTCGCCGACGGATTCAGCTGCCGCACACAGATCCGCGACCTGCACCCCGATACCGAGCCGTTGCACGCTGCCCAGGTGCTCGCGGCCGCGATCCGAGGACGCCCGGTCGGCACCCCGCCGGCATCGAATATTGCTGCACAACAGGATAACCGGCTCAGGCACGTGGGCCGAGTCGCCGCTGTGCTCGGTACCGGCGGCGCGCTCGCGTTACTCCGCCACCGCCGCCACCGCCGAATTCAACGACGCGAAACAGTGAGGGCGAGCTCATGACCCGGGCACTGCGGGACGCTGTCATCGTCGGGTCCGGACCCAACGGCCTCGCCGCCGCGGTGATCCTCGCCCGCGCCGGACTCGACGTCCAAGTCCTCGAAGAACAACCCACGCCCGGCGGCGGCTGCCGCACCCACCCCCTCACCCTTCCCGGCGCCCCGACCCTGCCCCACGACCTCTGCTCGGCGGTGCACCCGATGGCCGCGGCCTCCCCGTTCTTCACCGCCTTCGACCTCGACGCGCGCGGCGTGCACCTCCTTCGCCCCGAGATCTCGTATGCCCATCCCCTCGACGACCACCCCGCCGCACTCGCCTACACCGATCTCGGCCGCACCATCGAATACCTGCGAGCCACCAGCGGGGGCCCCGACGCGCGAGCATACGAAATACTGATGCGCCCGTTGGTGGAATCCTTCCCGGCCATCGCCGCACTCTGCCTGTCCGACATGCGCAGCCTCCCCCGCCCCGCACGGACCGTTACCGGCCTCGCCGCCGGCGCCGCATTCGGGCGCCGCGTCGTCGAACAAGGCAGTCCGGCATGGAATCGGCGTTTCACCGCCGAAGTCGCCGCAGCCCAGATCACCGGTGTCAGCGGGCACGTCAGCGCCCGCCTGCCCTCACTCGCCCCGTCGGCGACGATGCTGCTGCTCGGCGCCGCCGCCCACACCGTCGGCTGGCCCATCCCCGAAGGAGGAAGCCAAGCCATCACCGACGCACTGATCGCCGACCTGGCCGATCACGACGGCGACATCCTCTGCAACCACGCCGTTGTCGACCAGCGCCAACTGCCGCCGGCGCGGGTGTACCTGTTCGACACCTCACCGTGGACCCTGGCACACATCTACGGCGCTCGTCTCGGCCGGCGCTACCGACGAGCGCTCGACCGCTTCCCGGCGGGCAACGGCATCACCAAAGTCGACTTCATCCTCTCCGGACCCGTCCCCTGGGCCGATCCGCACATCGGCGGCGCCGGCACCGTCCACTGCGGCGGCACCCGCGCCGACATGGCCGCCGCCGAAGCCGACATCACCGCCGGCCGACACACCCCCCGCCCCCTGGTCCTGGTCAGCCAACCCTCCGCAATCGATCCGACCCGCCGACGCGACGACGGCATCGAGGCCTTGTGGACGTACACCCACGTCCCCGCCGGATCCGACCGCGACATGACCGACACCATCACCGCACAGATCGAACGCTTCGCACCCGGATTCCGCGACACCATCCTCGCGTCACAATGCACCACCGCCCACCACCTCAGCGACCACAACGCCAACTACCGAGGCGGCGACATCGCCGCCGGACAAGTCACCATGTACCGCATGATCGCGCGCCCCACCCTGCGCTGGAACCCGTACCGCACCCCCCTCGGCAACGTCTACCTGTGCTCCTCCTCCACCCCACCCGGTCCCAGCGTGCACGGCATGTCCGGCTACCACGCCGCCCACCACGTACTACGCCGCCACTTCGGAATCCACACCCTCCCCGACCTTGCCCCACACCGCCGGCCGGCGGGAAACCCTCTCTGACACCGCGGCACGGCTCACTGCTTCGGAGCGTTACCCTCCGCCGTGAACACACAGCCACCCGCACTAGATGTCCGTAATGTCGACGTCGTCCAGTCGTGTATTCAGAGCAACGAGATCGGTGCCCACACCTCGCACGGCGAAATGGGCTTCGAGTATCGGAAGATCATCCCCGGCTCAGGATGGCGACACGGTCGGCCATGCGCACCCCGAGATCTCGAAGCGCGCCCGCCCACCGATACACAACGATCATTGACCTGCACACCACCGATGCATCATCGACAACAGCCACAGCATCCGGCCTGATAACTGCAGCACGTCTGATGAACGTGACCGCGCTCAGCTCAACGTCATTGCGCCCCAACTGATTCACCGTCATGGAACGGTCTCCTCCTGAATAGGTGCCCACGTCGTGTCGCACGAGTTCCACTTGCTGGCAGCGCCCGCCAAACATCGTGTGAGTCACGCGCAGGTTTAGTTTCGCGCCGGAAGCAACACCCGCCTACAACCCTTCCCAGTGTCCGCGGTCCACCACACCTGGCCATGACCGAACCACTATTGGCGGGTTCATGGCCCCGGTGGGGTAAATCGAGATGCCCCTACCGATTTCGGCACCTCCGCCCAGTGGAGCAGCGGAGTTCGGTCAGGCAATTTCTGTATCGGTCCGCGTCAACCTCACTCAGCTCCACCTCTGCGCCGTGAGAGATACGCCGAGATCAGCTCACCGCATCGCCCGGCGAAGGCTCGTGCACTCGGTCCACCGGTACGTCGGTGGTGAAAATGAACAGAGCCAACCTGGTGACTTTAGCGCGCACGGTTGAACCTGGCGTCGATCCCGACGTCAGTCGCCCGCCGTCGGACTCCCAGTCCTGCTCCCTGCTCCCAGCGGCACCCCAAAGGGACGAAATACGACGGCCCGAGAACTGTGCAGTTCTTTCATCTCTCGACTGCACCATGAGCTCCGCCCGCAGTCGGGGACCGCACTGTCAACGTGCCACCTGCATTTGCCCCACCGATGTGGTGATCGCGAACGGTGGCCTGCCCGACAACTCCGACACCGAGAGCATCCGGAATCTCACCCCGGACGGAGGACATGTGGGCGAGTGCCTCACTCATCCTCGGAGGATGAAGCGCTCCGGCGTGCCGATCGACATACTGGTCGAATACTGTCGCGGCGCACTGATAGCCGGTCATCGAGTTTGTCCTCGAGTACTGGTGGGCATGAGCCTTGGTGGCGAGAAAGGACGACGATGTCCCTGACATTTCCTACCCGATACCAGTTTCTGATCGACGGGGAAGTATCCGATCGCGTGCGGGCTGCATTTCCGCAGCTCCAGGTAGGGCACGCCGTAGGCGGCTTCACCACACTCTGGGGCCCCGTCGCCGACCCCACGAGTATGCGCAGCATCATGGCACGGATCGACGCGCTCGGACTCACCGTGGCAGAACTACGGCGCTTGCCGGACTGAGCTTGTCGTAGGCTCGTGCACACACTAAAGAGCATGGTGATCGCCAAGGCCAGCACCAACATCGGGGAGAACACCACAGCATCGAGAATGAGAGCATCCGAGCCCTGGCTACTCGTCTGAGAAGATCCGGAGCCTTCAGAGGGGTTCTTTCGTAACGATCCGAGCGTGGCCCGCGCGTACCCTCGCTGCGCGCTACGTCCAAGCGCCCCACGCCTTCGCTGAGCGATGGTAGAGCGCAACTCTCATCATCGGCGCTCTGAACATCATCGACAGTGGTTCGCAGAGCAGTCTCCCAGCCCCGCCACCAGCTCAGGGCACGGGCCTTCGTGATCTCTTTCGGCGCTTCGACAAAAGAGAATCGTCAACTTCTGGTAGTCCGCCTCCGCGAGATCAGAGAGCAATCTCCGGCCTAGTCCCGGCCAGCTGAATGTTCCTTCCAGCACGATGTTTTGACCGGCCGCGAGGCAACGCTCGGTGACGGCATCGACGATGACCGTGGACTCCGTGTGCACCAATGTCGTCAGTTCGCGCGGCATCACCCGGTGTCCATCTGCCAGTTCGGAGGAACCCGCCGCTACAGCGAAGCGGACCTGGCCACGTTGCGGCGAATCAGCGCGTTGATCGCCGACGGAATCAACCTGACCGGGATCGGTGTCATCCTCGACCTGGAAACCCAGAACGCGATCCTGGCCGAACGGATCGCCCAGGTCGCTCAGATGCCCACGGAGGGGTCCTCGTCCGAGCGCATACCGCACTCCGGTGATCGCTCGTCGGCATGAGCGATGGCACCGAATTCCACATCGGCAACGATGGCATGTCCGGCGGATTCGAGTTGGTCGATCGCGGCATCGAAGGCATCGATGAGCCACGGCTTCTGCGCCTGACTCAATAGTGTGTCCGTGCCCACGTCACCGATTTGCATGATGCGCACCCACCACGAACCGCTCGCATCAGGGTGGTCCCACAAACCTCGCGGAGAGTTCGTCGCCAACACGTAACGACCGTACTCGAGATCGACGCGAATAGCGTAGTGCCCCTCGACGTTCACGACAGTAGCCGGCCGCTGCGACGCCGCAGCCAATGCCACCAACGCATCGTCGTACATCTGCGAAAACTTCTTCGTCAGAGGCACATCGCCCTCCCATCCGTTCGAGGCCGGCCGTACAGAAAGCACGGTGCGACAGACAGTCCCCTGCCACAGCCATGACGAAGAACCGAGACCCATCCTAACCGCGCGATGCGCACATAACCGGGAAGCATCCCACTCGGCAATCAACCATCTGGACAGCCTTGCCGTGCCGGCGGCTTCGCCACAAAAGCCGAAGGAATGGCCAGTGTCTACAGTGCAGTACTAGGCGCTGGTCCTGAGGTGACTTTCCTTCGGCACTCGGCTACCGCTACGTCAGGGTTTCCACGACCTCGGCCGCAATCGCCGCGACCCGAAGATTGCGGGACTGGGACTGCTCGACCAGCACCTCGAACGCACGCTCCGCACTGATCCCGTGCAACACCATCAGCATTCCTTTGGCCTGCTCGATCGAAGCCCGCGTCTTCATCGCCTCCTGCAGGCCCTCGACCTCGGCACGCCACTGCTCCGCCCGCCGCGCATTCCACACCGCGCCCTCCACGGCGGCGACGAACACCTGCACCAGCACCTCGTCGATCTCGCTGAACCCGTGATCGTCGTAGCTGTAGAGATTCAGTGCCCCTACCCTGTCGTCGTCCGTGGTCAGCGGCGCTGACAGGTAACTTGCCACCCCGATGCCGGCGACGTTCTTCGCGAACTCGGGCCACCGTAGTGCGGCGTCGTCGATACGCACCCGCACCACCTGCTGGGTGCGTGCCGCTTCCAGACACGGGCCTTCATTGGCCCGGTACTGATCGACGTCGACGTCGAGGGCGCGCTCGTCGGTGCACGCGACCGTCTCGGGCTCTTTGTCGCGGGCGGAGAGGATCGTGACTCCGGCCATGTCCGCAGTGGGGATCGTCGCCACCACTTGCGCACACACTGATTGCAGCAGCGAAGGTAAGGGCATCGGGGTTCGCAGGAGCGCGCCGAAACGCTCCACCGCGACCGCTATTTCGTCGGAGTCGTACTGATGCGCGGTGATGACGTCCACATGCGCACAAGAACCCATCGATCCTGGTTGGCATCCCGCATACACCTGCCAACACTCGATTACAGCCGGACAATCGGACGATTCAACGGCGGCGTGTACCGCGAATAACGCCCCCGCACAGGACTTCTCCACTGTATCGGCTCACTGAACAACTCCACCCGCCGCAGGTCCCGAAGAAACCCACTCACACACTCCCACAACACATCTGCGCACGCAGGAGCAGCCGGGCCCACCACCCCGATCAACAACCCGAACACCACCTCGTCGTCACTCTCGACGACACTCTCGTACGAATCGATCACCACCTCGTCATCGGGAAACCGCTCGCGAAGCTGACCCAACTCCCGTAGAAACCGTTCCCGACGCAACTCGGCACTCACGACGGCCCTCTCCCCTGCTCGGCCGGGCACACCCACGAACAAGCGATAACGATCGCCCGGATGCCCGCTCACCTACGCCTACGCCTTCGCCTGACTGGAACATTGTGGCGCCGCTACCGCCGTATTCGATACAACATCATCGACCACGCAAGGTGAGAAGACACCAGGAGCGGAAGAACATACGAGTCTCGACAGAAGAACCCCAGGGCGGATACCGAAGACTGTGGTGGTGGCCCGTTCACTTGGCCCGACAAGCAAGGGCCTGCGCTGAACGCGTGTGCGATCACGTTCGCCGATCGTTGGCCGGGATCGGAAACTTACTGATGGAAATCCGCCGAAACACCGTTAGCGAGATAGACCCCGAGGCTCATGATGCCGATCCGACTTGCCGAAGTTGTGGCTCGAGGGTGCGTAGGAGGTAGGCGATGGCGAGGACGCTGGGGTCGCTGAGCGCCGCGGACAGGGGACCGTCGATGTGCGCGACAGCGCCCGATCGCACCGCGGGCAGGTTGCCCCATCCCGGTATCGACGCCTCCAACAACGCGGCTTGCCCTTGAATCAGAAGTAGGTCGGCACCCATCATCGGCAGTGCGTTCTCGACGGCAATGTTGGTCCGTGTTATCCCCTTGGATTGGGCGACGATCTCGGAATCCATGTGCATTCCGAGTTCGACGAACAACACGGCTGCCGGGTCGGTGTCGGAAGCGATCAAGGCGAGGGCGCCGGGGCGGGCTGTGGCGATGAGGAAGGTCCGCCCAGCGAGGTTGGGATGTCGTTGCGCGAGATCGGCGATGGCGTTGTCAGTGTCGGTGATCAGACGCTCGGCGCGGTCTGTTTCGTTGAAGATCTGTCCGAGGACGCTGACTTGTGTGCGCCACGGGTCGACGTAACCAGTCGAGGCGAGTGGGGCGATGGTCGGTGCAATAGCGCTGAGAACGTCATACACGGCGCCGTCACGGGCGGAGTAGTCCGCCAGAATCAAGTCCGGTGCCAGGGCCGCGATTTGTTCGTACGCAGGCGCGCCGAGAAGAGTGAGCGTGATCGACGTCGACGCGTAGTCACCTTGCCAGGGAAAGTGCCCGCCGGAGGTGCTGATACCGGCAATGGATCCGACACCGACGGGGGTGCGCCCGAAGGCGATGACGGTGTCGGCCCAGGATGAGGACAGCGCGACGATACGTTCCGGCACGTGTGCCACGGTGGTGGTTCCCCTGCTGTGAACCACTGTCCTGGCTGCTGCGTCAAGACTTGCACTGTCGTCGGTGTTGGGGTGCGGCGATGTGCAGGCGGAGCAAGCAAGAGTGAACGACAGAAGTACCAGCATCACCCACCCGTGGTGGAGACGCTGCGGCGGGGAGGGGCGGGAGCTCATCAGATGATGGACAGGTGCTTGGCCATGATGACGACATCATGGCGGTTGTGGGCCCCGATTTTTTGGTACAGGCTGCGCAATTGAGTTTTGACGGTATTGATGGACACGAAGAGTTCCTTTGCTATCTCGGCTGTCCCCATTCCTGTTGCGAGCAGGGCCAGTACGGCGTGCTCGCGTTCGGTGACCACGACGAGCGGCACGGCGGGAGGGAAGACCGGACGAATGTCGGTGCGAACATTGGACACGAGCTCCGAATGTTCGATTTTCTGCAGTTCGTCGATGTCGGCGTCGGCGATCGTGGTGAACGGGCGCAGGGCGCCGGTTTGTTCGGCGATGGTGACGGCCCATCTCCAGCAGTTCCCGGCGCGCACGGGGTGCCCCATACGAAGATGGATGCTTGCTTCGAGCAGGAGGGCTTCGGTGTGCAGGCCTGGATATCGTGCTTGCTGGTCGGCGTCGAGTTCTCGGCACAGGGTCAAGGCTGCGTTGTAGTCGCCGGTCAGATAGTGCAGTCGTGCAACGGAAATCAAGGTCCAGGGATGGGATTCGGGCGCGGTCAGGGTCTGCGCCAAGGCAAAGGCATTGTTGCCTTCGCCGCAGGCGAGCATGAGATCGATTTCCATCGCAGCCAGGAGGGGCATCGCAGCAGATCCAGCTCGCACGCGGTGCGGGTGCGCGGCGCGTTGGCGGCGCAGAAAGACCAGCGCGGAGAAAGAGGTACCGGTCGCCAGCGCATGCAGGCAGCGCGCATAGACGATGTACGCCCACAGCTCTTCTCGATGCGATGGTTCGCCGAGTGCCGCTAGTGGGTCGCCGGCGGTTTCGACCTCCAGACGGTCCAGAGCGAGGAGGGTACGAGCGACGAGGCCGCTGACTTGAACCATCTGCTCCAGCCAGCCCACCGGGATCGGATGCTTGCTCTGGTACTCCAACCACAATTGTGCGCGGGTCGGTTCGCCGACCATCGCCCAGTTCATTGCCGAACTGCCGGCTGCGTTGGCTGCCACGAATCCGATGTCGGCCGCTTCGCGACCGCGATAGGCCATGTTGAGTTCGATCGAGGACGTGGTCAGATCACCGGCAAGTTGGTGCGTGATGCCCCATTGCAGCCGGAGGACGGGAAGTTCCTCGGTGATCCGCTCAGGGTTGATTTCGAGGATGTACCCGCTCAGTTGCGAAAGGTGTACGGCCAACTCGGCCGCAGCGGGGAAATCGCCCGAGACGCGATGCATGATCGATTGAACGGAACCGATCCGAAGTCGGTCGATTCCCTCATCGGTTGCGGCCAACTGCCGCAAAGTTTCGACAGTGCGGGGGAGTCCATCGGTCATGCTGGTGGATCGTGATCCGTTGCGTGTGAACAGATTCAGTCCAGCTTGAACGGCAACCTTGTTCTGTGTGTACTCGGGCGGAATGCGCACAAGGACATCGCGCAGTAACGCCATGTGTTGGGCGAGCATGGACACCCACGACTCTTCGACTACATCCACGACCAATGGCCACTCGTGTGCCTCAGCGGCGTACCGAAGTGCGAGATGCGGTGTCTGCGCTCGGCGATGATGGTGCGCCAGCGCGATCATGCGCTCACCGCGTGCGGTGTCTTGCGCACGGAGGTGAAGACTCAACAGTGTTCGCAGAGGTGCCGTCATCGTCCACGCCCGAGGCGTGTCGCCCGAAGATTGCACTGCGAGAAGAATTCCCGACTGTTCGAGCGCCAGGAGGTCTTCGGTGGTCGCTGCGTTGTCGGTGAGCACTGCCGCGACATCGGAATCGATCAGATGCGCAATGGACAACGCCTCAAGAATAATCCCGAGACGGCTGCTACGCCCGCTGGGCGTGAGGGTCGCCAGGTAGCGGGCAACACACCGCTCCGCGGCGGCACGCCACTGATCGGGCGACCCTGACACGGCAACGGGGCGGAGCGCCAGTTCGGTGATCGTATCCATCACCACGGTCGGGATTCCGGCCGTGCAGTGACGAACCACCTCGGCGACCGATGCGGGGAGGTTGACGCTGGACGCGAGGGCGTGGACATCGTTCTTGGTGAAGACGAGGTCGTCAGCGCTGATGGTCTGGACCGTGAGTCCACCTTCCTGGGCAGCACATTCCAACCGACGGTGGGTTGTGGAAACGATCAGATCGACATGGCCGTATTGCTCGAGCAGTTCGAGGAGGTAAGCGTGTACACCGGGATCAGTGACTGGGTCCGGGTGAAGGAAGGTCAGAACAATGCGTCCCCCAGGCGACTCAGTACCGGCGATGAGGTCGTGAATCTCGTCGACAGCTTCGCCAATGGGACGGTGCACTGGTGCAACCAGAGCGGCCCGCGAAGACCCCGACGACGCCCACATTCGCAGCACAGAAGCGGTACTCGACCCAGGGAACGAATGAACGGTAGTAAGCCGAGCTGTTTTCTCGAGCATCGCCACGAGCTTGTGCCGCAATGGGATCAACTCGGCAGATGCGAGGGTCTCGGATGCGTACGCACGAATATCGGCTGAAACCACGAACAAGAACTCTTTCATTTTCATCGGTGCACGGCACAAAATGTCGGCACAAATAACCACAGGAACCCAACCTGCTATGTGTATCGGGCATCTGGAGCGATGCGAAGGCTCACCCGCCTCTCATCCCTGAAATCACCCCTGCAATCACCCCCATTTGCGTCACCGAGACCAAACGATTTCATGAAGGCGACGGCATGTGAGGACCGGTGGTCCCTAGCCGGTATGGAAGCAACTGGCGGACAGATTGCCGCGATCACACGCGGCACAGGTTGTGCTCGCGACTGGCGGGCTCGGGCGGAGGACGAGTTCGTCGTGATGCCGGCCGCTCGTCACCAAGATGGAACATCGGGCGGGGTGCACATCCAACCCGCAAAGAGAACCCGCCGACAAGGAGGTGAACCTACAGACGGGTCTGGCGCGCGAGAACCGAGGCGGAAGCCAGCGTGCTGAAGGGACCCACCGACGCTCACCAAAGATCACTGGTGAAATCCACCGCCTTCTGCATTGGCCCGGGTTCACCCTGACCGCCACATCAGCCGACTCCGGCGGCGGTAAGTTCCCGAACACCGGCTAGATTCTCCTCACCTCAACCCGAGGCAGCGCTCAGCTGAGCGAATTCAGGGCGGTGATGAAAGAGACAGCGGTGATGCCCAGCTTGAGCAGCTCGCTGACCTTGCCGAGATTGAGATCCTCGAGCGATTCGGTGCTCAGCGATGCGGTGTCGAACGATCCCATGAAAACTCCTCAGAAATTATCGATTGAACGGTAGTGACAAACAGCAAAGTAAGGAGGGGCAGACCCCCGCATACACCGGGGTCCGCCCCCACCCTTCTGCGACTTGGGGCTGCCAGTTCGCCGGGCGGTTGCCGTTCGTGACCGCCACCGCTCCAGATGTCACGCCCCGGTCGTTTCCCTAGCTGCCGAAGATGTTGCCCAGGTTGCCGAGCGAGCCGGTACCGGTCTCAGCGTCCTTCTTGGCGAAGTTGGTGGTGCAACCGTTGAACGTCACCGCGTCGACGAGGGTGGAGGTTGCGGCTGAGCCGCGACCGATACTCACGCCGTAGTGATCGACGACAGCATTCGGCTGCGCTTCGGCGATGGCGTCGAGGCTCACGCGCGCGAAGTCCTTTGCGCCGTCGATGTTCTGGGTGCTCCACCACTGCCCGTCCTGCAGGTCGGTGTGCACGGCGCCGTCGGCGGTGTCCGGCGCGGTGACTCCCGGAACCCACACGAGGGTGGTGAAACCGGTGGTGCCGGTGAACTTGCCGCCGGTGGTGCCGCTCAGCCGCAGCTGGAACGATGCCTTCGCGGTGGCCGCGCGTTCGGCGAAACTGATGTCGGTGTCAAGAATGTCGGAGAGCTTCACACCGCCCGCCGAGTGATACGACACGGAGCGGTCTTCGACGCCATCGACCGCGAGCTCGAGGGAGCCGTCCTCGTCGAGAACGTTCTCGGCCGAGTACGAAGCGGTCTGATTCTTCTCGTCGTCGAACGGGATTCCCCAGCCGTTGGCGGTGGTTTCGGTGGAGGTTGCATCGCATGTGACGCCGGGAGCCGTCTCGTCCGAGCCGAGCGAACCAGTGGGCAGCGCGCCGGCGAAAGCGGGGGCGATCAGGGCTGCAGAGCTGACGAGTGCGGCGACGATTCCGGCGCGGCGAGCAGTGGTGGACATACGAGTTGAACCTCTCGATAAGGAATGCAAGTAAAGATCAGCAAAAACTAGCACAGACTGTCCGGTTTGTGAATGTTTAACTATCGCGTGACCGTAATTCACAGACAACCGGAAACCGTTGCTCAGTAACGTGTTTCAGTTCTCGGGCCGCGGTTCCAATTCTTACAGAATGGGATAGTGGGTCCATTGACGTTCCTCAGCCAGATTCCGCGTTCACCGAAGCCGGTCCGCGCCGCGATGGTCCTGACTCCAGCCTTTCGCCGTTGGCGGGAACCGTCGTCCGAGACACGATACGAACGAAAAAGGGCTCCACCGGCAAGGGAGTGAGACTTCGCCGGTGGAGCCCTGGCGCACTGAGAACGTGACAGAAGCCAGCGCACCTAACAGGGCCGTCGACGCTCATGTGTGAGACCGACAAGCCCCGGCGCCATCCTCTCAGGGTTGGGTCGAGAACACGGCGACGCAATCGACACTACGACCAGGAACAGGCCGCAGTGCTCCGGACACACCGCCATGCTGCCCCTCGGTGTCCGGCATCGGAGATTGCTCTATCGACCCGGCGCCGAGAACAGCCCCTGTCCGAACACGAACCCGTCTGCCTGGACATACTTCCGGAGCACGAAATTGCCGACATGCGTTTTCTCCCAGGGCACCACCGTCACCAGTTCGGATATCACTCTGCGTGGGCAGCGTTTCGCCCGCGAGAAATGCAGAGCACTTGCCCACTCACCATCACAACAGTCCGGTATGACGACGCAGTGGGCCGGCCGGACTTCCACGCGGTGCTCGTGTTCGGCCCGACCACGCTCGCCTGAAAAATCTCAGGCTAATCCGCGGTTCGCGAAACAGTTACCGCCGTCCTTCCCGTAGCTCGTGGATAACTGAACCGCGGCGATGCGATGCTAAAGTCCGTATTGATCAAAAAATTGCACTGTCTTCATCAGGTCGGGACCGAATGGAGCGTCACGTCCCATGCCTGACAACACACTTGCCTCCGATACGTCGTGGAGACGGTACGACCGCTGCCATACCGAGGTGAGACAGCAGTGTTGAGTAAATTTCGGCGCGACGCCGCCATCCTCGCCGCGTACCTCGCGCAATTCGAGAACACCGATACGAACTGCGCGGACCCTCACACCGCCGCGACGACCCTCACGCCCGAGGAACGACGACAACGTCGACGCGACTACACCGACAGCCTCGCCTGGGCGGCCGCGAGGCAGGTCAACGATGAAGACATCGCGGCCCTCACCCGGATGCGGCAGCGCTACGGTTTCCCCACGCGATCATGACTGTCGGCAGCCCCCACACGCCCGCCGAGACTCGTCGCCGAGAAATAACGAAAGGAACCCGATCGATGAGCGAAGGCTACTTCCGAACCCAGTGCCGCGGATGCGACCTCCGCGTCTACGAAGGACCCTGGATCCCACCGCGAGAGCGTCACCTCCTGCACGAGCAGCACCGCGCACTCTGCACCAGTGCGCCGCCCACAGCCCCGACTACAACGACTCCTACGTCGGTGACCACCGTGCCCACCCCGTTGTTCCTCCTGCCCACCGAGCATCGGGAACCCAGACCGCCGGCAGCCCCATCGTCCGCGAAAAACACGCTGCTACAACGAATGCGATAACGCAGCGAACGGCCATTACCGAATCGCGGCCGGGACTTACCAGCCCGCCGACCGGAACCCGAAGACTCCACGTCCACCGAATACGCAGGCAAGAGGTCCATCAGCAGGGCTCCCTGAAGAGGTAAGAACAGACCTCGGCCGCGCACAGATCGAATCTCGACGAACTCTCTGACCTCGCCGACCTGTCAGTCATCGTCCCTGAAATCGGGAACTTCCTGTGCAGTAGCCGATTTCGCAGCTATTGTTGCCTGTGGGCGCCTGTCGACCGGCTGGTCACTCGACGGGAGGCGGGACGCCCGTCTCCCCGCCACCACATTCAACCCTCCCCCCGCTTCGCCGGGCGGCAGGTGCAAGCGCTGAACCGCACTCGCGTCGGAGAGCTTCACCAACGTAATTCCGGGGATGGGATGCGCCAGACCGAGACGACTGTTGCCCCGGTACCTACCTGGCGTACAACACACACTTCGTCACCTGCCCTTCGCGCGTCCGGCGAAGTGGGTAGGTAACGACCACGGACACTGCCCACCTCCCCGCCCAACAGACTGGACGAGTTACGCGCGGAACCTCACATGACGCCGCTGATCGTTGCCACTGCGTTCGCTGCCGACCCGATCAGAGAAGGCCACAAGGCGATCCGCGTCAGATGGTACCGATCACCCACACCATCGGCGACCACTGATGAGCCGCCCAGCGTCTGGCCGTTACTCTCCCTCGCCCAGGGAACGGCTCTGCAACGCCGCCAACTCCTCACGCGCCCTCTGGGCCACATCCGACCGAAACCCCATCAGCGCCATCGACGCCACCGCTTCCGCACCGACCGCCGACACACCGAGAAGGTCCGCGATCGCCTCACTCGCAGCCCTTCCACCCTTTGAGGCAACTACAACCTCGAGCACCTCTTGAGGACGGTCGAGAGCCGCCACCAGCGCAGTGAGCTCCGCCACCCGCGACGCACCTCGCTCCTCCCGATCTCCGGCAGGGCGGCGCCGAGCAGACATCGGCGCATCCACCGACGACCCGTCCCACCGAAACAACTCCGCACCCAACTCGCCGTGCTCGGTGAGATGGAGGACCTCGAAACCGCCGGCGTCCTCCGGACCGGTCAGTCGCACGAGCACACCCGTGCGACTGTCGAACGCCAGATCAACCGCCACACCCGACGACTGAGTCACGGCGATCGACCACGCCGCTCTTCCCCCGACCACATCCAGGCACGGCTCGGATACATTCACCTGCACACTCATCCGCCGCAACACCGACTCCGGCCCCAACAGATCCAACGGACTGAACACCGATCCCAGATGCACAACCCCGAAGCCGCCGCGATGGCGCTGGATCTCGTTGTCGATCCGCACGAACGCCTCCCCGTCGACGCTGGACATGTAGACAACCTCACCACCACGCTCGACGCGCCACCGCCCTCCGGCGCCGTGCCAGAACCGGAAATCCTCGCCTGGGGTCTGATCACCCGCCTGTCCGGTCATGCGCATCGATCCCGACACGCAAACCGTCTCCGCCGCAGCATTTCTCCCGACCAGCTCCACCCACGACGGAGATAATGTCATCAGACCACGATAACCAGACAACCAAAGGGTCACGAGCGAAATCAGCGAAACGACAGCATCGCCCCCGACATCTCGAATCGGAGGGAAGTTCTGCTACGCCGATGTCGCCGGGGAATGGTCAGGACAGTCACGCTTTGCAGCGGAGTGTTGCACAGGCAACGAGTCGCCGATCGGGCCACCCAGGCACGCACCAACCGGAAACTGCAGGCGAATCCCATGCGCGCGGGCAACGGATACACACACCGACCCGTCGTGGGCACACCTGCACGCCGTTCAGGGTTCGCATCCCGCATTCATTTCCGGCACTCGATTACAGCCGAATGACCGGACGTATCGGCGGCGGCGTGTACCGCGAACAGCGCCCCCGCGCAGGGCCTCTCAACTGGATCGGTTCGCTGAACAACTCCACCCGCCTCAAGTCACGAAGAAACCCGCTCACACACTCCCACACCTCATCAGCACACACCGGAGCAGCCGGGCCCACCAACCCGATCAACAAACCGAACACCACATCGTCGCCGCCGCCGACGACCGCCGCGTAGGACCCGATCAACACCGCATCCTCGGGAAACCGCCCACGAAGCTGCCTCAACTCCCTCAAAAACCGCTCGCGGCACACACCAACACTCACGCGCTTCCGTCCCTCCCCGCTCGGCCGGCCGGACACAGCCCACGACCAGACGATAACGATCGCACTGCTGCCTGCTTGCCTGCGCTCTCCCTGACTGGAACCACGCGTCGCCACCCTCCGCCCGATCCGATAAATTTCATCGAACAAGCAAGTTGAGGACAGGCAAGATCGGAAGGGCGTACGAGTGCCGACAGAGGACAACAGAAACATTAGAGCCGATCGCGAAAGCCGGTGCCCCACACCGAGTCGGAGGATTCCTCTACCACCGCGACGGCGACCGATGGGAATGGTCCGACACCGTCGCCCGCATGCACGGATACGACCCCGCCACCGCCGCACCAACCACCGAACTGCTTCTCTCCCACAAACACCCCGACGACAGAGCCCACGTCGCCCACACCCTGCACACGATCCGCACCTCCGGCGGAGCATTCAGCAGCCGCCACCGCATCATCGACACCCACGGGCACACCCGCTCGGTCGTCGTCGTCGGCGACCGCGTCCTCGACGACGACGGTGAGGTCATCGGCAGCTCCGGCTTCTACATCGACATCACCGACACCATCGACAGCACAGTCACCGAAGCAGTCGACGACGTCGTCGCCGACCTCACCGCCTCCCGCGGAGCGATCGAACAAGCCAAAGGCATGCTCATGCTCATCTACCGCATCCCCGCCGACCGCGCCTTCGACGTCCTCGTCTGGCACTCCCAACAAACCAACACCAAACTCCGCGACATCGCCGAAGGACTCCTCACCCGCGTAGCCACCGACCTCGACGTCCCCACCGCTGTACGCACACGCTTCGATCATCTCCTGCTCCACACCACCTGACACAACGCTGCGACGCGGTCGCGGCGTGTGTTCTTCATGGCCGCGAGCACCGGAGCGCTGGTCCTGTGGTGACTTCGACTCGGCACTCGGCTCGGTTCGGGTCCATATCGGCCGGCGCGACTTGCTGTCAGTCTTGGTCGCACACCATTCGGCACGCTTAAGGTGAGCAGATGCGCACACACTTCGCCGACAGTCTCGACGACCTCGCTGCCGGTCTCGCCTCGATGTGCGCTCTGACCGTCACAGCAATTGCCGACGCAACAACAGCCTTGCTGGATGTCGACCTCCCACCGCCGAACGAGTACTCGACGCGAACACCGACCTCGACAGAGCCGCCGCCGACTTGGAACACCAGGCATTCTCACTCCTCGCCCTACAGGCCCCCGTCGCCCACGACCTGAGATTCACCGTCGGCGGCCTGCACACCGCCGCCAGTCTGCAACGCATGGGCGGACTCGCCACCCATGTAGCCAAGATCGCGCGCCTACGCCACCCCACACCGGCGGTCCCACCCGAAGCACGGCCAGTCATAGAGGACATCGGGAAGACAGCGGTAGCCCGGGCCACCGAAACCCAAGTGGTACTGCGGCACCTCGACCATGAACGCGCCGAAATGCTGGTCGCAGCCGACACCGTCATGGACGAACTGCACCGGCGCCTGTTCACCGTCACCCAAGCCCCACGGTGGCCACACGGAGTACAAGCAGCAGTCGACGTCACCCTCCTCGGTCGGTTCTACGAACGGTTCTGCGATCACACCGTCGACATCGGACGACGCATCATCTTCCTCGAAACCGGACAACTCCCAGCCCGACCCGAAACCCTTCTCTGACATCCGAACCCGACGATCACCGCCATTCCGCCAACGTCAGTGGCCTCGCACTTGAGCGACCTCGCCGACCGCCAAGCTCACACCCAGCGAAATCGGCACGCGCACGTCATTTTCGAATCGTGTGCGAAGGTTCGCAGCCCCAACGCTGTCATGCGATCGGAGATACTCACTGCGCGTTGACGCGGAAGCGGACGTCGCCGAGGAGCACCTCGGTCGGAGTCAACGCAACTGCCGGAGATCAGCACAGCGTCGGCGATCACGCGTCATCCAACGAGCTAAAGACGATATGGATGCGAAGGCGGGAAGGATCGCCTGCAACTCAGGTTCGTTCACAACCGGCCGCTCACGTTCGTTCACGAGAGGCCAATGTCGAACTCGGGCCGAATTGAGTAGCAACGACTCGAATAATTCTGTGGGAGTGCAGTCTTGGACAACTTCGGAGACGGCGATAGAGGTCCTTCTCGACCACCAGAACATGTTGCGGCGAATACAAATCCGCCGCAGACCAAGCAGTGTTCACGTCGGCCGAACTCGGCCAGACCTCCACCGGCGAATAAAAGCAGATAGTTTCTCCGCACTTGTCACCTTCAGAATACCGCGGCGATAGGGGCTTGCGGCAAGGCCCCGGTTATGCGGCACACTAACTCCTCTCAGCCAGATAGACGAGAGGATTGCAGGTGTCCGAACTGCTCGACGAGGGACCGTTTTTTCATGGCACGATCGCCAACCTCCGCGTGGGTGAATTCCTCACCGCAGGCCGTCCATCGAACTACCGCCCCGAGGTAGTGATGAACCACATTTACTTCACAGCTCTTGTCGATGGTGCCGGCCTCGCCGCCGAGATCGCTGCAGAACTCTCGGACAGCGACGCGGTCCCACGGATGTACGCGGTCATGCCGACCGGGTCGTTCGAGAACGACCCGAATGTGACCGACAAGAAGTTCCCCGGTAACCCCACCCGGTCCTACCGCAGTCGCGCCCCACTACGCATCATCAACGAGATCACCGAGTGGACACGACTGACACCTGAACAACTCCAGACTTGGAGAGAACGGCTAACCGCGCTCCTCTCCACCGAACGCGGCGAAATCCTCAACTGAGATGCGCAGGACCGTCCATGTACGCCTTGGTCTGACAACCAGCATTTCGCGGACGCATCTGTGCAGATGGATCGGTTGATTTCGAGAACGATCCCATCCCCTCACCGACAATGGCCCAAGGATCGTCGTCGAACTAACGGGCGAGCAGGTCCCCCGCGACGTAGCACCATCAAGCATCACGGATACTCGCATTACCCGGCAGCAAAAAACCCTCATGCACAGCTGCGCCGCACATGTGCCCCGTCACTCCACCGCACCAGTTTCGCCGCCTCCGCAGCCGGGTAATCAACCTGGTGGCGCAGCGCTGCACACGCAACGAGTCGCCGACAGGCCCCACTCCCGGCCACGACCACCCGGCAACGGTCTGCGTGAATCCCACGCACCCGAGCACCGGGATACGCACGCTCGCCGGCTGCCGTCACCAACAGCTGGCGAACCGTCCACACCACAGCATCACCGCCAGGCCCAGGGCACACAACAGCCAACCGTCTACGGGTGGCATCCCGCGCCAATTTCCGCGATTACAGCCAGATGATCGGGCCGTACCGACGGCGGCGTTAACCGCAAATCCCGCCCCACTCAAGCCTTCTCGACTGCATCGACTCACTGAACATTTCCACCCGCCGCAACTCCGGGACACTCAGGCGACGCTCCCTGCCGACAGTCCAATTCGTCCAGCACGATGTCGAGCGGTATCTCCTTGCAGCGGCTCATTTCGTCCAGAGCCTGCAACCGGTCGCGTTCCTCGGCGAGGTCCTGATTGCCGACCTACATTCCGTCGGATCGCAGATTCATCGAGTCCTTGGCGCCGACTGTGGATGGCGCACGGCTGAAAGGCGCAGCCACCCGCTCGCGGGCGCACCCCGGCATTAACTGCTGCACGACAACTACTTCCGAAGCGTGTTGTGGGAAATGGAATCCGCCGCACGACTTTCTTCGCCGTCGTGCGTCTCGGAGTGCGCCAACAGACCACCCCCTTCGTCGAGTCGACGAGTAACGCGTTCGATGTCCTCCTCGGAAGGTTCCTCACCAATGGTTCCTGCGATCAGCTCACCAACACGCTCGTAGTTGATGTGGCGATCCGGAGTCTCATGAGCATGCTCGACAGAGAGCGCCACCACCTGATCGATCTCGGCGTCACTGAGCCGACGGCGTAAGACAGCCAACACCGCGAAATGATCCTTCTCAGGAATACCCTCCGGGTAGCCACTGCGAAGCCAGTCCAATACTGCCTTCAACGGGTGACGCACCTACCGCCTCCTCTCACCGATCGATACGCCGCTCTGCATCTATCCGAGACCTACCGCGTGCGCCGGAAGTTCGGACCTGCTGCACCCCAGCCACTCAGCGCTGCCTGAGGTCAAAGCGGGCAACGGCCAACGCCCATCGTAAGAAATTGAATTAACTCGCACATCCTGCCCGACAAGAACCGCGGACTCCGACGAAACGCGGAGGGTCGATCTAATCGTTCGTCAGTAACGACCAGACGGGCCTGCACGTCCTATCCGCCAGGAAGAACGCACAACTAACTCCTCTAAAGGTGCCGCGTCATCCCGGATGGGAACTTTCAACCTCCACAAGGGGACAAGCGGTACGGCACCGCCATACAAGGCCGGCGCGGTGTCGACGAATCTACGCCGCGTGCTGAATCTGTGGGGGTGCGTCCTCGACATGCCGCTTCGGCGTCATCGTCGCCGACAGTGCATCTTGACTCGCTCCGACAATCTCGCGCCACCACGCTTCACGTTCCTCGGATTCCGGCCAGACCACCACATCGAGGTCTTTGACATCCATGCGATTACTCCTTCATCTCATCTCACCGCCTGTTACCCATCTCGCGGTCCTGTAAACGCAGCGGCCCCGCAGGTCCTGTAAACGCAGCGGCCCCGCACCCCTACAGTCCCGCAGCCGATTCGGCCACCGCCGACGCCCGGGTGGTCGGCTCCCGCACTGCACTCGTAGCGGGGGTCATCGGGCACCGTGTTCCTCGGTGCCCGCCGGGGGGAAGTTTTGTGGGCAACAACAACCCGCGATGGTCGTAGCGTTGGACATACAACCCCCGACTACTGCCGCCGTTGGCGGCCGTGGCCGCGACGATCGCCTCGTTGTCCGACTCGAAGAATTCCTCGACACTCGATTCATCCGCGAACGTGAACTTGTACCGCTCCATGACACGACCTCACCGTCAGTCGAAAATAACTCGTACACATGGCGTTCGGACAAAAACTCTGACAACGTGCGCTTTCGCGCTGCCGACGGAAAAGATGATTGCCGAGCCGGGTCACACTTCTCGCACTTTTCAGCGTCGAAGGCCTGTACCCACAACTGCTCGGGTATTCGTAGGGACGTCACAGTGTGTAAGCGTCTCGGCAACCACTACGGAAGCGCGGAAGCGCCTGAGTTCCTAGGGCCGAGGGTTCCTCGCTTCGCCGTCGGGGGCCGGACAACGAGGAACCCGCCCACGCCCCCTAACCTTGCGGAGGGGAGCGTTGGGTAGCCCGGGGCCGCGTCACCGGAACGCGATACGTAAAGCGGGGCAGCATCATCGGCGGGGTCGGCCCCACAGGTCCCTCGAAGGCGCCCACCTCGATCCGGGTGAGTAACACCCACGCCGCCGGAGTGAGCGCATCGGCGAGAATCCGATCCGAATCCCCCATCACAGCAGCATATTCCAGATCGTGCCAGAGGCGGATATCCAGCCCCTCCCACCCCGAGTGGTCGCGCCGGCCCCCGCCGGCTACTTCACGCTCGTCCTCGGCGATGCGGGCGCTCTCGACATCATCGACCCGTACCATTTTCTCTGCACCCTCACCAAACATGCTGTTCTGAACTGCTGTTCACGCATCGATCTGCTTGCTCCCTTGCTTGTATCCCACCTCCTTGCTGCTCCCACTGCCGTTCCCGGCGCTGCTGATCTCGATCTTGCGGGGCTTGGCCCGCTCCGCGAGCG